>CAXBNA010000014.1:0-48666 GCA_963976915.1 uncultured Verrucomicrobiales bacterium
AACCCAACATCGACCTCAAACGGTTTGCTCGGCATTCCGGGCAGCCATAGGGTCTAGCCGATGAAAACTCTCGCAACCATTATTACCTTTGCCCTGTCGCTTGCTCCTACCATCGGCGGAGAGATTTGGAAAGATTCTGAAACTGGATTGACTTTTGAGTTACCTGAGGATTGGAAACAGCAGGAAACGGTTCAGGAAACAAACAAAGCGACATACTCGTCCCCAGACGAAAACATTTATCTTGCCGTAAGCATTGTTCCTCTCGACACGAGTATTCCCGACAGCGAATCGTTGGATCGAATGCGGAATCGCGTCGTAGAGACTTTGGGATCGAGTCTAATTCGAGATGAAAATTTCGAACTTAATGGATTGAATGGGAAATTGCTTGAACACAAATATTCGCTTCAGGGCTTAGATGTGCACTCAATCCAGAGGTTTATCATTGGCCATGAGACAGGTATTGTTATTGAGATTTCGGGTTTTGGTGTCGATCCGCGCGAATACTCTGAGGTAGGCATCCTTCAAGACTCCATCAAATTTTCAACCAATTCTCAGATTCAAGCTCCAAAGAGAAACGGCACTCCGGAGATCATTGCAGACATTACGTTTGTCCTTCTGCTGGTCGCTATCGTGGCGATAGTTGTCCGCTTTTCCAAAAGGCGCCGTGCATGCGACGCGGCTAACAAAGCGTCGTAGCCAATCCACACCCGCTCTGAGTCGACATGATTCTGTTATCTTCCACACTTAACTCTGTTTCGAGCTGGCGCCTTCCGGTGTGGATTGGCTAGACTCTGACGTTCTGCAAAATCATGCCGGCGCCCAACTGCGCCCAAGACTATGACTCTGCACCTCAAGAAAACCTGGATGTTGGGGCTTTTTTCCCTCGTTGGCGCCATGGCGCTCACCCCGTCTGATGCCTCACCCGCGAAAGTGCCGGCGTTCCCTGGCGCCGAAGGTTACGGCTCAGTGGCGACTGGAGGACGTGGTGGCAAGGTGATTGCCGTAACGAACCTGAACGACTCAGGGCCGGGCACCTTGCGCGAGGCCTGCACGAGCAAGGGGCCGCGTATCGTGGTGTTTAGCGTGTCGGGCACCATCACGCTCAAAAGCCCTCTGAAGATCAGCAATCCTTACATCACCATCGCCGGGCAAACCGCGCCCGGAGACGGCATCTGCTTCAAGGATTATCCCCTGAGCATCGATGCCAGCGAAGTCATCGTCCGCTATTTGCGGGTGAGAATGGGTCAGGCATCCGGGAACGACTACGATTCCGTCGGCGGTCGGGGGCAGAAGAATGTCATCGTGGATCACGTGTCGGCGAGTTGGAGCATCGACGAGACGATGTCGATCTATCACTGCGAGAATCTGACGGTGCAGTGGTGCATGATCACCGAAAGCCTGTATAACGCGGGTCACGTCAAGGGTGCGCATGGATTTGGCGGCATCTGGGGCGGCAACTACAATACCTATCATCACAACCTGATCGCGCACCACTCCAGCCGCAATCCCCGGTGGGCGTCGGCTTGTGGCTTCAATGACTATCGCAACAACGTCGTTTACAACTGGGGTGGCAACAGCACCTATGGTGGTGAGAAGGGTGACCGGCCAGACACAAACACCCCTCAAGTCAACCCAACGACCATCAACATGGTCGCGAACTACTACAAACCGGGGCCGGCAACCGCCCCGGGTGATATGAGGCACCGGATCGTCAACCCGTCCTCACGGAAGGGAATCGAGGATTTCGGCAAATGGTATGTGGCCGCCAATGTAGTGGAGGGCAACGAGGCCGTTACCGCCGACAACTGGAATGGCGGCGTGCAGGCTGAAGGGGGTGAGGCTGCTTTGGCGGCCCTCAAGCTCGACCAGCCGTGGCCCGCACTGCAAATCAACCAGCAAGCCGCGCAGGAAGCCTATAGCGCCGTGCTGGAGAAGGCGGGAGCTTCCCTTCCCAAGCGCGATAGCATCGATACTCGGATTGTGGGCGAAGTCCGTGGCGGCTTCGCGACTCACGAAGGAGAAACCTACAAAAAAAATGCCCGCGTCTCCGATATTTCCAAGAAGACCGGCATTATTGACTCTCCGGCGGACGTGGGCGGTTGGCCGGAACTCAATAGCCTGCCCGTGTCCCCTGACAGCGATGGCGACGGAATGCCGGATGAATGGGAGAAAAAACACGGTCTGAATCCAAACGACGCGTCCGACGGACCGCAGGACAAGGACAAAGACGGCTACACCAACGTCGAAGAGTATCTGAACGGCACCGACCCGACGGTGTTCATCGACTACACGAAGCCTGAGAACAACATCAACACGCTGAACTAAACCTCCGGCCATACTGAGAAGATGCAGAACAAAATCACTGGAGCGAACAGCCGCCCCGCTTTTCCGCATGATGCCGGGCCGTAGTTCGGGAGCACCTTGTGCGCCCCACCGTCCCCGTCGGCGGCTGTCGCTCAGTTCTGACGTTCGGGCTGCTCATCGAATGTGGTAATACGAGGTCGAGTGATCGAGTTCCGGTGCGCGGTGACCTTCCTCTTTGTGCAAGAAAAGGGCCGGAGGCGATGGTTGACCAGCGTTTTGACTCAAGGAAGCGCGGGCTTGAGGCGGGTGGTGCCATCTTCGGCGACGGGGTAGCGGGCGTGGTGGGCTTCGGTTTGCTCGATGAGACCCTGCATCATCTTTTTGAGCTGCTCGGGATTTTTGGAGGCGAGGTCGTTTTGCTCGAAGGGATCGTCTTTCAGGTTGAAGAGCTGATAGTGGGCTCCGTCGGACTGGATGAAATTGCCATGGGTGGGCACGTCGGGGAGGTAGTGGTGGATGACTTTCCAGTCACCATCGCGCCAGACGGTGAAGTAGTTGCTGCGATGCGGTGCGTGCGGGTAGTGCATGAGGAACTGCTCGGGCCGGGAGGGGTCGGCCTTTCCGGTGAGCAGGGTGTTCAGGAGACGGCCATCGACGATGTAATCCTCAGGGGTGTCCGTGTGGGTGACGTTGAGCACGGTGGGGAAGATGTCCGTGACGTTGGCGACTTGGGGTTGAATGACACCGGCGGGAATGGGTAGGGCCTTTTGAAACTCGTTTTCCGGGTTTGGCTTCGCCCAGGCGGCGATGAAGGGGACGCGCATGCCGCCCTCGTAGTGGGCGCCCTTCTTTCCGCGCAGCGGGGCGGCGCAGGCAACGACGTGCTGGTCTCCGAGAGGGGCGTCGGAGCCGTTGTCACCGAGGAAGAAGATGAGGGTGTCTTCGGCGACGCCGAGCTCATTGAGTTGGTCGAGCAGGTCGTTGAGAGACTTGTCCATGCCCTCGATCAGCGTGGCAAAGGCCTGGGCGGAGGCGGGCTTGCCGGAGTCCTTGTAATGGTCGGCAAAGCGCGGGTCGGAATCGAAGGGCGCGTGGACCGCGTAGTGGGCGAAGTAGAGGTAGAAGGGTTTGCCGGAAGCGACGGTGTTTTTCAGTTCGGCATTGGCTTCAAGGGTGAGGGCTTCGGTCAAGAAGGTGTCGCTGCCGTGGTACTTTTCGAGGCCGGGGACGGCGTGGCGGGCTTTCTTGCCGAGTCCGCCGTAGTTTTTCTCCGCGTAGTAGCTGCCGGGAGCGCCAAAGGAGGCTCCGGCGATGTTGACATCGAAGCCGAGGTTGGCGGGATCCGCACCGGGGAAGTCGCGGGCACCAAAGTGGCCTTTGCCGACGTGGATGGTGTGGTAGCCGTTGCTGCGGAGGACGCCGGGGAGGGTCACATCGCCGGGCTTGAGGCCTTCCCAGTTCCAATCGGGCGCGCCTTGGGGTCCGGCGTTGTTGGTCTCGGGATTGATCCAGTTGGTGGAGCCGTGACGGGCGGCGTTTTGGCCGGTCATGATGGAGTTCCGTGTGGGTGAACAGACGCTCATGGCGTAGAACTGGTTGAAGCGGATGCCTTGGGCGGCGAGACGCTCCATGCCGGGGGTGCGGTAGTGGTCATTGAGCGGGTAGCGCTTGGGCTGTCCGTCCGCGTCGGTCATGAAAGGGACGGAGGTGTCCATGACGCCCATGTCATCGATGAGGAAGACGACGATGTTGGGCTGGGTGGCGGCGTGGCTGAATGACGACTGCAGAATGACGAATGACGAAAGGAGCGTGAGGAGGCGTTTCATGGGTGGCGTGGGAATGGCGATTGCTGAATATCGATTTTGGATTGTTGAAGGATCCGGCGTGTAGGTCACTTCTTTTTCTTCTTTCCCTCGCCTTTGCCTTTTTTCAGAGGCGCAGTGGGATCGTACTTGGGATTGGGTTCGGTGGGTAGCAGGGCGTCGGCGGCCTTGTGCCAGGCGAGGAGATCGTTGAGGAGTTCGTCGCGCTTTTCCGGATTCGTCGTCGCGAGGTCGGTGCGCTCGCCATTGTCGTTCTTGAGGTTGTAGAGCTCGGTGGCGTGGTTGGTGTCGAGTTTTTCGCGCCCGCCGTCGAGTTGCCATTCTTCAAGGAAGAGGTGGAGTTTCCAATCGCCCTTGCGAATCACGCTGACCGGGCGACTGCGAAAGCCGGTCTTCATGTCGAGGTCACGACCACGGATGACGGGCCGGTCGAGGTAGCCTGGGAAATGCCAGAAGATGGCTTGGCGCTCCAACTCGCCTTCGCCCTTGAGCAGCGGCAGGAGACTTTCGCCATCGAGCACCTTGTCAGTGGTGGCACCGGCAGCGGCGAGGAAGGTGGGGAAGAGATCGACATTGATGACGGGCACGTCGCACGTGGAGCCGGGCTTCACAACGCCGGGCCAGCGGACGATGAAGGGCTCGCGAATCCCACCCTCATAGTAGCCGCCCTTGCTGCCGCGCAGGGGTTCCTGGGGGGACTGCTGGGTGGCGCCGTTGTCGCTGGTGAAGACAAGGAGCGTGTTCTCCTCAACGCCGAGTTTCTTCAGGCCTTCGACGAGCATCCCGACACTGGCATCGAAGTCGTAGGTGCATGCGGCATACATGAGATCGCCCTTCGAGAGTTCGGGATGCTTTTGGGCGAAGTAGTCGAGTGTTTTCTGGCTGCCTTGCAACGGGCTGTGAATGGCGTGGTGGGCGAGGTAGCAGAAGAAGGGGCCTTCCTTGTTGGCCTCGATGAACTCCAGCGCCTTCCGCGTCAGCGTGAAGACGCCTTTGGGATCGTCGGGCGGTCCGGCCTTGTTGCCCTCGGAGCCTTCCTTGAGCTTGCCTTCGCCGAAGGAATCAAAGGTCAGGTCGAAACCCTGGACGCTGGGTTTGGCACCGCCGGGACCGTCGAGGTGCCACTTGCCAACGTGGCCGGTGGCGTAACCCGCCGCTTTCAGCGCATCCGCCATCGTGATGTTCTCCTCGGCGAGCCCCCCCTTGTTCGGGATGGGGATCAGCCGGTGCTGGGCCTTGTTGCCGCGATCCGTGCTGCCGACGGCATAGACATGGTGACGCGGGGTGTAGGTGCCGGAGAGGAGGCAGGCGCGGCTGGGGGCGCAGTTTCCGGCGGCGGCGTAGGCATTGGAGAAAACCATGCCTCCCTTCGCGAGAGCGTCGAGATGGGGCGTTTCGCAAAAACGGCTGCCTTGGTAGCCGACGTCCTTCCACCCGAGGTCGTCGGCGAAGACGAGGATGATGTTGGGTTGGGAGGCCGCGAAGAGAGGAGCACTGAGCGCGAGCAGAGTGAAGAGGAGACGTTTCATAAAGCGATTCGCGGGTTGCGTTACTCTGCCTTGGAAGTGGCGATGGGATCGCTCTGGATGATTTGAAGGTTCTCCGAAAACTCGGGACCGACGAAGGCAGCGAATTGAATCTGATCGTCCGTGATCGATTCGGGCAGTGTGAACTCAACGTGCGCGGTGCCCTTGCCCTGAATGGTGAGGACCTTTCGATCCACCCGATTCCCCTTGGAGCCTTGTTTCAGCGTGACGTGCAGGAGTTGCTCGCCGAGATCGTCCGTCAGCTTGTGCTGGATATCGATCCCCACCGTCTTTCCTGGCTGGGGCATGCCTTCTGGAAGGGTCCAGTTGAGAAGGTTTTTGCGTTTGGCTTGGGTCTTTCTGGCGCCCTTCCCCTTGCTTTTTGAAGCCCGGCGCTCAGCGGACTCGGCTTCCTTGGCAAGCACATAGGCTTCCATGGCCGCTGGATCGTCACGCTTTTGAAAAGTCGTCAGGCAGTGGTCGTGGGTGTCGGTCATCCACTGTTCCAGCTTGGCTTGGAGGTCGGCGAGGGTGTCTTTGCTACCTGGATCGTTGATGAGGTTGTGAAGACAATCGGCGTCGTTGCTGGTTTGATAGAGTTCTTCAACAACGCGGTGCTGATACAGGTCGTGGCGAGCTTCGATGACGGAGTCCTCCTTGGCGAGTTCCGCCATGCGCTTGTAGGTCGATGTGCCGCTGGTGGCCGTGGCGAAGACTCGCTCGCCATTCGACCAAGGGTTGAAGATGTAGAGCATGTCCTTGGTTTGGATCGCGCGCATGGGGTCGCGAGAGGCCCCTGCATTTTCGTTGTACTCCTTGATGACGAAGTCGCGATTTTCTTGGCTCTCGCCTTTCAAAATCGGTGCAAAGGAACGTCCATCGAAGCCTTCGGGGTGGGGCAGTTCGAGGATGTCCAGAAGGGTGGGCATGATGTCCACGGCGGACACCATGTGCTGCTCATCCACGGCACCGGCCTTTGTGACGCCCGGCCAGCGGACCATGAGGGGTGTGTTGGTGCTGTGGTGATAGACCTGGGTTTTGGCGAAGGGCAGGGGCATGCCGTGGTCGGAAAGGAAAAGGATCGCGGTGTTGTCTTTTTCACCGGAGGCCTCCAGCACGTCGAGCACGCGGCCGAGGCAGTCATCAGCACGGCGGACCGAGGAGTAGTAGTGGGAGAGTTCCTTCCGGACGACGGGATCGTCGAAAAGGAATCCGGGGACCACCATCTCCTCGGGCGTGAAAACCCGGCTGGGGACGTGTTCGTCTGGAACGGTCATGCCGCCCTTTCCCTCGGCGTAGAAAGGCTTGTGGGGATCTGAAATGTTGATCATCACGCAGAAAGGTTTCCCCGCAGCTTTGGCGGCGGCGATGCCCATTTGCGTGGAGGTGCCGTAGCTCTCGGCGTCCTTGATGTGCGCCTTGGATCCGTCGGGCAAGGTGTCGAGATCGAGATCCCAGTGGTAGGGATGGTAGGGCGTCGAGTGACTCACTTTGCCGCGAATCGCGGTGAAGTAGCCCGCCTTTTGCATCAGATCGACGAGATGGGGATGGGTGGCGTCCGGCACTTGATAGAATCCCTCGACGCCATTGTTGTGCGGGTAGCGCCCGGACCACATGACGTTTCTGGAAGGCATGCAGTTACCGACGACGACGTGGGCGTGCTGAAAGCGAAAACTCTCCGCCGCGAGGCGATCCATCCGCGGACTGGTATCTGGAACCGGGCATCCGTAGACTCCCATCGAGTCGCAGCTCATGTCGTCGACCGTCACGATCAGGAGGTTGAGCGGCTTGGAGTGAGCAAGGGTGCTCAGCGCGAGAGCGATGCAGAGGGAGAGGAAGGTTCTCATGGCGGTCGAATGAGAACGAATCCCAGAGGCGAAGGTTTCAGGGGATCGTCAATCGGCTTGGATCGTGCGGTGGGTCCAAAACTGCCCCTCGTGATTCTTGAGAAGAAGCCGGACGTGGAGCGGCTCCCCTTCCGGCACCCCATTCCAAACGAACTGGTTCTCGCCCTCCTTCAGTTCGGTAACGGGCGTTTGGTTCGGCCATTGTTTAGCGAGTGTGAGACCTTCTGTGGAGCCCCAATACAACGTTGCGGAAGCGTTTTCGCCCAAGTGACGGATGGAGAAAGTCACGCGGGCCTTGTCTTGGGCGCGTTCGAGTTGGGTCGCTTTGATCTCACTCGGCACGGACGTTAGGAAGTCGATAGCGTCCTGGCCCAGGAATGCAGGGGCGTCGGGAGGTTCCCCGAGTTCGATGAAGGGCGTCTTGGGTGCGGGGCGGAAGTTCCAGCCGCCGGTTTCGAGGAAAAACCATCCGTTCTCAGTAACGCCTCGATGGGTGTGGGTGAGGCCTGTTTCTCTGTCGACATTGCCGGTTTGCATCCGATCCAACGGGTGCCACTTGGATGCGTCGTCCATCACCCAGCCGCGATAGCGCATGCGGCGCTCATAGGGTCCGGTGCGCTGAACAGGCGGCGGCCCCGGCACCTCGACAAAACTACCGACCCAAAGGTTGTCGAGCGGCTTGCCCTTGTTCCATTTGTTCCCCACGCCGAACAAGCGCCAGCGTTGCTCATCGGTCGCGTAAAAGTAGCTGAAGTAGGTGTCATAGACGGGACCGGACTCGACTCGAAGCGCGAGGGCTTGGCGCTGTCCCTGGCGGCCTTCCAATGGCTCCCAGTCACGAATCTTCACACCGGTGCCTTCGTGATCGAATCCGCTGAAGCTGGCATCGGGATTGCCGATGGCGAGGAGGTGGGACAGCTGTTCGACAGGAGGCTCTTCGGCCCCGCGCTGGAAGGACCACAGCGAGAAGTTGAAGCTCGAGTTCACCGTGCCGTCGGCCTTCCACGTGGGGCCGTAGTAACCGAAGGGGGTCGTGATGGGGCAGTAAAAATCGAGCGAGCCCGGAACAGCGTCCATCTCCATGACCCAGAGACGGACCTTGTCGGGAGATTGGGAACTCTCGAATTTGGTGTGGGCTGCGGCGGGGCGCCAGCGCTTGCGCAAAACCGCTGCGTTTAGAGCTGCGGGCCCCGAAATCTCGATCTGCTCGAACGAGCACCCTTTTCCGCCCGACTCACACACGAGGGTCAGTGACTGTCGTCCCGCTGCCGGGACACTCATCCTGACAGAGTCTGATGCAGGTGCGGATTGGTCGCCAAGGTGCAACGTAAAGGTGTGCCCACTGCCGAGAATCCGGGTCTTCACCTCGATCTCGCCCGCCTGCTCGAACCAGAGTCCCCACTCGGCGACGTCACCGGGATCCCATTTCTCGATCGCCGCGAAACTGTTGCCTCCATTGAGGGCGTTGATGTCGGGTACCGTGCCTTTCCCGGTGTTGGCGAGTTCCAGCTTGGGGAAAAACGCTTCGTTGGGCGTGAGAATGAGACGGCCGTCCCGGCTGCGCTGGATGAGATGGACTGAACCCGAGGGATCGTTGGGCACGGACACCCACTCCAGAGGAGCTCCGAGTTGTCCGTCGCCACGGGTTGGCGGTGCGGCCTGCACGGGGACAACGGACAACGAGAACGCTGCTCCGATGCAGAATGAGACCCTGATGAATCGCGTGACCATGAGCCGATTGTTCCCACCTCAGGGGTGAGGACAAGGACAATCGAAGATCTGAGATGCCGGGAAGGCTGAGGTCGAGTCAGGTCCTACTCGTCACCATCGTCGTCGATGACCGGAGCGGCCTTCTTCTTCCGCTTCTTGCCACCTGCGTTGCGGAGGGCCTTTGGAATCGGATCCTCTTTCTTCTGCAGGGCGCGGCGAAGTTTGCGAAGCGCGATGTTCTGAAGCTGACGAATCCGCTCACGCGTGACGCCAAACTCCTGACCCACTTCTTCCAGCGTCCGGGGTTTCTGCCCCATCAAGCCGAAACGGGCGTCGATGATCTTCCGTTCGCGCTCGTCCAGAACCGTGAGCAGACCATCAAGCTGGCCGTGCATGTTCTTGTGGCTGAGCAGATCGAAAGGCGTCTGCGCGTTCTCGTCACCCACGATTTCGCCGAACTCGGTGTTGTCATCATCGCTGATCGGCGCGTCCAGCGAGGCTGGGCGCATCGAAGCGACTTTGAGCTGCGAGAGCTTGGCACGATCAATCCCGATTTCCTCGGAAAGCTCGTCGTCGGTGGGTTCACGGCCCAATTCTTCCGACATGGACATGGCCACGCGGCGCATCTTGCTGATTTTGTCCACCATGTGGACGGGCAGCCGGATAGTTTTGGACTGGTTCGCCAAGGCGCGCTTGATGGACTGTTTGATCCACCATGCGGCGTAGGTCGAGAGTTTACCCCCTTTATTGGGGTCGAATCGTTCCACGGCCTTCATGAGACCGATGTTGCCTTCCGAAATCAGGTCGAGCAGTGGAAGGCCATAATTGGCGTAATCCTGGGCAATCTTCACCACGAGGCGAAGATTGGCGCGGATCATGTGCGAGCGTGCCTCAGGGTCACCCCGCTTGATGCGTTCGGCTAGTTCCACCTCCTGATCAGGCGTCAGAAGATCGGTTTTCCCGATCTCCCGAAGGTAGATTTTGATGCCTCCGTCGAGTTCCATTGTGTTGTTTACGGTCGAAAAGTCTGTTTCTTGTGTTCCCTGCGAAAAAATCGAGGGTTCGCAGTATGCGGTATGTCTTGGGTGTGATCTACAACTATTTGAAGCAACTTCTTGGCCAAATTGGCGGGCTCATGTGAAAACTTTGTTGCGGCGCAGATGGTGGAGATTGGGTTGCGGTTTACAAAACAGTCGCATCTCGTTCAACCAAAGTTCGCTGCAGGGGTCAATCCTTAAATGCTGGGTATTTTAGGATTATTAACAAATTCGGTCATTTTTGGCACAGAAAGCCCAATTCGAGGGGGATTGGTCGTTGAATTGCTGAAACCAAGAGTGGGTCGGGCGGCGTCCTTTCAATGGACTGAGGCCGGTCCTTGACACCGGTGCCTGACACACGGACTTACTCTACCAAACTTATGCCCCGCAGAATCACTTATCGAGACGCCCTCCGTGAAGCCCTGGACGAAGAACTCGCACGCGACGAGATGGTGGTCATCCTCGGGGAGGAAGTGGCCCAATACAACGGAGCCTACAAAGTGACCCAGGGCCTCTGGGAAAAGTGGGGAGACAAGCGGGTCGTCGACACGCCCATTTCCGAGTCTGGATTCATTGGGATGGGCGTTGGGGCATCCATGCTGGGTGTGCGTCCGGTGATGGAGCTGATGTTCTGGAGCTTTTACACCGTGGCTTGGGACCAAATTGTGAACAATGCGGCCATGGTGCGTTACATGAGCGGCGGGCGCATCAACTGTCCGGTCGTGGTCCGTGGTCCGGCCAATGGCGGCACGGGTGTGGGTGCCACCCACAGCCACACGCCCGAGAACATCATGGCCAACTTTCCCGGCATGAAATGCGTGGTCCCGTCCAATGCCTACGACGTGAAGGGTCTGATGAAGGCCGCCATTCGTGACAATGATCCGGTCATGTTCATGGAGAGCACGAAGCTGTATGGTGAAGAGTGGGACGTGCCATCCAATGATGAACTGCCCGATGGTGAGCTTGTCATTCCGCTCGGCGTCGCCGACGTGAAGCGCGAGGGCACGGACATCTCCCTCATCGCCCACGGCCGCGCCGTAATCACCTGCCTCAAGGCGGCCGAGCAACTCGAAGACGAGCACGGCATCAGCGCTGAAGTCGTTGATCTCCGTTCCATCCGCCCGTTGGATGAAGATACCATTCTCGATTCCGTCACCAAGACTCACCGGGCGATTTATGTCGAGGAGGGCAAGCCGTTCTGCGGGGTCGGAGCTCAGATCGCCTACATGATCCAGAGCCAGATTTTTGACGAACTGGACGCGCCCGTTCTCCGCATCAACTCGCTTGACTCACCGGCCATCTACAGTCCGCCGCTTGAAGAGATCCAGTTGCCGACCCCAGAAGTCGTCATCGCCAAGGCCCTGAGTATTTGCTAAATCGCCTTCCGGTCGTTTTTGATTCTTCCCCGTCCCTTTCCGAGATTTCATCCCCCTTTTCCGCCGCCATGCCCAAGATCATCGAAATGCCCAAACTGAGTGACACCATGACCGAGGGTACCCTCGCCAAATGGTCCATCGCTGAGGGAGACACCGTCACAGGCGGACAATCCATTGCCGACGTTGAGACCGACAAGGCCACCATGGAGATGCAGAGCTTCTTTGATGGCAAGGTGCTGAAGCTGCTTGTTCAGGCGGGTGAAAAAGTTCCCCTCAACGCCCCGATGGCGATCATTCTGGAGGAGGGCGAAGAAGCGCCCGCCGATGTCGATGCCTTCATTGCGGAAGCCAAGGCCAAAGCCGGCGCGGACAATGACGCAGAGCAGTCCAAGAAGAGTTCCGGTGGAGACAGCAAGGACACCAAGGCGATCCCGGGATTGAATCTTCCCTCGGCTCCCCGTCATCGCCGCCGCTCGGCGGCTGCCAAGAACGGCGTTCGAGTCAAGGCGTCGCCCTTGGCGAAAAAAGTCGCGGAGGAACGGGGTGTGGACCTGACCACCGTCACTGGCACTGGCCCGGGCGGACGCATCATCCGTGATGACGTTGAGTCGGCACCGGTCGGAGGATCCGGTGGAGGTCGTGCCTCTTCTGTGCCGACCATTCGCCCCGTGGTTGGACCGGATGACGAGCGTGTTCCGACGAGCAACATGCGCAACATCATCGCGGAACGCCTGCTGGCCTCGAAGACGCAGATCCCGCACTTCTACCTCCAGGTCGAAGTCGATGCCGCGCCGATGATGCAGTTCCGCAAAAACCTGAATGCCACTTCCGAGAAGACCGGGGGCAACAAGTACACGGTGAATGATTTCATTCTCAAGGCCGTGATCCGGGGTGCCCAGGCCGTGCCTGCGATCAACGCAGCCTGGGATGGGGATGCCATCGTGAAGTACAAGCATGTCGGACTCAGCATCGCCATCGCCATCGACGATGGTTTGGTCACTCCAGTGATCAAGAAAGCCGATACGAAGACGCTGCTGGAGATCAGCAACGCGGTCAAAGATTTGGCGGGCCGAGCAAAGAACAAGAAGCTGTCTCCGGACGAGTTCGATGGAGGCACCATCACGGTGTCCAACCTCGGTGCCTTTGGCGTTGATCAGTTTTCAGCCATCGTGAATCCACCTCAGGCCGCCATCCTTGCCGTTGGCTCGATTCGCAGCACTCCCGTCGTCAATGACAAGGGCGAGATCGTGGTGGGTCAGCGCATGTGGCTCGGCCTCAGCGGCGACCATCGCGTTGTCGATGGAGCCGTTGGAGCGACTTTCATCGCCGAGGTGAAGAAGCTGCTTGAGAGTCCGGCCTTGATGCTGGTTTGAGGCCTTCGTCGAGCTTCCAGAGAACCTTCTGGTAACGACGGATAAAGGTTCAGTGGCTGCGGAAACGTTTCCATTGGGCATGCTGCGAACCGTCCTTTTCACTCTGGGTCTCGCCCTTGTCTCTCTCTTGACGCCTGGCACGCGCAATGGGTTCTACTGACCCACTGCCACGTTTCGCCCACCTTCGCTCCCTCGCGCTCTGCACTGATGACGGGCCGCTTCACCAACCGCAGCGGCTGCTGGCACATGAATTGGGAATTGACGCGCAGTTCCCAACCAGACTACGATTTAATTGCATCGCTTGGGAGTGATGTGTTTTGGTCTTACGGTGGCACATGTAAAGATGAGCTATCCGGACGGATCGAGCAGTCAGTAAAGTTCACCTGAATCTAGGAACACGATGATCTCCACGACCGCCCGGGCACTCGCCCTCACTCTGGCACTTGCTACCACCCTGCCCGCCCAAGTGCCGCAGCTCCTCAACTATCAGGGCCGTGTCGCTGTCGGCACCACCAACTTCGACGGGCCCGGCCAGTTCAAGTTCGCGTTCGTCAATGCGGACGGCAGCACCACGTACTGGAGCAACGACGGGACCAGCAGCAATGGCAGCGAACCCACCTCAGCGGTCGCGCTTGCAGTCACCAAGGGACTCTACTCCGTCCTGCTGGGGGACACGACGCTGGCAAACATGGTCGCGATTCCGAACAATGTCTTCAGCAATGAACAGGTCTATTTGCGGATCTGGTTCGACGATGGCGTGAACGGCTCGCAACTTCTCACGCCCGATCAACGCATCGCGGCGGTGGGCTATGCCCTGACGGCGGGTGGGCTGAATCTTCCCCCGACCTCCGGGGCCGATGTGGGTGTCATCAGCCAGAACGGCAATCCGCTGCTGCACACCTTCGGCACGCAGAATTTCTTTGCCGGTGGAGCGGGCAATTTCACGACGACGGGTGCCAACAACACAGGCGTGGGCTTGGATGCATTCGCCCTCAACACCAGCGGGTCGAGGAACGCCGCCTTCGGGAACAGTGCACTCGCGGCGAACACGGATGGGACCAACAATACCGCCGTCGGCTTTGAGGCTCTCAAGGCCAACACCACGGGTGATCAGAACACGGCTTTTGGAACTTATTCCCTCAGCCACTCAAATGCGAGCTACAGTACCGCCTTCGGTTACTTGTCTCTGTTGGACAACACCACGGGACCCGGCAATACCGCCATCGGTTGGCTGGCGCTCTCTAACAACACCACGGGTGGAGACAACATCGCTCTGGGCAAGAGAGCTGGCCAGGACCTCACCACGGGAAGCAACAACATTGCCATCGGCCATCGCGGCATTGCCGGTGAGTCCAACACCATCCGCATCGGCAGCACGCAGACCGACACTTTCCTCACCGGTGTCATTCACGGGGACGGGTCCGGCTTGACGGGGATCACCGCAACGGGTCTTGCCGCCGCCAGTGTGACCAGCACCCAACTGGCCGCCGATCTGACGCTTGGTGGAACCACCACGGTGTCTGGGATTCTGAGTCTGCCACCCAGCACCGGCGTCAACGCCGGGGTCATCAATCAAGACGGCAATCCGCTGCTGCACACCTTTGGCACGCAGAATTTCTTTGCCGGGGGAGCGGGCAATTTCACAACGACGGGTGTCGACAACACGGTCGTGGGCTTGAATGCCCTCACCCTGAACACCAGCGGAACGAGGAATGCCGCCTTCGGCGGCAGCGCACTCGCGGCGAACACGGGTGGGACCAACAATACCGCCGTGGGTTTTGAGGCTCTCAAGGCCAACACCACGGGCAACCAGAACACGGCGTTCGGCACCTATGCGCTCCAGAAGGCCACCGCGAGCACCAACACGGCCATTGGCTATTTGTCCTTGTCGGACAACACCACAGGACAGGGCAACACCGCCGTCGGCTGGTTGGCGCTCTCAGACATTACCATTGGTCAGAACAACATCGCTCTGGGCAAGCGCGCCGGACAGGACCTCACCACAGGGAGCGACAACATCGTCATCGGCCATCGCGGCATTGCCGGTGAGTCCAACACCATCCGCATCGGCGACGGTGTGACCCAGACGGACACCTACCTGACCGGCGTGGTGCATGGCGATGGATCGGGACTGACAAACATCCCGTCCACGAGCATCTCCGCACCACCACCCGGTATGGTTCTGATCCCAGCGGGGACGTTCGTGATGGGCAACTCCATTGCTGCGGACACCGACATCACGGATGCCGATCCGGTGGCCACGACAGTGTCGGCATTTTACATGGATGCGACTGAAGTGACCCTGAGCCAGTGGCAGGCCGTCTATCTTTGGGCGTTGGATCAGAGCCCGGCCTATGGATTTGCAAACCCGGGCTCGGGGAAGTCAATGGATCATCCCGTGCAAATGGTGCGCTGGTATGACTGTGTGAAATGGTGCAATGCGCGCTCCGAGCAGGCAGGCAAGACGCCGGTGTATTACACAGATGCGGCATTCACAACGGTGTATCGAACCGGTGAAGTCACCGTGTATGCGAATTGGGCGGCGGACGGCTACCGTCTTCCAACCGAGGCAGAGTGGGAAAAGGCAGCGCGTGGCGGGGCAGGCGAACGGCGCTTTCCGTGGGGCAGCAAGGTCAATCAGAATTTGGCCAACTATACTGGAGACACCATCAGTTACAGCTACGACTTGGGTCCGGATGGCTCCCACCCACTCGGGGGCACAACCAACCCCCGCACGATTCCGGTGGGGAGCTTTACAGCAAACGGCTATGGCCTGTATGACGTGGCGGGGAACGTGATTGAGTGGTGCTGGGATGTGCATCAGACGCCGTATGCAGGAGGAACCGATCCGCGGGGTGCTGAAACAGGCACGGATCGCGTCGTTCGCGGTGGCGGCTGGAACTCCGAAGCCGACAAATGCCGCTTGGCCTTCACCCGCAGTCTGCCGCCGAGCAACGCCTTTAACAACCTTGGCTTCCGCGCTGTCTTGGTTCCTGGATTGTGAGTCAGACCAACCTTTGTAGATCCAACCGCCGAGCAGCGATCTCCATGAAAATCTGTCCCGATCATTCTTCTGCCTTCACGGTGGGGCGACTCGCTCTTGCTGTGATCTGTGGTGCTGGACTCGCCCACGCTGGCCCCAAGTCGAGCACCGACTACAGCGTCGCAGCAGACACCACCGATGCCGGAGGTCAGCGCACCACGAGTGTGAGCTATACCCACGACGGCAGCCTTGGCGGCGTGGTCGGCCTATCCACGGTCGCTGCACCTGCCGCGACCGTGAAACATGGCTACATCGGCCAGCTCTACGATGTCGCCGCACTACAGCTCACCGCCGCGTCCCCGACCATGAACGAAACAGGCAGTCTGCAGTTCGACGCCTCGCAGTTGCTGGATGATGAAACGTTGCTCCCCGTCAGCCGGACCTCCGTGATTTGGTCGGTCATGGGTGGTCCCTTCACCGGCATCAATGCCGGTGGCCTCGCCACCGCAGGTGCCGTGTATCAAAACTCCCTCGCCACCGTGCGGGGAGACCACGCTGGACTTTTCGGAACCCTCGGAGTCACAGTGCTGGACAGCATCCCCGACAATTTTGGTGGCTACGCCGGAGATGGCCTCGGCGACGATTGGCAAACCCTCCATTTCGGCCAACCACCGAACGCCGACGCCGCGCCAACCGTGGACTTCGATCACGACGGCCAGGACAATCGGTTCGAGTTCACCGCGAACCTCGATCCCAAAGATCCTGCGTCCCGCTTCACCCACCGCATCGAGCCCGTGCCCGGTCAGCCGACCCAGAAACGCATCACCTTTGGCCCCGTGTTCGGCAGTCGCAGCTACCGCATTCTCAGTACGAACACCTTGGACCCCGGACCCTGGCCTCCACTCGCCAGCGGCAGTGCCCCAACCGACGACGGCAACGAACGGTCCATCATCGATCTCGACGCCAGCGGCACCACCAAGTTTTATCAGGTCGAGATCACCAAGCCGTAACCTTCAACGAATGGGCGAATTGAGTGCGGTGGGAACCTCGACGCAACAAACGGAGCCGGATGCCGCCAAAGCGGCGGAATCGTCCATGCCTGCTTCTAGCCCAAGCCAATTGACATGAAGTTCTGCCGACTTTGCCACGTTACCAAAGGCAATGTTCCGACAAGCCCTCCTCACTCTTGCCCTCGCCACCGCGCCGTTGTTCGCGGCTGACCAACCCAACGTCATCATCGTCATCACCGATGACCAAGGCTACGGCGATCTGTCCTGCCACGGCAATCCGGTGCTGAAGACGCCCAATCTGGACGCCCTCCATGCGGAGTCCGTTCGCCTCACCGACTACCACGTTTCCCCGACCTGCGGTCCGACGCGTGCGGCGCTGATGACCGGGCATTTTTCCAATCGAACTGGGGTTTGGCACACGATCAACGGCCGTTCCATCCTGCGGAAGGATGAGGTCACGATGGCGCAAGTTTTCCAAAAAGCCGGATACGCCACCGCCATGTACGGGAAGTGGCACATGGGCGACAACTACCCCTCCCGCCCCGAGGACAAGGGCTTCGTCGAAGTCTATCGCCACGGCGGCGGTGGTGTGGGCCAGACGCCGGACTACTGGGACAACGCCTACTTTGACGGTTCCTACCACCACAATGGCAAGATCGAACCCGCCAAGGGCTTCTGCACCGATGTGTTCTTCGCCCAGGCCACCGAGTGGATCCAAGCGCAGGCGAAGAAGGAGGAGCCCTTCTTCGCCTACATCGCCACCAATGCGCCCCATGGTCCCATGCACTGCCCGCCGGAGTGGAGTGCCCCGTATTCCGACCAACCCCAGGGACTGGCCAACTTTCTCGGCATGATCGCCAACATCGACCACAACGTCGGTCAGCTTCGTGCGGCCGTCGCTGAAGCGGGCATCGCTGACAACACGATCTTTATTTTCACCACCGACAACGGAACCTCCAGTGGCTCGAAAATTTTCAATGCCGGCATGCGCGCCCAGAAGGGCAGCGAGTACGATGGTGGCCACCGAGTGCCCTTCTTTGTCCACTGGCCTGCCCATGGTTGGAATTCGGGCCGCGACGTGAATCGTCTCGCCGCCCACGTCGACATCCTGCCGACCTTCATCGAGTTGCTGGGGTTGCCTGCTCCTGAGGGGGTGAAGTTCGACGGCACGAGCATTGTCTCGCTCCTTGAGGGCAAGGCCGAGGGCTGGCCGGATCGCACATTGGTCACCGACTCGCAGCGCATTCACACGCCGGTCAAATGGCGCAAGTCCTCGGTGATGACGGACCGCTGGCGCCTGATCAACGGCAAGGAACTTTACGACATCGAATCCGACGCGGGTCAGGAGACCAACCGCGCCAAGGACTACCCCGAGGTGGTCGAGACGCTCCGGACCAGTTACGAAGATTGGTGGGCGAGCATGGAGGAGAGCTTCTTGGACGACTGCGAAATCACGCTAGGGAACGCCGCCGACAATCCCGCCACCCTAACCGCGCACGACTGGCTGCTGCCCGGAGAGACCCTGTCGCCCTGGAACCACAGCGCCATCCGTGCCCGGAAAGGCGAAGCCCAGGGTTTTTGGGCGGTCAACGTCGAGACGGCGGGCAAGTACCGCATCGAACTCCGCCGCTGGCCTGTTGAGGCCGATCATCCCATCGCCGCCGATCTCCCTCCGGGCGAAGACGTCCCAGGCCAGCCTGCCTATCGCACAACCCCAGGGAAAGGCTTTCCCGCCAAGACCGCGACGCTCGAGATCGCAGGCCAAAAAGTCGAAGCCAAAGTGGCGGGCGCCGATGCGACCCACGTGACCTTTGAGATGGAGCTCCCCGCAGGCATCACCAAGCTCCAGGGCACCTTCACGAGTGCCGACGGCACCCAACTTGGAAGCTACTACGCCGTGGTCGAAAAACTCTAGGCAAGGACGGAGGCGTTGTCGGCGTTCCCCTTCGCCCGATGCATCCAACCTCCCTTTTCCTCGCGCTCACGCTCGCCTCGGCGACTCTTCTCCAAGCCGCGCCCGAGTTTGCTCCTCAACCCGCCGTGCTGCACCAGCAGCGGGATGGGCTCGGCAATTTCTTTGCCAAACTCGAAAAGGGTGGCCCGGTGAAGATCGCCTATCTGGGTGGGTCGATCACGGCCGCCTCGGGTTGGCGAATCAAGACCCGCGAGTGGTTTGCGAAGCAGTATCCGCAGGCCCAGGTGGAAGAGATCCACGCCGCCATTGGTGGTACCGGCAGCAACCTTGGCGTGTATCGCGTGCAAAAGGACGCGCTGCAGTTCGATCCCGACCTTCTGTTCGTGGAGTTCTCCGTGAACGATGGTGGGGCCAAGCCGGAAGACATCTGGCGGGGCATGGAGGGCATCGTCCGGCAGACCTGGGCGGACAACCCGCGCTGCGACATCTGCTTTGTGTACACCTTCCGGGTCAACTACGAGACCCCGCTGCGCGAGGGATGGTGTTCGAATGCGGCTTCTGCGGACGAGATGCTCGCCGCGCACTACGGCATCCCCTCCATCAACATGGCGCTGCGAGTGTCTGAAATGGAGAGCGACGGCAAACTGATCTTTCAAGCCGAGAAGGGTGCTGCGGATCCCGAAGGCCGCATCATTTTCTCAAATGATGGCGTGCATCCGGTCGATGCCGGTCACGAGATTTACAACCACGTCATTTCCGATGCGATGCGGACCTGGAAGGACTCGTCCAAACCGCTCGATCATGGCTCGAAGCTGGCCACTCCATTCATCGCCGACCACTGGCAGGCTGCGAAGATCGTCGCCGTCCAGCCCAGCATGGTGGAAGGCTCGTGGAAGAAACTCCCGTTGGACAGCGGTCTGGGCAAGTCTTTCGAGAAGCGACTCGGCAAGATCTGGGAAGCCTCATCTCCCGGCGACACCCTTCGTTTTCGATTCAAGGGCAGTTCCGCCTCTCTCTACGATTTGCTCGGTCCTGATGGCGGCCAGGTCACCATCACCGTGGATGGGTTGAAGCGTGACAAACCGGTGCCCCGTTTCGATTCCTACTGCACCTACCACCGCATTTCGACGCTCAAGCTCGCCGACGGACTCGACCCCGATCAGGAGCATGAGGTCGTCGTCGAAGTGCATCCCGATCAACCGGACCGCCAGCCCGTCGCCTTCCGCCTCAAGGATCCCGAGAAGGAGCTCCAAGAGCCCAAGTTCCAAGGCACCAAGGTCCGCGTCGGTGGCATCCTCCTGATGGGGGACCTTGTGGCGCCTTGATCAAGTGATCAGGGCGATCAGGCTGCAATACTCAAGGCAGCACAAGCACGGCCTTGACCGCAAATCCGTCATCAGCGGGGAGTAGTTCGATACTTCCTCCGTGGAGAGTGGCTGCTTCTTTGACGAAGCAGAGGCCAAGCCCCGTACTCTTCTTTCCCGTCGAGGGGCGGGGGAGTGAGTAAAATCGCTCAAAGATGCGCTCGCTGGCGTAGTCAGGGATGCCTGGGCCTTGATTTTCCAATTCGATCACTTTCTTGTCATCCAATTGATAACCTTGAAGTCGTATTGCGCCGCCTGCGGGAGAGAAGTCGATGGCGTTTTGAATGAGATTGCTGAGGGCTAGCTCAAGAAGCCAGAGATCACCTTTCACGACGAGCTTGTCGCTGACGTCGGCTTCGAAAGTGAGTTGCCGTGCTTGAGCCAGCAACACGTGGTTGTCCCAGACTCGGAGGATGAGCGCTCGAAATGCTATGGATTCGTTCTTGAGAAGCGACTTCTGCTTCTCAAGGGCAGCGAGGTGAAGCAGGCGCTCGAGAAGATCACGCAAGCGTCCAGCTTCGGCTCGGATGTTGTCGATGAATCGAGCCTGCTTGGCGGCGGGAACACTGCTTCCCTGAAGAATCTCACTGGCTCCCAGAATTGCTGCCACCGGGCTCTTGAGTTCATGGGTGAGACTTTGGACGTAGCTTTCCACGTACTCGCGTCCTTCAAGAGCATCGCGCATGTCTTCCAATGCGGTGGCCAAGGTCTTCATCTGGTGCCCTGGCATTGGTGGAGGGGTGGATCTCTCGCCCCGGCTGACGGCCAGGGCATGGCGTGTCAACGTATCCAGCGGTTGTGTCGCCCACCGTGCCGCAAGATAGATCCCAAGTAGCATGAGGACGAGCGTGGTGATCATCGACCACTTCAGCCAACGTTCCGTTTCCCACATGAAAGCCAGTACACCGCGCTGAGGCTTGGCCACACTGACCATGCCGATGACTTGGCCGTCCTTCTCTATCGGTGCGCCGACATACATGACCACCGACAAAGGGTCGCTTGGGTCACTGCGAGAACTGCGGGCACCATACTCTCCGAGCAAGGTGAGATTCACATCCCGATGAGCTGAAAGCGAGCCGGGCTTTTCAACGGCGGCCGAGTCGAACAGGATTCTGCCGTCCGCATCCGTCACATAGACGTCCATGTCTACTTTGGTCTTGGTGCGACTGTAGATCTGCGCGTGCAGTTTGCGTGACTTCGCGGCTTGAACCGCAGCTTCAACGACGTCCGGGCGCAGATGGTCTTGCTCGGCCTCGGCGGCGAGAAGTGAAGCAAGGATGTTGACGACATCGACCATCGGCTCTTCGACGGCTTCCATGTATTGGCGCTCCAAGCGTTGGGTCAGTTGCTTGAAGAGGATGAAGAGGCCCACGCCGGCGACGAAGGCGAAACCCATGAGAAAACGGGAGGTGAGACTCATTGGCCCGCATCCTCCGGCCAATCTTCGATCAGTGAGTAGCCAATGCCTCGATGAGTGACGATGGGGTCGATGTCATGGCGCACGGAGCGCATGCGGGCGCGGAGCGTCTTGATGTGCGTATCAATGGTGCGCTCCATGCTGGCGTCAGGCTCTTCGCTGGAGGCTTCCATGAGTTGCTCGCGGGTGAAAACCCTTCCGGGTTGGTCGGCAAATGCTTTCAGCATCCGAAACTCATACCGTGACAACGCCAAAGCGGATCCAAAATAGATCGCCTGAAAACGCAGTTCGTCGATGGTGAGTGGAAGTCTGCTGCCAGAGGGTTTTTGTCGCACTGGAAGGGAGGATACCCGACGAAGGATGGCCCGAACCCGCGCGGAAAGCTCCCTTGGGCTGAAGGGCTTTACCACGTAATCGTCGCCACCGATCTCAAGGCCGACCACCCGGTCCACTTCGCTGGATCGAGCGGTCAAAAACAGAATTGGGAGAGGACTCGAGAGACGGATCGTTTTGCAGACCTCGAACCCAGTCATGTCGGGTAGGCCCACATCGAGAACGATGAGCTGAAAGTCTTCCTCTGTCGCCAACTCCAGAGCCCGCTGACCGGTTGAAACGGCGGTCACCGAGAAGCCGTCCGCTTCAAGAGCATAGACAATGTTCTCCGTGATCGAAGGTTCGTCTTCAACGACGAGAATGTGGGGGGACATGACGGTGAGGAATGACGAATGATAGAATCAGAATGGGAAGTAAACCTCAATGGCCGAATGACGGGGTTTTGAAGGAGCACCCCTTCTTGGTCTTCCGCCATTCGGCACACTCTTTGCTGCGGTTATGCAAGCTTGGGAGAGAGGTCCCCCAGGCGCTCGCTCCAATCCACTTTGGCCGTCAATGTCATGAGGACGGCCAGCGTTGCGATGCCTCCGACGGTCAATGTCAGCCCGGTGAGACCCTGAAAAAAGAAGCTGCCGCTAAAGAGCACCATGTAAGCGATTTGAGCCGGAAGCGCGATGCTGAACATGAATTGACCTGACGCGGCACGCAGGTAACCACAAACGAGCCCCACTGAAATCGCCGCGGCGATGGTGAAGCTGACATAGACGGGAAATACATCGAGCATGTAGCTAAACAAGAGAGGAAAAGAAAAGAAGCCCGCACAAAGAAAGAGGTAGTTAATGGGATGAAGCCGAATGCTCCGCACGACGACGGTCATGACGATAACGCCCAGGAATAGCAGCAGGGACAAGGGCGACCACATTGCAATCTGGGCCGCGACGGGCCCTGCGTTCAACTCGACGGGCATCTCAACAGCCACGTCAGGAGCGGAAATAGCGTCGTCATATTTCCAAATCAGCTCCAGGCCTTTGTCAGCAAAGTCTCGGGAGGTGGGCGAGCTGACCGGGAAATTCACCCCTTTGAAATCCGTTCTGACCGTGATCTTGAAGTCCCGAATGCGGCTGCCATCCAGAAAGCCATAGCGCCAAACATCAGTGCCTCGGCATACGTAGCTGACGCGTACGGGGACCGACTGCCCCGGTGCCAACTCCGCTCGCTCGTTGATCAAACCCTCTTCTGGAGTGGCGAGTGACAGCCGGGCTTTTTCTCCCTCACCGAGCATCACGCTGACGTTGTCGAGCATGCCCTTCGTTGTGGGAAGTTGCAGGGCGAGGTCAAAGGTTTGTGTGATGGCGGTAGCGTTCGTGAAGATATAGTGGCCTTCGAAGAGTACACCATAGGTTCGATGCCAAAGGAGGCCCATTTTCACCGGTTGGTAGGCCAGGGAGGCACTCACGTCGCTGGAGGTGGGCTGGACCTTCACCTTGCCTCCGCTGCTGGAGGTGTAGCTGGCCCAGGGATGGGTTTGGGTCAGGGCTGGACCCCAGCGGTCTGCCACACCATAGCTCGTCGAGGAACGCACGTGATTGGTTCGCATGATAATGGTGCTGCCGAGCAGCCACCAAGCGCAGGAGGTGACGAAGAAGATGAGGCTGATCGTGACAAGATGACTGAGTTTCATGATTCGGATGAGATGGTTTGAGTGAGTGGAGGTTGGAAGTGAGCCGGTTAGTTGCTGCTGCGTTTGCGGTAGGTGATCCGGGCTTCGGGCTGTTGATTGCGGCAGAGCGACTTGCGGAGGTGGAGTCCGTTTGTGGAGTCCGTTTGGGCGGCGACGGAGTCCACATTCCCACTGCTGGTGAGATCAAATCCGGCGGGGAGCTGCACGTTCCAGTCGATCTGCCGGGCGAAGAGCGGTGTTTGCGGAAGGGCCAGATCCAGCTCTCCCTCGGTCGGTTGCAAGGCCGGAAGTGTCGCGGTGAAGGAGAGTCCGATCTCGGATTCGCCATTCTCGGATGCCGATTCATCGAGCGGGATCTCCAGGGTCATTCCGTTTTGAATCGCAGGGCGGATGAGCTCGCCATTCACATGGCATTGCAAGAGCTGCGACTCGGGAGGCAGAGTTAAGGAGATTTGTAGTGGAGGGTCGTGCCGCACCGTCAGGATGCCTTCTGTCAAAACGGATCCGTCCGGCACGACTTGAGTGGTGTAGGTTGCTGCGGTGAGGATTGCTTCGTCGCTAACGCTCGTTAGGGCTGCAGGTTGGGAGCTGCCGGCCCACGCGAGAGTGATCTCCCCGCCATTCGCTGGGAGAGCCACCCGTCCAGGCTGCTTCACTTCGATGTCTTTAGAGTCATGGCGAAGGTGCAGCCATCGACCCTCCGGAAGTGCTTTGACCTCAATCGCGGCCACGGCGCTCGGAGCAAGGGTCGTGGTGAATGGCTGGGTGAACGGAAAGAAAAGGGTGACTTGACTGGTCCCAGGCTGATCGGTGAGAAGAGACAGCTGGTCCTGCCAAACCACCAATCGTGCGTCAGGCGGCTCGATCTGGACCGCCCCCAGTGATGATCCCGCGAGAGCTACCGACTGCCACCCTTCGGCAAAAGTTTGGACCTGCATTTCGGCGGTGATCGTGTCGCTTTGTCCATCCACATGGTAAATCGTCGAAAGAAGCGCGGCGGGCAGGGGCGGTGGGCTTTCAGGAATCACTTCTCCAATGGGCCTTGCCGCCACCAGCAGGCGTTTCAGTTCCGCGTAGGAGATTCGAACTTCACTGTTGTCGAGCTGAGTTGGGGGTGTTGGGATCTGAGCCGGGGTCGCAGTGGTTGCGAAAACGGCTCCCAGCAGGCTGAGGAGCGTGATTTTCATCACCCGCATCGTGGGGGGGGATCGTGAAGTCTTGATGAATCCATTGTGAAATGACGATGAAAAACCATTTTTCAGTAGGCTTCAGTATTTGATTGATCGGCTGCTACATGCGCTGTGGGTGCCGGGCGTTCTTTTTCGTTCTCAGACTTGGCCGGGTGGGCCATAGTCGGGACATTCTGTTTTCTCCCTTCCCGCTGACGAATGCCTGCCACTGCCATCGACGACTACCACGACGACCCAACGGCGAGACGGGAGTTGGCGGAGTATCTGGTGACGGCGATTGCAGATCCCTTGCCGGTGGAGGGCTGGCTGGGGCGGTTTGCGCATTGGTGGGATGAGAATCCGTTTGCGGAACTGCATGCGGCGCGTGGGTGGGTGGTGCGCAAGGATGCGCAGTTGGCTGGCTTTCTAGCTCTGATTCCCGTGGGCTATTCGGTGAAGGGCGCACTGACGCCGGGACTGGCGGCTTCGACGTGGGTGATCGATCCCGAATGCCGAAA
Source organism: uncultured Verrucomicrobiales bacterium (assembly GCA_963976915.1). Lineage (GTDB taxonomy): Bacteria > Verrucomicrobiota > Verrucomicrobiia > Verrucomicrobiales > Verrucomicrobiaceae > CAXBNA01. The sequence continues at coordinate 25,387 of CAXBNA010000014.1, forward strand.
TGTCAGCCTGCCGATGTTCATGAAGCTTCGTCGACTTGGGACGGAGGCGCTGATCGCGGATACCACTCCGAGCCCCGAGGTGCAGGCGCTGATGGACCGGGTGGGGTGGAGATCGGAGCGCTGGGTGACGAGGCGATTTTTAGGAGTGGGGCCACTGGCCCGCGGTAAGTGGCCCTCACTGAAGGCTGGGCTGCGATGCGTGACGGGCCTGGATGGGGTCAAGGCAGTGGCGAGACCCTTTCAGCGTGAGGATCGAATCGAGAAATGGGTTTCATTGGAATCGCTTCGCTGGCAGTTGGCTTCGCCGATTCATGACCATCGGTTTTTGGGTGTCGTGGACGACGCGGGTGTGCTGTCTTCGTTTGTCATCGTGGTGAAGAAGCCTGTGCGTGGCGTGCCAGCGTGGGCAGCCATGGAGGCGTGGACGGCTCGAGAAACGCCGGGAGAACTCCACGCGATGACCGGTGCTTGGCTGTCGGGCGAAGCAAAGGTGGATCTACCGCGGCGGCTACTTTTCTCGGCGGCGGAGTTTTCCCCGGATGACCTCTGGTCGACCGCGCCCGCCCTGCACTCGCGGAAGCAGGAGGTCTGTCACTTTTTCAGCCTGCCACCGGAGCTGGCCGGGATCCCGAAGCACACCGTGATGGCCGAGGGCGATCTGGGGCTTTGATTCCCAGCTCAAGCCTGGGCGGCGAGCTGTGGCTCAATGATGGCCAGCAGATGACGAGGGGTCGCAAAGGTATCTGTCTCCATGGATTCTTCGGGAATCTGGACACCCATCTGGGCTTCGAGGTCCATGAGCAGGTCGATGGAGGCCATGGAATCCAAGCCGAGTTTGCCGAGGTCGCTGTCGAGCGTCAATTCGTCGTCAGCCTTTAGGAAACGCAGTTTGGGGCGGAGGAGATCCAGAAGGCGATCAGAGAGTTCAGGGGGCGTGTCACTCATGGGGTGGAAAATCGAACGTTCATACTAGCGATTCATGGCCGGTGCGCCAGCGCCATGCTTCACGAATCTGATCTCCCTCAAAGGCGACTTCGGCAGGGGCGGTGTGGCTGAGGAAGCCGATCAGGCTGGCGGTGAGGCCGTAGGCGCCCACATTGGGGATGGCAAGAAGGTCGCCCACCTCGGGGTGGGAAAGCTTCAGATTCCGGGCGAGGCTGTCGAGCGGGCTGCAGAGTGGGCCGACGATTTCGAGTGTGGCTTCGTCTGCTGGGAGGCGGTTCTCGCGTGCGGCGGTCAAATTGTTCAATGTGATGACCGATCGTGGAAGTCGCCCCAGACCGGACATGCCGCCGAGGTGGTGGATACCCGTGTCGAGCACGGCGTAGGTGCGTGTTTTCGAGACCTTGAGATCCTGAACCGTGGTGAGCAACGTGCCAGAGCCAGCACAAAGGTGACGACCAGACTCGAACCAGAGGGTGGCCGTTTGACGCAGCGGAGATTCGTCCCAAACGGTCGCCAAGGCCTCCTTCAAACCGGAGTAGTCGGGGCCGTCGCCCTCGACCGCGTACGGCCAGGAGAAGCCGCCCCCGACATCGACGACGTCGGGCTTGAATCCGAGATGGTTGCAGATGCGATCCGCCGTTTCGAGGGCGCGACGCGTGTTCGTGGCGATGGCCTCGACGGTGCTCATCTGGGTGCCGAAGTAAATGTGGATTCCGCGCAGCGCGAGGTTGGGCAGGCTCAGGGATGCGTGCGCTTCGGGAGTGAGGAGGTGCGATTCCTCGAAGCCGAATTGACTGTCCACGCCGGACATCGCGAGTCTCGCATCGGGTGCTTCGGTCGGATTCACGCGGAGGAGGATTTGGGCTTCGCAGTTGGAAGCGGCGCTGCAGTCGGAGATGCGGCGGGCGTCCACGAAGGACTCGCAGGAAAACCACGTCACGCCTGCCTGAAGGGCCTCGGTGATCTCGGCGGTGGATTTGCCCGGGCCACCAAACAGAAGGTCCCCAGCCTCGCAGCCGGCGGTGATGGCGGCGTGAAGCTCTCCCGTGGAGGTGACCTCGGCTCCGGCCCCAGATTCGCGTGCTGCGCGTACGATGGCGGGCAGTGGATTGGCTTTGAGGGAGTAGAAAAGGCGACTGCCGGCGGGGAAGGCGTCCATCAACGAGCGGACCCTGGTTTTTACCGACGCGAGATCGTACGCCATCAGCGGTGAGCCGTGTTTTTCGACGAGTTGGTGGGCGAAGATGGAATCCATGAAGGTTGGGGGCTCAGGCATTGTCGCTCAACCACTGGCGCAGGGCCTTGCGATCGACTTTTTGATTGGCGGTGCGGGGCAGGGCCTCAAGAAGGATGACCCGCTCAGGCACTTTGACCGGCTCAAGCGTTCGCGGGAGGGCCTCGATGACGGCTTCCTCGGTGAGATCCCCGCTGCTGACTCCGACGAACAGGCAGAGCTGGTTGCGGGCCTCGTCCTTGACGCAGCCTGCGGTCTCCACCTCGGGCAGTCGGCAGGCGGCTTCTTCAAGTTCCACGGGGCTGAGCCGGTGGCCTTTGTGCTTGATCATGAAATCGCTGCGGGCATGGAAAAAGAGGAACCCCTCGGCATCGACGCTGCCTTGGTCGCCCGAGAAGAGCACGGTCTCACCCGTCTCCGGCCAGACGCGAAAACGTTTGGCGGTTTCCTCCGGTGCCTGCCAGTAGCCGGGGCTGACATGCGGGCCCCGCACCACCCACTCGCCGACTTCGCCGGGAGGCAGTCGGCGTCCATCGGGATCGACGGCGAAGACCTCGGTGCCATCGAGCGGGCGTCCCACCGAGTCCGGCTTCGCATCGATCTCGCCCGGCAGGAGGATGGACACCCGCTTGCACTCGGTGAGGCCATACATCGGAAACACTTCGGCGTTGGGAAGTGCTTGGCGGAAGTCCTCGATGATCGCACGGGGGAGGTGGTCGCCCGTGTTGGTGAGCTGTCGGAGTGCGGGCAGTTCGACGGGGCGGTAGCGGAGCATTTTGGCCAGGCCTCCGAAGAGGGTGGGAACGCCGGGAAGAATCGTGATCTCCTGCTCGGCCAGCAATTTGGCCAGTCCCGGCCCGGCTTGTGCCGGTGTGCCGATGTAGAGGGAGGCACCCGTCATCGCGGCGTAGAAGATTTGGTAGAGACCGTAGTCGAAGGAAAGGGGAAGGAAGACGCCGATGCGATCGGAGGCCTGGTAGTTCAATCGACGCTGGATGGCCTCGCAGACGAAGCGAACATTCGCGTGGGTGAGCATGACGCCACGTGGATTGCCGGTGGATCCTGACGTGAACACGAGGAAGGCAAGGTCGCTGGGCTGAACGGGCGTTTCGAGTGTTGGAGACTCGGACGATGGGGCGGACCAAGCGTCAAACGCGAGGTCTTCGGCGATCAGGTCTGGATCGTCGGAGAACCAGACCAGAGGAACCCCGGGGGGATGGCAGTAGGCACGGGCTGTCTCAGCGAGCTCACTGGCGTTTGGGTCGAGAAGGATGATGGAGGGCCTGGCCTGATCGACGACCCGCTCAAAGGCGAGCGGGCGGGTTTGGTCGTTGAGAATGGTGAAGACGATCCCGACACGAGCGGCAGCAAAGGCGAGAAGTGGAATCTCAGGACGATTTGCGCTCACCACGAGGAGTCGGTCCCCTTTCTTCAACCCGCCATGAGTGAGTGCAGCGGCGATGTCCGTGATGCGTTGCCAGGCCTGGCTGTAGCTGAGTGGGGATCGGCCGATGAAGAAGGGTTGGTTCGGTGTCAGGCATGCTTGTTCCTCCATCCATGTGACGATGGTGGGCCATGCGAGAGGGGTTTCCGGTGTCAGTGCCGTTGCGTGGGCGGGAGAGACAGGGGGAATGGTGGAACCGGCGGACATTTTGAAGAACCATAATTTCAGGCAATTAATGGAATTCGCAATGATGGATCATCTGCTTCGTATTTGGAGTGTCCAACTTTTGATCGGTCCGATCATACCGGGAGTTGTCACGATGCCCGGTTCATGCTGGACTGCGTGTCCGTCTCGTCACAATCCCAAACTCCCTTTGCCCTCACTGTGAATTTCTTTTTCCGCCCCGCCGGACTGTTTCTTCTCGGCCTCGCCGCACCAGCCTTGGTTCTTACCTCTTGCGAATCCATCGACCCCTCGGCGGATGAAGCGCCTGCTCTGCAGGGCGACTGGTGGAGTCTCCCCTGGGATGACGCGGCGAATCAGAGAACCGAGAGCGTCGAACTGGCGTCGGGAGTTCGTGTGGCCGCGAGGAGCATCAAAGTCCTGTCCCGCGATGAGAGTGAAGTCCCTGTCTCCGTGAGCGCCAAAGGAAACGCGCTGGTTCAAACCTCGGCAACCACACCCATCCGCGCCCTAGGTTATCAGGTGGACGTCATCGGTGCCAGTGTGTCCGTGAAGGGAAATCCCGTGGCCGTGAAGGGGAAGACTCGACTGCTTTCCACGTCAGCGGAAACCGTCATCACCATCGATGATGAGCAGCTCGGTGTGGTGGGGCCCGCCAAGTTTGACGCGGTCGATTCGGGTCCTCCGACCGCTCGGGTGAAGTCAGTCCCGGTCTCAAGCCCAGCCGCGAAGCCGGCAGCAGCGCCCACGCCAAAGCCTGCTCCTGCCGCGAAACCACCGACGGTCAGCAAACCCGTCGTCAAGCCGGCCCCAGTTCCAGCCAAACCCGTCCCCGCAGCTGCTCCCAAGCCCAAGGCACCAGCACCGGCCCAAGTGACTCCACCAGCACCCGCTTCCGCCCCGGCTCCCAAGCTCCCCCAAATGCGCCTTCCCGACGACGAGGATCTTCCGATTCCCGGCTCAGGTCTTTGAGTCGCGTCAACGCGGACGTTGCGAGTCGTCCGACCGGGTGGGCAGTTTTTGAATGTGTTCGGCGATGGAAAAAATCGCGAGGACCAACTCCATCAACACCCTGGCGGTCAGGACATAGATGAGAAAGGCCACGGGCCCGGTGATGAGTGTGAACAGGCCGTAGGTGATGCTGGTGGAGAAGCCGCTCACCATCCAAGCGAGTGCCGACAGAACCGCCGCGATGAGCGTGAGGGCATAGAGTGTGCGGATGAGCCTGGGCGTGATGAATCGCTTGAACGAAACGTCGAGCAGAAGATCGAGCAGAGCACGCACTTCTCCGAAGACCGACGTTTTGGTGCGGGAGTCGGATTCGGGCAGGGGGTGGCTCATGAGTTCAATCGTACGCTACTTGAGGAACCGGATCGTGAACGGATAGCGAACGGTTTGGCCTTCGTTGGCCTTGATTGCATTCATGATGATCAGAATCAGCGCAGCGATTGCCACCGCAATCGCGATCAGTGCGGGCAGGATCAGGAATGAGGTCAGTGCGCACGCGGTGATGACAATCGTCAATGTGATCTGAAAATTGATCGATTCTTTTCCGTGGGCGTCCACCGCCGGCATGGTGTCTTTCTTCACCAGCCAGATCACCAAGGGACCCAGAATGTGTCCGACAAATGGAATGACCAAGCCAGAGAACGCCAGCAGGTGGCACAGCATGGCCATGGTGCGTTCCTCTTTGGAGATGGTGGACGGGGTTGGGGTGGCTTCCCCCGTGTTGGAGGGCGTCTCTTCAGGAGCCGGAGATGGATCAAGGTTCTCGCTCATGAGAAACGATTGTACTCCACCCTGCCCCCATCGGCAAGCGATGATGACTACAGGCGGATCTCCATGGTGCTGGCGGCCCGGTGGGCCTTGGCCCGAGCCTCCGTCACGTCCTCCGCGCGGGCGAGGGTCACAGCCATTCGGCGTGCACCGCTAACCGTGGGCTTGCCAAAGAGGCGCAGCTGCGTGTCAGGCTCAGCAAGCACCCGATCGAGGCCGTCAAACTGCACCTCTGAGGACTCGCCCTCGACAATGACCGCGCAGCTCGCGCTGGGGCCGTGTTGATGAATGTTGGGAATCGGCAGGCCGAGGATGGCGCGGACATGCAGCGCGAATTCCGAGAGGTCTTGCGAGATCAGAGTGACGAGCCCGGTGTCGTGCGGTCGTGGGGAGACCTCACTGAAAATCACATCGTCGCCCTTGATGAACATCTCGACGCCGAACAGCCCGTGTCCGCCGAGGGCCTCGGTGATGGCGCCGGCCATCTGTTCGGCGGCCGCAAGCGCCTTCTCGGACATCGGATGCGGCTGCCAGGACTCGCGGTAGTCACCCTTGATCTGCGTGTGGCCGACCGGAGCGCAAAAAGACGTGCCTCCGATGTGGCGCACGGTGAGCATGGTGATCTCGTAGTCGAAATCGACGAAGCCTTCGACGATGACCCGGCCTTTTCCTGCCCGGCCACCGTCCTGCGCATATTGCCAGGCCTCGTGGATGTCGTCTTCGGTCTTCAAGGTGGATTGGCCTTTGCCGGAAGAGCTCATGATGGGCTTGACCACGCAGGGCAGCCCGATCTCGAGCACGGCCTTGCGATAGGCCTCTTCGGTGTCGGCGAAAAGGTAGCGCGAGGTGCGCAGCCCCAGTTCTTCAGCGGCGAGGCGGCGGATGCCTTCGCGATTCATCGTGAGCTTGGCGGCGCGGGCGGTTGGCACCACGTGAAAGCCCTCGGTTTCCAGATCGACCAGCGTGTCGGTCGCGATGGCTTCGATCTCAGGAATGATGACGTTCGGTTTCTCGGCGAGGATGATTTCGCGGAGCTTCTCGCCGTCCAGCATGGAGATGACGTGGCTGCGGTGCGCCACCTGCATGGCGGGTGCGTTCTCGTAGCGATCCACGGCGATGATCTCGACGCCGAGGCGTTGGAGCTCGATGGCAACCTCCTTGCCCAGCTCACCCGAGCCGAGGAGGAGAGCTTTGGTCGCGGAAGGAGAGAGGGGAGTGCCGATGCGGGACATGCCCGCAGTTTGAACAGAACCGGTGAGGGCGCAATGCCGTCGTCACACCTGTCGGTGCAATGCCATGCCGGAGGTCAGTTGCTGACGCTGGCCATCGTGGGCACCACGAGTTCGTCCCCAGCAGAGAGGCTGGCTCCGGGAGGGAGTTTGTTCAGCTCACGAAGTTTGTCGGGTGTGGTGCCAAAGAGGTTGGCCACCGTATCGAGATTGTCGCCTTTCTCCAGGCGGTAGGCGAGCACTGCTCGGTGGGAGTCGCTGAAGGAACTGGAGCTCTTGGGCTTGGTGGAGGTCGGTGGCTGGATCGGGTTGGGATCCGTGGCGGCGACTGGCTGGAGTTTTGGCGCAGGTGCTTCGGTGGCCGTGGATGCCACTGGAGGAGGCGGGGAGCTTGGCGGCGGCGGTGCGACGGGTTTTGGGCGATAGGACGTCGGCGACACGTTGGTCGTTGACGCCACGTTGGACGAGGCACTTCCGGGAATGGTGAGTCGTTGGCCTACCGTCAGGATGTTGGGATTGCCAATCTTGTTGGCGTTCTGGATCGTCGCGGAACTGACGCCGTAGCTCAAGGCGAGCTCCGTCAGCGTGTCGCCGGGGCGAACGGTGTGGTAGGCCGTTGCCCCTGTGGAAGCTTTTTTTGAAGCGCCGGGGGAGGGTGGGTAGTCGAGCGCCGAGGAGCGCTGGGGTGGCGGAGCGGGCGTCGGTTTGGCGGCAGGCGCGGGCGCACCCTTGCCTGGAATGACCAATCGCGTGTCGACCAAGAGCGGCTCAGGGGTCACGCCAGGATTGGCGGCTTGGAGGCTGGCCATCGAAAGGCCGTAGGAACGGGCGATGCCGGAGAAGGTTTGCCCGGGGGTCACGATGTGGATTCCGTTGCTGGAAGTTCGTGAGGAAGGTTTCGTTGTTGAAGGCGATGAGCTTCCCTTGGTGGGGATGATCAAGGTGCTGCCAAGAACCACCTGATCGTTCGGCATGCGGTTCGTCGCACGGATGGCGTCTTGACTGACGCCGTAGCGGGTGGCGATGCCCCAGAGGCTGTCTCCTGGACGGACCACGTGCTGCGTCGCTGCCCAGCAACGGCTTTGTCCACCCATGGTCAAAACCGCCAGCAGGACCGCTGCAAGCCGGAGGGAGGCATTCCAAAAAGAAAAAGTGGGAATGGACCGTTTCATGCAGTTATTTTAGAAATCTTAATCATTTAAGCAAATTCAAATTTCAAAATGATTGGACATATCATGTCATTCCACAATTCTTGGAAAGTCTCCTCCTGACGTGCGGTACCTGACTTTCATCGGACAAAGCCTCTCTTCCTACCTGGCGCTGGCCGCAGGGTTTGGGTGTCTGGCGTATCTGAGCACCCAAGTGGGGCTGGTTCAGTCCCCAAGCATCGGCGCGTGGGAAGGTGTGGCCGAGAGTCTGGTCTTGGTCGCCAAGCGCGATTCCAAGCCCACCACCACCATTAAAGTACCCACGCCTCCACCTGCCGAGGACAGTGCCGACTCCAAAACCGCCCCGCTCCCGCCCGAGCTCGATACTTCCGAGCCGGAAACACCGCCGGACATGAAGATGCCTGCTGAGGACGACACCGTCCCTGTGGTGGGCAAGGAACCTGCCGAGACCGAACCCAAGGACACGGGTCCGCCGTGGGTGGTCGTCGATGCAGGGCATGGAGGGCAGGACGGTGGCAGTGTCCACAATGGCATCATCGAGCGGACGCTCACACTCGACATTGCGGAGCGGGTCGAGACGCATCTGAAAAAGGCGGGCCTGCGGGTGAAAATGACCCGCAGCACGAATGTCTACGTGGACTTGGAAGAACGCTCGGAGATTGCCAATCGCACCAACGCCGCCGCCTTCGTGAGCATTCACCTCAACGCCAATTTGAACACCTCCGTGAGTGGTCTGGAAGTGTACTACAGTCCCCAGAAGACCCTGCGAGCCAAACGACTGTTGCAAGCAGCTCTCAAGCTCGATCACATCCAGGGTCTCGAAGACGGGAGGAGCGAGAGATTGGCCACGGCCGTTCAGAACGCGGCTTCGAGTGCCTCGGGGGCGCGGAATCGCGGCATTCGGGAGCGCGGCTACACGGTGGTGATTGGCAGCTCCATGCCCGCCGTCCTAGTCGAGTGTGGTTTCATTTCCAACCCCGGTGAGGCCGCGAAGATCAAGACCACTTCGTATCGTGAAAAGCTCGCCCAAGGAATCGCCAAAGGCGTGACCACCTATCTCCAAGCGCAGGCCGGAAATCCGATGCGGGACATCTTTCTCGCCGAACCAAAAGTGGAGGAGCCGCCTCCCGAAGAGTTGATGGGCCCGCCCTCGCCGTTCATCTTTGGTCCTCCTCGCCCTCCATCTGAGGCCCCCGCCAAGGACGCCGAGACACCCGAGTCGACGGGCGAATCACTGCCAAAGGCGGCGTAGGCTCGTCAGACCTCTTCTTCATGCCTGCCTCCCGTTCCAGCATCGCTCGCCGTCTCCTCTGGAGCATCGCGTTGCTGCTCGGCGTGTCCCTGCTGGTGCAGGCGGTGTTCCAATCGAGCGCTTACGAGTGGAATTGGGAAGCGGCGTGGAAGTATCGTCAGCAATTTCTTTTCGGCTGGCTGACCATGCTCGGGATCTGTGCGGGAGCGATGGTGGTCAGCGTGACGGTCGGTTTGCTGCTGATGGTCGGGGCACGGAGCGCGATCGAGCCTGTTCGTTTGCTCTGCCATGGCATCATCGAGTTCATTCGTGGCACGCCGCTGCTCGTGCAGTTGCTGATTGGCTACTACATCGTCGCCAATGCCTTGCACCTGAACTCGCCCTTCCTCATCGGGACGTTGCTGCTCGGGCTTTTTGAGGGCGCCTACCTCGCGGAGATTTTTCGCGGAGCCATCGAGAGCATTGGTGCTTCCCAGCGGGAAGCGGCCCGCGCGGTCGGCTTCAGCACCACGCAGACCTATCGCTACGTCATCATTCCCCAGGCGCTTCGGCGTGCCCTTCCCGGCAGCACGGGCCAACTCGTTTCCCTGATCAAGGATTCGTCGCTTCTCTCCGTCATCGGCATTGAGGAACTGGTGCAAAAGGTCCGGATTCTGAACTCCGCCAGCTACACCGGACTCGAAGGCTACGTCCCGCTGGCGGTGGCCTACCTGATCGTCACCCTGCCGCTCTCTCTTTGGGCGCGCCGCCTGGAAAGGAGGTTTGCCTATGAAACTTGAAGCGTCCGGCGTGACCAAGCGCTATGGCGACCAGTCCGCTCTCGATGGGGTCGATTTTGAGACCGGAAGCGATGCCCGTGTGATTGCTCTTCTCGGCCCCTCCGGGGGGGGGAAGTCCACCCTCCTGCGCGTGCTGGGCTGCCTCATGACGCCGGATGAGGGAGCCATACACCTCGACGGACGAAAGCTGCCCAACGAGGAAGCCGAGTCATTGGTTGAGCGCCGCCAAAACGGCTTTGTCTTCCAGGGCTACAATCTATTCCCCCACCTGTCGGCCCTTGAAAACATCACGCTGCCTCTGCGGGAGGTGCATCAAATGTCCGTCGGGGATGCATACGCGCGCGCCGTTGAATTGCTCGCCCGCCTCGGCTTGTCAGGCCATGAGCACAAACGTCCCGCCGAGCTTTCCGGTGGACAGCAGCAGCGTGCCGCCATTGCCCGGGCGCTGGCACCCAAACCGCGCCTCCTCCGGCGGGACGAGCCGACCTCCGCCCTGGATCCCGTCATGACGGGCGAAGTCCTCGATGTGATCGGCGAGCTCGCGGCCGAAGGTCAGCACATCGTCCTGTCGACCCACGAAATTGCATTTGCGAGGCAGGTATCCGACACTGTGGTCTTCCTTTCACATGGCAAGGCGCTGGAGACCACGCCGACCCAACGCTTTTTTGAAGAGCCCACCTCCGAAGCCGCCCGGCAGTACCTCCAAGGACTCTCGAAGTACCGGTGAGCAACGTCGTCCAGGGCTTCAGCCCGCTTGGAGGAGCTTCTGCCCATTCAACGTCCGCCTCGACGACGACGCTTTTTTCGGGCTGAAGCCCAAGACTACTTACTTGGCCAATCCCCAAGCCCCGCGCTTCTCCCGTTTTGCCTCGGCCTCGATCTCACGGAGATGCTTCTCAAATGCCGCGCGCTTCGTCCCATCGGGCAGATCCACACCCAAGGTGTGGATTCTCGCCAAGCCCTCGCGGACGAGGATCTCAGAGAGAAACCGCTGCTTCCCGTCAGCCTCCGTGACGCGCACCATGATGTAGCGTCGCCGACTCTTGAACACCGGTTCCCAGCGCGTGTGCACTTCGAACGGGCGACTGGTCAACAACGCCTCGGTGAAATCCCGGCCGCGCTCCCCGAGCTCGATCATTTGCTCCACCGACCGCCCACCGAAATCCCGGCCCTGATCCTCGAGACGCTCTTCATTGTACTGATGGAGCCGCTTCTCCGGGCAGTCCACAAAGTACAAGCGCAGTTCCTGCACGCCGTCGGCATGGGCGATCTTGAAACTGTCGCCGTCGTTGTAGCCGTCCGGCTGCCAACGGGGCTCCACAAGCGTCTCCCAGTCCGCCGAAGGCTCCGGGCTCGGCGTCACCGGGGCGTACTGAGTTTCCTCCCACACCTTCAATCCGACCAGGACCATGATGAGCAGCACCCAGGGGAGCTGTTTGAACATCCGCGACATGGTCGTCATCATGTCGAGACCCGGTCCCTTCGCCAGTCGCAATGCAGTTCCGGTGGAATCACCGTAAGCCGAAGGAAGCCCGATTCAGGCGCCGTTTTCTTCCCTCCACATCGGTCCATCTTCCCATGAAACCCATCTCCTGTCTGCTCGCGACCCTACTTCTCACGGCGTCATTCACATCGACCTCCCTTGCCGAAGCCCCCAAGAAGACGCTCAACGTGCTCTTCATCGGCAACAGCTTCACCGCCCGGCATGACCTTTCCACCGTCATCAAGGCGATGGCGGAGGCGGGGAATCCGGGGCTGACCTTCAACCGCACCGACATCATCTATGGCGGTCGCACGCTGAAGGATCATTGGCGACTGGGAACGCAACTCATCGTCCGACAAACGACGGTGACCGAGGCGGAGGAAAAGGAACTCATCGCCGCGCTTGAGAAGACCAAGGCAGAAGACCCGAAGGACAAGTATGCGGCGAGTGCCTTGAACCGTCACAAGATGCTGCTGCCGAAGCTGGAAGACAATCGCACGCCCTGGGACATCGTGGTGCTGCAGTCCTATCGTGATGATGTCAGCGGGGATCCCACCCTGTATGCGGAGTATGCGCCGAGGTTCGCGGAACTGATCCATGCTCAGGGCGGCCGGGTGGTTCTCTATGAGACCACGCCCATCACCCAGAACGACAAGGCGCTGACCGAAGCCCCTGATGCGGCTCCGATCATGGCCAAAGAGCGCGCCATCGCGAAGTTGGCGAACGAGATCAACGCCTCCGTCGCCCCCATGGCCTTGGTCGCCCACAAGTGCCAGACCGAGCGCCCCGACCTGACGTTGCGTTTCGTCAATGACGCGCACCTCAACCAAACCATGGCCTACCTCACCGCCGGCACGCTCTACGCAGCCCTCTTCGACAAGACCCCTGTCGGTCTCCCCATCGATTCCATCACGGACATTCGTTTCATTGAGGATGGATCGAATGACAAAACCAAGGACCGCGATGGCGATCCGATCACTCGCGTTTTCTCCGACAAGGACCGCGCCGACCTCCAGCGCATCGCGTGGGAAGGGTACTCCGAGTTCAAAACGCTGCGAAGCGCGGTGAAGGGGAATTGATTCGGAGGTCGCCGGAGGAATCGCCATATCCGCGTGTCGAATCCCAAGGCAAGCGCGGTGAGCGCCTCGCCGATGTGATCTCATCGGGAGTGCTGGTGGAATCTTCTTCCGGCACTTTCACCGTCCTTCTCTCATGGCCTCCAAATCTTCCTCCCCGCATCGCTCCAAGTCCAAGGCGCGCACCCCAAAGTCCAAAAAACCGCGGAAAGTCGAGGAGGGGGACACACCGGCCAACTTGACGGCCCCGGGGATTCGGAAGCATGTCGTCGACAAGGCGAGTTCCCAAAACGCAACGAATCGCGAGATCACGGTGGCGAAGCTGCTGACTCAGATGGCCGCTGGAAAGCCTGCGGGAGAGCCGTTTGACCAAATGCGGGCCATGATTGACGGAGCCTCTCCGGACGAAGTCAAGGCGCTGCGGCAAGCCTTGTTTCCACCTTCGCGCACCGTCGACGGCGTCGATCCAGATACCGAGCTTTCACCCGACTGGAGGGATGGTGGGTATCCCTATCAGAATCTGCTCACTCGGAAAAACTACGAGAGACAGAAGTACCAGCTCCAAGTGGAACTGCTCAAACTCCAAGCTTGGGTCCGGGACACGGGTCAACGAGTGGTGATTTTGTTCGAAGGACGCGATGCAGCGGGCAAAGGGGGAACCATCAAGCGCTTCATGGAGCACCTCAATCCACGGGGAGCCCGCGTGGTGGCCTTGGAGAAACCCACCGACGCCGAACGCGGTCAGTGGTACTTCCAGCGCTACACGGCCCATCTGCCGACCAAGGGAGAGATTGTCCTCTTTGACCGCAGTTGGTACAACCGCGCCGGGGTGGAGCGTGTGATGGGATTTTGCTCCGATGCGGAGTATGACGAGTTCATGCGCCAAACGCCAGAGTTTGAACGGCACCTCGTGCGCAGCGGGGTGCACCTGTTCAAGTTTTGGTTTTCGGTGAGCCGGGAGGAACAACGTCGTCGCTTCAAGGAACGCAAGGCGCACCCGTTGAAGCAGTGGAAGCTGAGCCCGGTGGATCTGGCGTCTCTGAACAAGTGGGGCTCCTACACTCGGGCCAAGGAAGCGATGTTTCTCCATTGCGACACATCCGACGCTCCATGGACCGTCATCAAGTCCGACTGCAAGAAGCGGGCGCGGCTCAATGCGATGCGCTATTTCCTGCACCGGATGCCCTATGACAAGAAGGATGTGAAGCGCATTGGCGCGGTCGATCCGCTGATTGTGGGCCGGCCTTCCCTGGTGCCCTGCTCGAATGATGATCCATTGGTGGGCGGCAACGGAAACGGCTGAATTGGATCGCCATTCAGGGCGTGCGCCAGCCTTCATCCAACGATCTCGCTCACATTCAGTAGGTAGAGCTGGCGGCCGTTGCCCCCGTGGGTGAGACTGGCAAAGTCTGCAGGCGTCAATCTCTTGAGGTAGGGCTACGGCTGGACCTATGGTTTGTCGCGACAGACAACACCAAGTCTATTTGGCTCATATGGCTTCTGAACGTGCGCCCCGTCAGACTCGGATCGACCTGCAACTGGGTCGGGCGAGTTGGGCTGCGGACCGTCGTCGGATGGTCGAACTGGATCGGCGCCACGCAGCGGGCTGAGATCGCCTCCGTCGATACCTTGAAGCTTCACCCCGGAGCTTCTCAGTGACATGCTCGACCTCACCCGCCAGCTCGCTGCTTGACGCAGGGGTTGCCTTTCCACCCATATTCCCATATTTATGGCCTCATGAAGACGACCATTGACCTGCCAGACGACGTTTTCCGCAAAGCCAAAGTTTTCGCCGCAGAACGGCGCACCACGCTGAAAGAGGTGTTCATTCAGGCCTTGCAGCGTTTCATGCAGACGCCGCCCGAGGCTGAGGAAAAGCAGCGCAAGGTCAAAGGGGCGCGTCTTCTCGCCGCCCTCCAGGCGACAAACACCGAGCCCATGGTGCCGTTGAAGCGGGAGGAGATCTATGATCGCCCGATGCGCGCGGGGGGTACGGAGTCCTAGCCAGCCAAGACTTGGTTCCCATGGCCGCTCCTCCCTTCATTGACTCAAACATCCTGCTTTATGCAGGCTCCCACGCCCCGGAGGATGCGGTCAAAAAACACCAGGCTGGCCAACTCCTGGCCAGTTTGGATTTCTGCCTGTCTTCCCAGGTCATTCAGGAGTACATCTCGAACGCCCTCCGAAAGAAGGCACTCGGCATTTCACAGGATCAGATTGAAGCCGTCATCCAGTGTCTCGGAGATGTCACGGTTCAGCCCGTCACCTACGAGTTGATCGTCCAGGCATGGCAACTCCGCCGCCGCTACCAACTCTCCCACTGGGACTCCACCATCATCGCCGCTGCGCAGGCTTTAGGCTGCACCATGCTTTACTCCGAAGACCTCACCCACGGCCAGGACTTCGACGGCATTCGCGTCGTCAATCCTTTCCGCTGATCCCCTTTCATCATTCATCCTTTCCTAAACGCTCTCTCCCATCTCCGCCGCAAAGTCCACGACCTCTGGTCCCTCTTCTGGTCCTCCGGCCTCTCCGATCCCCTCGTCGCCTTCGAGCAGATCACCAATGGCTCTTCGTTCGCCAGTAGGAGGCGCTGGATCCAGTGCGGGTGAAGCAGGGGAAGCAATCGATCTACATATCAGGAGTTCAGGAAGTTGCGGAGCGCTGTGGGCAAGTAGCCTGAACCACAAGGATTCGATTCGATTGGATCGCAGAGGGGCAAAGAGGCGGAGGAGGCAGAGAAAAAGCAGGATCTTTGCCGCCTTGGCTCCTCCGGCTCGTTGCGGCTAACCGAGCTTCCTGATGTTGCAATCATCGAGTGAGTTTTCTTACCCACTAACTCATGTTTGTGCGCACCTTGCGGAAGGCCGTCATGCAGCGGGCAGAAATCGCCTCCGTCGATACCTTGAAGCTTCACCCCGGAGCTTCTCAGTGACATGCTCGATCTCTCTCGCCATCTTGCCGCATAGCCTCCTTGATTCCTCTGGCATCACTCCTATGTTCCCCCATGACGCTCAGCGATTACTCCAGGCTGGCTCGGCAGGCGCGCTCGCGGATGCCGCGGCTCACCTCCGCCGCTGCCTACGCACAGATGGAGCGGCTGATGGGGAAGACGACGAGTTCTCCGCTCCGGAGCGACAGTGGGCCGCCCTCATCGACTGGGCGAGCACCTGTGGGAAAATCCTCCCGCTAGATTTTCCGGCCCCTGAGCGTGAAGGCGGTCGTGAGCACGACGTGACGCTCGATGAGCTTTCTGGCCGCTGGATCAAATACACGAAACGATCATCCAGTGGCTCCACGGTGAGCTGGAACGATCACGGAGAGCCCTACATGCACAACGCCACCCCGTCGGAATATCTCCGGCGGCTCCTCTGGCAGAACGAAGTTTTTGGGGACGACATCCATCTCGTCGGCCTGTGGCAGGAGCAGACCCACCAGTGGCGCATCGTCACCAGTCAGCCCGGTCTTCAGGGCACCCGTGCCACGATGGACGATCTGTCCACCGCCTTCGTCCGTGCGGGTTTCACCTTGCTTCCCTGGCGTGGCATCGGTTACGAAGGATCTCTCTCGCTCCGCATGGAAGGTTTCGACATCTGGGATGTTCATCCCGCCAATGTACTGATCTCCCCCGACGGCCTCCCTCTCCCCATCGACGTTCTCATCACCCGTTCCCCGATGTCTTGACCCTTCCGTGCCCCCGTCACGGGCTCCCTTCGCCATCGAGCAGATCACCATTGGCTCTTCGTTCGCCAGTTGGAGGCGCTGGATCGAGTGCGGGTGAAGCAGGGGATGCAATCGATCTACATTTCAGGAGTTCAAGAAGTTGCGGAGCGTTGCGGGCAAGTAGCCTGAACCACAAGGATTCGATTCGATTGGATCGCAGAGGGGCGAAGAGGCGGAGGAGGCAGAGAAAAAGCAGGATCTTTGCCGCCTTGGCTCCTCCGCTTCTTTGCGGTAAATCGCTTCGAAACAAGTGCGAGCGTTCTCACCCGACGATCTCGCTCACATCCAGTAGGTAGAGCTGGCGGCCATTGCCGCCGTGGGTGGAGTCGATGACGACTTTTTTGCCGTCGGGACTGGAGCGCGGATGGGTGTCGCAGCGCCACTCGCCTGTGTAGGCCTTGGGCGAGTGGAAGCGGCCGAGGTCGACACGCTTCTTCGTTGGGACGTGGTAAAGGTAGGGCGTTTGGTGCCGGCGCAGACCGGCGGGATAGGTGTCGTTGAGGATCCACTCCATGCCGTCGCCGATGCTGAGGTAGGTGTTGTGACCGTTCACGGGCATGTCGCCCTCGCCGACGATTTCGACGTGGTCGGTCTTGTCTTTGAAGAGGTAGAAGGCGGACTCTTTGCCTTCCGGTTTCGTCCACGCGCAGACGTGTTGATGATCGCGCCAGATGAAGTGTGAGGTGAAGCCGGAGGGATCGAGGATGAAGAGGTCGCTGCCGTCGAGGTTGGCGGTAAACATGCGGGTGACGAAGCCGTTGTTCACGGCGAAGCCCTCATCGTCTGGACCCTTGGCGCGCCAGCGGTGAAGAAAGATGAAGCGCTTGGAATCCGGACTCACGAGCAGGTGGTTCACGTAGTTCCACTGGTCGGTGAGTTTCTCGCCCTGATACGGAATCTCCGACAACTGAGCGAGCGACACGATCAGCTCGGACTCTCCGGTCTCCATGTCCATGCGCCAGATGCCGGATTCTTCGGGACAGCGAACGGCCCGATGCGGATCGGCGACGCCTTGGTAGCCGTAGCCGGGGCGAAGGTTTTGGATGCGGGCGAAGTCGGCGGTGACGGCCCATTTGCCGTCGGGGCTCAACGCGTAGATGGGGCGGGGCAGGGTGCGAACGTCGCCGGTCTGGATGTTCTTCACACGGCAGACGTGCTGGTCACCTTCGCGATCATTCCACACGACCTCGTTCTTCGAGCCCGGACGCCACTGCAGCATGCAACCCTGCTGCCAGCCCCAGGCATCGCTCTTGCCGAGTTCGACCCATGTGTCGCCGTCCTCAATATCCACCATGCCGACTTGAATGCGATCCTCAGGCGTCGGGGTGCGACCCTCGAAATCGACCTGATTGCTCAGCACGAAGCGGTTCGTCGGATCGATCTCCAGCTTGTCGTAGTAGCCGAACCAATGGAACTTCGGGCCCTTGGTGATCGCCCGCGTTGGCACGAGTGCCTCGCTCAAATGCGAGATGTCGGCAGCGCGGGTGAGGAGTGGAGTGCCGAAGGCACCAGCGGCGGTGAGTTTGAGAAAGTCGCGACGGGGAAGCATGGAAAAATGAAACGGTCTTGGCTGACGTCTTTGATCCAACAAAGTGGCTGCGGCTTCCGCCGCATCTTGGGCTGAAGTTCGGCCAAAGCCGAAGCGACATTCTCACGCCAGGATCTCGTGGATGACGTCGCCTTCGACGTTGGTGAGGCGGCGCTGGATGCCGTTGTGCTCGAAGGTGAGGCGCTCGTGATCGAGGCCGAGGAGGTGGAGGATGGTGGCGTTGAAATCGTAAAGCGGGTGGATGTCTTCGATGGCCTTCTGGCCGAGTTCATCGGTCACGCCGGTGCTCACGCCGGGTTTTACGCCTGCGCCGGTCATCCAGCAGGTGAAGCCGTCGGGATTGTGATCGCGGCCCTTCGCGCCTTTTTGGAAGAATGGCATGCGGCCGAATTCAGTGCACCAGACGACCAGCGTGTCGTCGAGCAGGCCGCGCTGTTTCAAATCGCGAATCAAAGCGGCGGCGGGCTGGTCGAGGATGTTCGCGTGCACGTCGTACTGCTCCTTGAGCGCGTTGTGTCCGTCCCAGTTGAGTTTGCCGCCGCTGGCATACGCGCCGTTGAAGAGTTGCACAAAGCGCACGCCTTTTTCGATGAGGCGACGGGCGAGGATGCAGTTCTTCGCGAAGGCGGCCTTGTCCGGGTTCTGGGTGTCGTCGGCACCGTAGAGTCTGAGGATGTGATCGGGCTCACTGCTGAGGTCGCTGATCTCGGGCACGCTGAGCTGCATGCGTGCCGCGAGCTCGTAGCTGGCGATGCGGGCGGCGAGTTTCTGGTCCAGCGGATGCTGCTCGAGGTGACGCGCGTTCATCCTCCGCAGCAGCGAACGTGCGGCTTGATCGGCGCTTGCGGAGACCTCCGGCGCGGCGAGGTGGCGCACGGGTTGCTTGGAACTCATGGTGGTGCCTTGAAACGCGGCGGGGAGAAAGCCGGGACCCCAGTTGTTCGATCCGGCCTGGGGAACGCCGCGCGGATCGGGAATGGCGACGTAGCTCGGCAGGTCCTGGTTTTCACTGCCAAGCGCGTAGCTGGTCCAGGATCCGAGGCTCGGGAAACCGTCGAAGACGAAGCCCGTGGAGAGGAAGTTCTCCGCCGGACCATGCGTGTTCGACTTGCTGGTGAGCGAGTGGACAAAGGCGAGGTCGTCGGTGAGTTCCGCGAGATGCGGGATCATCTCGCTGACCCACTTTCCCGTTTGGCCGCGTGGGCGGAATTCATACTGCGGGCGCGCCAGGTTTCCGGCGGGACCCTGGAAGGTGACGGCAGGTCCACCGGGCAGCGGCTTGCCATCCCACTCGATCAGTTCCGGTTTGTAGTCCCAGGTCTCGAGCTGGCTCACGGCTCCCGCGCAAAAGATCACGACGACGTTTTTCGCCTTGGCGGGGAAGTGACCCTGCCGTGGTGCGTAGGGCTGCGCCGGATCGATGACGGGCCCTGGGCTCGGTGAGGCGAGCAGTCCGTCGAGCCCGAGCAGGTTTGTCAATGCGACCGACCCCAGCGCCGTGGAGCTGCTGGAGAGAAAGCGGCGGCGGTCGAGCAGGTGACGGCCTGCGACGGAGAGGTGTTCGCTGGACAGGGTCATGGAACAAAGAGGAATTCGTTCGAGTTGAACAGCGCCCGGCAGAGGATGGCGAGTCCGTTGGATGCGATGAGGGGCAGGGCGTCGGTGAGTTCGTTTGGGGTGGCGTTGCGGCTGAGGGCGAGCTGGTAGGCGCGATGGATTTGGGCGGTCTCGTCGTTGCCAGCTTCGCGTTTCACGCGTTCGGCAAAGGCCCCGGCTTGGTCGAGGGTGAACGTGCTGTTGAAGAGGTTGAGGGCTTGAATGGGCGTGGTGCTTTCGATCCTCCGGGCGGTGCTTTGTCCAGCGTCGGGGCAGTCGAAGGCGCCGAAGACGGCCTCGGTTTCACGGCGCACCTTGTGGGCGTAGATCATGCGGCGGAGGCCGTCGCCGGTGAAGTGCTCGACCGGGTTGAAGCCGCTGAGGCCGCCGCGCTTGTCGAAGAGGTCGTAGCCGCGGCCATACATTTTCGGATTGAGCTGACCACTCACGGCGAGCATGGAGTCGCGAATGGACTCGGCCTCAAGACGGCGGCCCGGGTAGCGCCAGAGCAGGCGGGCGTCGGCGTCGATCTCCAAGGAGCGGCGGTTTTTGACTGCAAGACCTGACGACTGTCGATAGGTCTCCGACATCACAATCAACCGGTGCATGTGCTTCACGGACCAACCGCTCTGGATGAACGCGGCGGCGAGCCTGTCGAGCAACTCGGGATGCGTTGGCGGGGTGCCCATGCGTCCGAAGTCGCTGGCGGTTTCGACGAGGCCGATGCCGAAGTGGCCCTGCCAGATGCGGTTGACCATCACGCGCGCGGTGAGCGGGTTTTCCGGACTGGCGATCCAATCAGCAAGCGCGAGGCGGCGTTTCTGTTCGTCGGCATCGCGGGTCAGTTCGCGTTTCCCGAGGAAGCTCAAGACAGCGGGATTCACGGGTTCGACGGGTTGCTCGGGATCGCCACGATTGAGCAGGTGGATGTCGTCGGGAGTGCGGAAGGTTCCGGCGAAGGCTTGCTGCGCGCTGGTGGCGGCCTTGATCCGGGCTTCGAGCGGCTTGCGCTCGGCCATGAGGTCCTTCGCTGCGGACGCTTCTTCAGGACTGAGGCCGACGGTGGTGAAAGCCGGATCGGCCTTATCCTTCGGGTCAAAGGGACGGCGGTCGGTGGAATCGGCGACGACCGTCCACGTTCCGTCACCGGGGTCGATCTCGATCTGGTAGTCGATGGCGAGCCGGTCCTTGAACTTGCCCTGGCGGTCACGGCCCCAGACGACGCGGTCGATGGTCTGCGCCGAAGCGAACTCGAGGGTCACCCAGCCGCCGCCCTTCTCGTTCGACATCCAGCTGCGCGAGTTGCCGTACTCGCCGTCGTTTACGAAACGCTGCTCGTGTCGGTTGGCGGTGACTTTTTCTCCGGAGACGGTCACGGCAGCTCCGCGTGCGATGTTTTCTCCGCCGGTGGTGAAGACCTCCAACTCGTCGATGCAGGGTTCGCGAAAGTTGTCCCGGTCGGTGGCGCGGACGGTGAAGCGCAGCCGCGTGGCCTTGACCGGCGAGAAACGGTCGACGTTCTCGCGGAAGTTCACCATGGGGCGTTTCGCACCGGATTGAGCGAGCGGGACGAAGCCGGCGAGTTGGCGGTCGATCTCGGTGAGGCGTGCTTTGAGTTGAGCGGCTTCTTGGCGCGCAGCTTCGGCCTCGGGGGTTCGCAGGGGACGGTCACCATACTCCACGCCCGCGACGAAGGCCTGCATGGAGTAGTAATCTTTGGCCGAGATGGGATCGAACTTGTGGTCGTGACAGCGGGCGCAGCCGATGCTCAGGCCGAGGAAGGTCTGGCCGATGTTGGTGACGATCTCGTCGATGGAATCCTGACGGGCGAGCCGCTTGGAGGGTTCGTCTTTTCCGATCTGCCCGGGGAGCAGCACTGAGGCGGTGACGAGAAATCCGGTGGCCGCGTCCTGGCCCATCGCATCGCCTACGATCTGCTCATTGATGAACTGGTCATACGGTGTGTCGTCGTTGAAGGCGCGGATGACGTAGTCGCGATAGGGCCAGGCATTCGGGCGCTCGGTGTTGACCTCGAAGCCGTGCGTGTCGGCGTAGCGAACCACATCCAGCCAGTGCTGCGCCCAGTGTTCTCCGTAACGTGGGCTCGCGAGGAGACGGTCGATAAGATTGCGGATTGCGGATTGTGGATTGCGGATTTGTTCGCGCTGAAACTCGTGGACTTCTTCAGGGGTCGGGGGAAGGCCGGTCAGGTCGAAGGTGATGCGACGGATGAGGGAGACGGCGTCGGCGGGTGGGGAGCGATGCAGGTTTTTTTCTTCAAGCTTGGCGTCGATGAACGAGTCGATCGAAGGCGGTTCGGCTGAAGCCGACGCAGTTTGGAGGGGCTTGAAGCTCCAGTGATCCGTCCGGTCATCCGCTTCGGCGACGTCGATGCCGTCCGGCCAAACGGCTCCTTCGTTGATCCAGCGAGTGAGGATGTCGATCTCGCGGGATGAGAGGTGTTCGCCCTTCGGAGGCATGCGCTCGTCTTCATCGTCGGTGGTGATGAAATGAATCAGCGGGCTTTCGCTGGCCTTTCCCGCGATGAGGTTGGGCGAGTGTTTGTCGCCACTGCGAAAGGCTTTGTCCTTGAGGTCGATGCGGAACCCGGACTTCTGCTTGTCCGCCCCGTGGCAGTCGTGGCAGTGCTCCTCAAAGATTGGGCGCACCTCGCGAACAAAGTCCACCGGAGCGGCGACGACGGATGTCGACAGCAGGACGGCGCAGAGAGTGGCGGATTTCATCACGGGACCGGGAGTCATCGCGGCCAATTCGCCCGGTTTTTCAAATAAAGGGGTCAACGATAGATCTCGCCGTGGATCACATCGACGGGGGTGTCGAGGATCTGGATCTGGTTGATGGTCTTGAACTGCTTGTGGTCGGCGAAGGACCAGACGAGTTTTTTGTCGGGGGTGACTTCGTAGACCTGCGGGTTCTCGCCGATGTGACCGTGGCCGAGGTAGTTGCAGAGAATCGTGTTGCCGTTGGGCAGGCGCTGGGCTCCGGCCATCAGGCGGAGAGGATTGCCGGGCAGATCGTTTTCGCCGAGGGACCAGACGGTTTCACCGGCGGGATTGATCTCGACGACTTGGTGGCCATCGCCGCAGGTGACGAGCCAGTTGCCGTTTTTCAGCATGATCGCTTCATGGGGATCGCCGGGGACCTTTTGTTCGCGCAGGACCTGGCCGTCTCCGTCGAGTTCGACGATTTTGCCTTCGCCTTTGAAGACGACGAGGTAGTGGCCGTTGGGCAGTTTGCGAGCTCCGCGGTATTGGTTGTGAAGCTTGACCTCGGGGGAGGTGACCAGCGGGATTTCCTTGGCGATCTTGCCTTCGCGATCGACTTCGATAAGGCGACTGCTGCCGCACTCGACCACCAGGACGTTGCCGTTCTCCAGGGGTTGGGCCGCGTGACACTCGACCCCTTTTTCAGGTGCCTTGTATTCCCAGGCGACTTGGTTGTCGGGAGTGACTTCCTTGGCGCCCCCGACATAAGCGAAGAGGACGTTGCCGTTCGGCAGGAGCCAGCAGTCCTGCGGGTGTTTGGCTTCGGCCTGCCACTCGATCTTGCCGTCGGCACTGACGAGGCAGACTTTGTCGCCGCTGTAGTCGCAGCAGAGGAAGCGGTGCTGGATTTCCGCAGCGGGGGCGGTGGCGGCGAGGGTGAGCAGGATGGAGCAGAGAAGGCGGCGCATGATGATCAAACGGCGGGCGCGTGTCGATCATGCAAGCGGTCGCTTTTGTTGTGGGACTGCTGGTGCAGACAGGAATGTCCGCAACACGGTGGGGGAGAGTGGTGCAGGCTTTCCAGCCTGCTGGGGTGGGGAGTGGAGGGGCGGACGG
>CAXBNA010000015.1:0-46835 GCA_963976915.1 uncultured Verrucomicrobiales bacterium
GGGTCGGGGTGACGAAACTGAAGCACCCGCGCTACTTTCATCGTTTGCTGAGTGTGGAGCCGGGCAAGATCATTGCGATTGGGGGGGTAAGCGGCAAGGGAGAGAAGGCTCCATCCGAAGTCATTGAGATCCCCAAGGACAATCCGAACTCGGCGGCAATGAGTGATTGGCCACGCTACCAAGGGCCGCGCGGAGATGGAACGACGCCCGAAGCGGGATGGAACACCGACTGGCCGGCTGACGGTCCGCCGGTGCTGTGGAAAACCGAGCTTGGGATGGGGATGGCCGGTTTTGCGATTGCAGGGAATCGTGCTTTCACTGCGGGAAATGACGGGAAGGACCACGATACGATTTGGTGTCTCGATCTGGAAACCGGCCAGCCCGTTTGGCAGCATCGCTACTCGGTGCCGACCAAGGCTCATGAGATGAACATTGTGCCATTTGGGCCGGCCAGCACGCCTACCGTGGTGGGTGGGCGTGTGTTTGTCACGAGTCGGGAAGGACATCTGCTCTGTCTCGACACGGCCACAGGTGCCGTGGTTTGGCAGACTCATTTCGTCAACGACCTCGGTGGAAAACGGCCGGTGTATGGTTACTCCAGCAGCCCAACGGTGGACGAAGGTCGGATCTACTTGGACATTGGTGGTGCGACTGGCTCGAATGTTTGTTTGGAGTCGACGTCGGGCAAGGTCGTGTGGCAGACAGGAGCGGGTGAGGCGGGCTATGCCACACCTTGGCTGACGGAGTTGGATGGGAAGAAAGTTTTGGTGCTTTTCAAAGGGGAGGCTTTCGAGCTGCGCGCCGCTGCGGACGGCGCACAGCTCGCACGCCAGGCCATGGAAACGCGGGACTTTTGCAACTGTGCAACGCCGGTGCGGCGTGGAGACATTTTCTTCATGTCGCACACTGGCAGCGAGGGAAGCCGGGCACTGGCTTGGGGGAAGAATGGCCTGGAGGAACTGTGGGTTGAGCGTGATCTCGGACTGCTGTTCCAGAGTGGGGCGCCCTTTCAGGGGAGGCTGCTGGCATTCAATGATTCGAAACGCGGCGAGAATGATCTCAGGTTGGTTGACTTGGAGACCGGGAAATCCGTCTGGGAGACCGCTGTGGTCGACAAAGGCAGCAGTGTGGTCACTGATGATGGCCACGCGATGTTTCTAACGAACAAAGGTGAGCTGGTCTTGGCGAAGGTCTCTCTAGGCGGACTCGAGGTTCTCCAGCGGGTGCAGGTTCTCGGTGGGAAGTCGTATGTACAGCCAGCGTTGGGGCAGGGACGCGTGATTTGCAGGAACAATGCGGGTTCGGCGGTCTGTTTGGATCTGCGTTAGCCTTATCCGTTGGCCGTCGAGGTATGCTCGCCACCGCCAAGGAACAGATCCCAGTCGTGAACTTGATGGCTGTTCTTGATGAGCAGCGAGACGGGGACCTCCCGTGGTGCGGTGGGCCGTCGAAGGAGTTGGAGGCCCGCTTCTTCGGGCAGCTTGCTGCCTTTTCGACTGTTGACCTTTTTGTCCGCAAGGACGCAATTTTCCCAGTTGCTCTTGCCACCCCGGGACACCGGAATGATGTGATCGATATTTCCCTCGCTGGGACGGAGCTTGCGGCCCGTGTACTGACACACGCCTTTGTCACGGTCCCAAATGGCTTTGGCGCTGAACTTCGGCCGCTTGCGGGGGACTTTGTCGTAGCGGGCCAAAACCAGGACCGTGGGCACCCGGACCGGACCGTGCACTGTGCCAATCGCATTGTCATCAGGCCGGACGGGCAGTTCGAGCCAGTTCTCCCAGCGTACAGGGCTGAGGTTTCCTCCTTCACCCATGTCCAGCGCGGTGGCATTTCCAGTGGCCATCAGACCAAAGGCTTCGATGGGGGTTCGGCTGTCGATGGCCTGCCATTGCCGGTTCAACACCAGCACGGTCGATTTGTGCAACATTTCGCTCATGATCTTAAACTCTTGAGACGATCCAGACCTGTGGATAACCAAAGGTCCCGATGTTGGGACAAGAAGGTGAGCCTGTGAGGGATTCCGACAACCGATTTTTTCGTTGCGCAGGGCTTTGGCGCCAAGGATGGAAATTACAGTAACATTAAATAGTTCTCACATTTGTATTGAAATGAGCATGAATTACTATAATTTTCACACCTCAGGTATCTCCCTTCATGTCTTCTGCGCCTTTCACCTGCCGTTTGAAATCTCTGCAGGCCCTCATCGGGGCCTGTTGCGGATGGCTGTTTGTGTCGAGCGCCCCTGCCGCTGGGGTCGGCAATTTGGTCTATTTGGACAGCAACAACAACGCGGTCTTCGATTCGGGAGAAGGGCTCAATGGGGTCACGGTCCAGTTGTACGGATCCACTGCCACACCGGAGATTGATCCACCTTTGCTTGAGGTGGTAACGGCGAGTGGAGGCCAATTTTTGTTCACTGGCTTGGCGGACGGAGATTACTTTTTGCACGTTCCCTCCTCTCAGTTTTCGGGCGGTGGTGTGTTGGAGTCTTTGCGGTCGATGGCAGGTGTGTCGATTGGTTTGGACGATGATGCGGGTGAGGATGGCGAGGATGCCGTTGATCCGACGGTGACCGGGGTGCGGACGTCGGTCTTCAACTTGACCAGCGGCACCGAGCCCACGGATGGCACCTTCGAGACCGGGGGATTTGCTGCCACCGACAATGCGGAGGATGCAGATGTGGATCTGACAGTGGATCTCGGCTTCAGGCCCCTGGTCGCAGCCAGTTTTCTGGATTGGCAGACGGACAATCCTTTGAGCGGGTCGAACCTTCCGACGGACGATCCAGACGGTGACAGCAAAGACAACGTGATGGAGTACGCCTTGGCGGATACGCCAGATTCGGCAGTGGCGAGCGATCATGAGTTCACCGTCGGTTGGGTGGCGGAGGCGTTGGAGGCGCGTTTCGTCCGCTCGTGGGGAGGGCATTCTGACTTGGCATACATCATTGAAGGCACCACCGATGAGCCCACGGCGACCGCCGTTTGGACCCCGTTGTCGGCGGTCGTCCCGGTCATGGAACGGGCTGCCGGGGAAGAGACGGTCACTTACTCAGGGCTCCAAAACGAAGCGATTTTTTCGGGCGAGACCCAGGGGTTCCTCCGCTTGCGGGTGGATCTGGATGCGGACGGAAACTCGACCATCGATGCAACATCCTACTCTCCGGCCTGGGGATTTGCGACGGTCGACCTGGTTGCCCGGAATCAGACCTTTGGGATGCCGCTGGCGAATCGACCGATCTTTTCGGGTGGCGTCGATCAGGTGAACGGCAGCGTTCTCGATCTAGCCACGGCGGTGGGCGGGGGAAGTCTCGTGGCTGCCATTCAACCTGAAAGTCGCTACTTCGTGGAGGTGACGAGCGGGGATGATGAAGGTCATCGGTGGGAAGTGGATGAATCGTCCGTGACGGCCACATCCGTCACGCTCGAGCCGCCAGCGGCATTGAGTTCCCGGAGTTCCGTGCCGTCTGAATTGGCAGGCCAGACCGTGGTGATCCGACCATACTGGTTGGTGAACGATTTGTTCTCCGGTGCAGACATCGTTGGTGCGACGTCTCAGGCTTCAGCGCCAAAAATCACCTTCTACGATTCGGCCACGTCCCGCTTCACCGGCCTTTGGCGCTTTTCCAATGGTTCGATCACCCGCTGGCTGGCCGATGGCGTGGCTTCTTTGGATGATGCTGGCGTGACCCCACTCGACGTTTGTCGTGGATGGTTCATCAATCCGAGGAACCCTGCCACGGTGCGTGTGGCTGGGCTTGTTCGGACGAACTTGGTCGCCTGTGCTGTGACGGGTGGGACCAATTTGATCTCGATCCCGTCGGTGGTTCCAAAGAGTCCGCTGGACTATCAATTGATCGTGGACGGGGGGCTTACAGGCTCAACGGACAAGACTCTCGCAGATCGGCTGCGTTTCTGGAGAGGGGACACCGAAGACGCCCAGGGTTACTACGGCTACTGGCTCTACAAGACGCCAAGTCTTGAGCGCTGGCTGACGGATGGGGCACCTGATCTGACCGATTTTACCCAACAGACGTTTTTGTTGCCGTTCCGCGGCGTGTTTTTGATCAGCGCGAATGGCCTCATTGACTGGAAAATGAGGGCCATCCCGTTGGCGCAAGAACCGAGCAAAGAAAATGGCCCCCGTTGAATCATGAAAGCTCCTGCTCCTTACCTTCGCAAATGCTGGCTGCCCGTGCTGGCGGTGTTGGGATTTGCCTCTCTACTTCTCCGCACCGACGTTTCCGCGGTGAACGTGTCATGGGGAAGCACGCCGTTCGACAATCTCTACGACAGTTCAGGGGCCGCCTTGGATGCGTCATTCACGTTTGAGATTGGCAAATTCGCCAATGGCTTCGTCCCGACCTATTCCAACATGGTCTACTGGGCTGACAACTGGCAGGTCTTTGACCGCGCCACCAATGGGGACGGCTGGGATCCGACAAACTCTTGGTTCACAAGCGTGGCCAATCTCGAATCCACAGGCTTGTCACAATTCTCTCCACCTCTGCCGGCCTATGTGTTTGCCGAGGACGACATCGGCTACATGTGGATCTACAACAGCCTGACCTTTGATCCGCTTTCCGAATGGGCTCTGATCGGCAACACCTCGGCGGATGCCAATGCCTCTGACGACTGGCTTTTTCCCAATCCGGCCGATCAATCCACGCCGACGGATGAGTCGTGGACCTTGCTCAACGCCTCCGAAGTCATTGTCGGTGGACTCAACAATGTTCAAGGCGACGGCACATTTTCTGCCACTCCCGGTACCTTCAGCCTGCAGACGTCGGTGGTGCCTGAGCCGGGAAGTGTTTTGCTGCTGGCGGCGGCCGGTCTCTTGCTCCGATTGCAGCGGGGGCGCTCCGGGAGGAGGCTCGCGAGAGGCTAGGGACCCTGATGAGGACCGAAAGAAAGATGGGAATCTTTGACTCTTGAATTATGGTAATTACGGAAAACACATTAATTGAGCCATTGGGCTGATTTTGATCGTCCTTCCCCAATGAATCCTTCTCACCTGCCAGCCAGAAAAACACTCCCCTCTCGCAGCTTGTCGCTGTCGATGGGGGATCTGTTTGGGCCTCGACCGACCCGGTTGGTGAAGAGCCTGTCATGTGTAGTCGCATGGCTGTTTGTCGGACACGTGCAGGCGCAGTTTCCTGATCCTGTCCAAACGTACTTTCTCGCCCTGCCAGAGTCGGATGTGAAGGCCGATTTCCAGATCTTGGAAACCTCAGCGACGATCGGCAACGTGATGCGGTCCGTGACCTCGATCACCATCACGCGAGATGACACTTACATCTACTTTGACCAGTGGGAGGATGGCTATGAAAACACGATTTCCAGTCCCAGCCGAACCTATTCGTCCTCGAAACCCGCTGGTACTCAGATTTGGGGGGACAACAATCCGGCAAACGGTATTCCCCCTGGGTTTTCCAGTGATGTGTTGTCATCCGGGGACATCATCGCATTGAAGAACGACGTGGCCCTGCCGCGGAATTCGAACAATGTCTTTTTTGATGGGCGGGACAAGTTGGCCTCGAGCAAGGCGATCGCAGTGACGCGTGCCCAGTGGGCGATTGATCCCGGACCGGTCCTTGCGGGTGCCGTGGAATTGTTCACCATCAACGATACGGGCACCGAGTACATCATCCCGGTCGGAGAGAACACGAGCTCCAACCGAATGTTCGAGCACACCAGTGTGTCTGTGATGGCCATGCTCAACGGGACCAAGGTGGACATCGACAAGGATGGCAACGGATCCATTGACGTGACCAAAAGCATCAACCAGGGCGAGACCCTTTATGTGAGTTCCGGGATCCTCGCCGGAGCCCGGATCACGGCCACCAAGCCGGTTCAGGCTCATGTGATGACGGGGAACAAGCGCTCCAATGGCGGAGCTCTTGAAGGACGGTGGTACACCATGCTCCCCCGGAATCGCTGGGGAAAGGACTACTACTGTCCGGTTGGAAGCATCGCGAGCCCGAACCAACCGACGCAGATCTTCATCTACAACCCGAACGCCTCGGCCATCACGGTGGCTTGGCAGGGGAAATCGACGTCAGGTTCATTCAGCGTCCCCGCTTCTGGAACCACTCAGTTTCAGATGCCACTCAACTCGGCGGCGCATCTCACGTCGGATTCGGACTTCTATTCGGTGGCTGCCGTGGGTGCGGGTCCAAGCAACGGCGGAGCATCGGCCGATGACAATGATACCTGGGATTGGGGATACACCCCTGTTCCCACGCAGTATCTGACGCCACAACTGGTTGTGGGATGGGGGCCAGGTGCCGATGATGCCAACAACAACGGACAGCCAGACGGGAACGGCAGTCCGGTTTATGTGGCGTCGACGGCGGACACGACGGTTTATGTCGACTATGACGGCAATCCAACGACAGGCCCTTTGGTTGACGCTGCTGGAAACCGCTATGACAAGACAATCGCATTGAAGCGTCTGGAGCAGGCAAAGGTCTTTGATCCCGGGTTCGATCGTGACCAGACGGGGATGAAGATCTACACGGTGGATGGGACGTTGCTGACCGGAGCCTGGGGTGAAGACCCAGTGACGGCAGGGGCAGGGAATCCCTATCTCGATCTTGGCACCACGATCCCTCCCTACCCATGGCCACGCGTGATCAAGACGTCTCGTGAGATCAGCGATGCGGATGGCACGTATGAACCCAACGACGTGATCGAGTACACCATCACGATCGACAACCTGGGCGTCGTCGTGTTGACCGAGTTGGTCGTAACTGACGCTTTGCCCGCCGGACTCACCTACGTCAACGGTACGACCACGCGCAACGGCCAAGCGTACCCGGACGACTCGTCCGGAACCAAGTATCCGTTGGATGGAGGTGGCATCAACCTGCCTCCGATTGGTATTGGGGAAAAGGGGACGGTCACGTTCCATGCACGCATCAACGGAGGCGTGACGGGGATCATCAAGAACGTGGCCTTGATCAATTCCGGTCCGGAAATCTATCAGGGCACCGATTGCATTGACGTACAAGCTCCGACCTCGAGTCCGTGTTCCATTCGTTTTACGGATGGCAGCTTCAATTCGGTGACGACGTATCAGGAGAACGATGTCATTTACATCGAACTGCAGGATCAGGACCTCAACCGCAATCCCAGTGGACTGGATACCTTCTCGCTCACGGTGACCAATCCGACCAACGGTGACGAGGAGATTGTGACCTTAACGGAGACAGGTGCCAACACCGGTATTTTCAGGAGTGGCCCATTGATCTCGTCCAGTCTTAGCGGGCAAACGGTGGATGATGGCACGCTGTGGATGCAGAGTGGGCAGAGCATTGAAGTGAACTATCAAGATCCACAATTCGCGTTTGAAAACTGCACGGTTCCCATCTCCGTCTACGTCCCAAGCTTGGTGAAGCAGCTCTATTTGACCGGTGGCGGTCCCCCCTACAATGCGGGGTTGGACCGGGTCGATCCCGTGGCTTCGGGCGACACCAATACAAGATCATCCGGGGTGCTCAGTGCCACGGGAAGTTCGAGCGGAGGGATCGTGTTGGACTACACCGCTTCGGCGGCAAATCCTGGTGGAACGGGTGGGGTCACTCTCTCGACGTTTGCAACCGGATCGGGTTTGAACCGTCTGATGTTGGTGGGCGTCGCCATCGATCAGAATGCGGCGGCCGAAGTCAGTGGGATCACGTACGGCGGTCAATCTCTGACCCGGGTGGTGGGGCAAACCAACGCGGCGGGACCGGATCGCGTGGAGATGTGGAGATTGGTCAATCCACCGAGTGGAAATTCGAACGTGGTGGTGAGCATGAACGGTCAGCAGCACAATGGCATGGTGGTCGTTGCGGCCACGTTCGCCGGTGTCGATCAAGGATCCCCACTGGGGACGCCTTCAGCGGCGGCAGGATCGTCGGTTGCGGTGGCGTCGGGGGCGTCGGAACTGGTTTTTGGAATGGTGGCCTCAGGCAGCAGCGCCCCTCTTGTTGGGGGGGAGGGGCAGGTCCAGCTCCGCCAGACAGGCGACGGTGCCGACATTCGAGGAGCTGCGGTGACGCGATTGGGAGCTGGAACGGTGACGCTATCGTGGAGCGGTGGTGCCAGTGAAGCGGTGGCAGGTGTGTCGCTGAAGCCTGCTCAGAATGGGGAGTCCTCAGCCGTCTTGCTTTGGCATGAGAATGGTGAACAGCAGCCTCAATTCACAAAGTTCGACGGCACGACCTTTGGTGCGGAAGGTAGCGCTCCTTCTGTGGGGAACAATAAGGCAGGCATGATGATGTCCGCTGCTTCACCTACCAACCCCAATGAGGCGTTTGTTCTGGAAGTTACGGATGACAGCCAGATGCATGTCCTGCGATGGAATGGGGGGACGGAAACGTTCACCGTGGATTTGTCAGGTTTTGCGGTGGCGGACAACAAGGAGTACCTCAACGCAGCCATCGCGTACGAACAGAGCGGCGATGCGCTCTTGGTGTACGGAAAAAAGGACGACAACAGTCGAATCTACTATCGAACATGGAATGGCACGACGTGGACCGGGGAGCAAAGCATCACGCACCCGGGAGACAAGGAGCCAAGGCACATGAGTGTCGCCTCAAGCCCGAGTTCCGATGAAATAGTCGTGGCCTTTACCGAATCAGGTGACCGCGACAATTACGCGATGGTGTGGAGTGGTTCGTCGTGGCGTGGGATCACCCGAATGGACTCCTATGAGAACGTTTCGGGCCACGACTACTATGACATTGGAGTTGCCTACGAGACCCTGAGCGGACGTGCCATGGTGGCGTATGGCCGGAACGATGATCCGGGGAAAATCTACTATCGCCTGTGGAACGGAAGTTCATGGACGTCAGAGGGGACGCTTACGTATCCCTCTGGGAGCAACAAGAAGGTCGATGGATTGCGTCTTGCCAAGGATCTGAAAAGCAATCGCATCGCTCTGGGTGTATCCACGGATGGAGATGATATTTGGTTTGCCGTGTGGAACGGGTCCGGATGGCAGGACAAGATCACCGCAGAGTCTGATCGTGCCGACAAGATCAATGCGTTGGAGATGGATGAGGCCTTCGAGACAAGCTCAGGCACGCTGATGGCGGCATGGTACGACAAGGATCGTGACACGGTCCGCTACCGCACCTGGGACTCTTCGGGCGGCTGGAGCTCTGAATCCGCAGGGCCGGACGTCGGGGATGTGCCACGGATGATCCGTCTTTCCAGTGATCCGCTCCCGACAAGCCGCAGTGTCATGCTGGTGGTCAATGACTCGGGTTCCGATGTCAGTTCCTCCCTTTGGAATGGCAGTTCTTGGACGAGCCCGGTTCAACATGAATCGAACACCGGATTGAATGGCGATGGCACGGGCGTGCCGATGACTGTGTTTTGGGTCCAAGGAACCGTTGCGGATACCGGCAGTCCGGCGAGTTCGGCCTTTTTCCCGCAGATTCCACCGATGGCGGCAGATCTGGACATTCCTGCGGGTGGCGGGGTTGCCGTCTCTGCATACATCAATCTCACCAATGGCGGTACTCCTGGAACCGCGACGAGTCAGGTCTCGTCAAACTCAGACGATGTGGAAGAGGAGGGGCCTGACACCACTTGGTATTATCCGGGAGCCATGTATCTCCAGAGTTCCGATTTGGAGATTGTGCGCGATGATGCGAGCCCCTCGTCCGGTGCTCAGAAAATTGGTGTGCGTTTCAATGGTTTGTCGATCCCAGCCGGGGCGCGGATTACGACCGCCTACCTCTCGTTCACAGCCACGAACCCCGATTGGCCCAACACGAACAGTGGTGCTGCAAGTGCCACAATCCGAGGTCAGAGTGCTGACAATCCCGGCACGTTCACCTACAGCGATTTCAACGTTTCCAGCAGATCCACGACCTCGGCTTCCGTGAGCTGGTCGAACATTCCGGCCTGGACGGCCGGGCAGACCTACCAGTCGCCGGATCTGGCGGCAGTCGTTCAGGAGATCGTGGATCGGCCGGGCTGGTCGGGAGGGAACAGCATGGTGTTCACCATCACAGGCTCTGGTTCGAGGTCCGCATTCTCGTACGAGGGTTCCTCCTCATCGGCACCACGATTGACGGTGAATTATGTGGTCGGAGGTGGAGTTCCCAACAATCCGATGATCTTCGCGAAGCTCTTTGAGGATTCGACGGAACTCATGACTCTGCAAAATCCGGTTGTGACCGATTTGGGGAGCAGCATTTACCGTCTCGATTGGTCAGCTCCGGTTCCCTTTGACGTGACGATCGAAGGGGGGAACTCGGTCAACCTCTCCATCGACAACCAGCAGTCAGGGTTGGAGTTTCGCGTGTTGTTTGACAGCATGTCGGCACCTTCACGGGTGGACTTGCCAACCACGACCGTGATCGAGGTGGAAAATGTGAAGGTCTATGACGCTCCATTCCCCGGTGGGAGTGTGGTAACGAGCGCATCGGCCGGGGATACACTCTACATCAGGTCGGTCGTCTCTGATCCGTTTGGTGCGTATGACATCACTTCGGCGAGTTTGGTGGTCGATCAGCTCAACGGAAATTCCGGCGATTTTGTGCATGTGGTGGCGAACGATGAAGTCGTCTTCACGACGGAATCGACGAAGACGATTGAGTACGAGTGGTACTCACCGGACGCGGAGGGCAACTATCAGATCGTTCTTCTGGCCAAAGAAGGATTGGAGAACACCATCCAAGACACAGGGGGAACCCAGTTCCAACTCTTGAGGAGCGACAGCGGATATCCGAGCGAGACGATCTTCACGACGTCGGCGGGGCTGCGTCGGGCGGCGTTCGATGTTGAGGAGGCGGTCTGTGTTCAAGTCTCTGATTTTGACCGTCGTGGCGAGGGATTTGTCGTTGCTGGCATCACGGCAACCAATGGGCTCAATGAAGCCCGCCTGCTCACGGAAACGTCGGCCAACTCGGGCGTTTTCGCTTACTGCTATCCCGCCGGAACATTCCTCGGCGGAGAGCAGGTGACGGCGACGTATGTGGATCCGGTCGATGCCTCGGACAGTTCCACAGCAGTGGCCGTGATCAATGACCCGGTCATTCCGGCGACGGTACTGTTGAGTCACACGCAGGTTCAACCTGCGGATGGCATCGCGACGGTCGGCTCCGAGGTGGTGTTCCAGATCCAAGTGAGCAATCCTGGGGCCACTCGACTTGACGATGTTTCAGTCAGTGATGTTTTCCCCAGTTCCAACTTGGAGTTCATTTCTTGCAACATCTCCCCCGATAGTTCGGTGCCCGGGACATTGACTTGGCCGGCCTTGGGGCAGTTGGAGCAGGGGCAATCCGTTGAGCTGACGGTCCGATTCCGGGCCTTGGCGGAAACGCTGTCTGCGGTCTGCTCCGCCAACTGCGGTGGCACCGTTGCTGCTGGTCCGAGAACAGCGGATGTGGAGATCACTCGGCCGGAGGTCTCGGTCTCGAAGACGGTCCTCACCCCTGTCTCTGGTGAACTCAATTTTGGGGAGCAAGCGGAGTTTAGGATCGTCGTTGAGAACACAGGATCCACCGTGATCGAAAGCCTTCCCCTCACCGACGAGTACAGCAGCGCCTTGGAGTTCGTTTCGGCGACGATCCCTCCCGATGCGAGTGGAGGTGGGACTGCCTTCTGGGGGGATTTGACAGGAGCAGGATCTCTGGCCGTGGGTGCATCGATCACCATCGACGCTACGTTTAGGGCAGTGCGCAGAGAGGAGACGGCACCCAACTTGGCGGTTGTCTCTGGAGCGACGGATGAAAATGGCGATGCCGTGCCACGGGCCGCATCAGAAGCCTTGGTGAAGACCAATGCCGCCGCTGTGGGCGACTACGTTTGGCGTGATCAGGATGGCGATGGAGTTCAAGATCCCCATGAGGATGGCATTCCAGGTGTGGTGATCTATGTGGACTTGGACGGAGATGGCACCCTGGATTCGGATGAGCCATCCGAGACGACCGCCGCAGATGGAAGCTACCTGATCTCGAACCTCGACGCCGGCACCTTCACCATTCGCGTGGATGAAACCAGCCTTCCGGCAGGGGTGACTCAGTCGTTCGATCCCGACGGAACGCTTGATCACAGCACCCAGACACCCGCGCTGACCGTGACGGACACTTATGAGGATGCGGACTTTGGCTACACTGGTGGAACCGCCACCATCACTGGCCAAGTGCGACTGGACTCTGACGCCGATGGTGATTTGTCGGATGCGGATTCGGGTGTTGAAGGGGTGAGGGTGGAGCTGTGGACGGATCCTGATGCCGACGGAATTCCAGACGACGGGACGTCCATTTCGTCGGGTTACACGAATGCATCCGGGAATTACTCGTTTGGTTCACTGGCACCCGGTCCGTACGTCGTGGTGGAAGTGGAGAGTAGCGGGGTGGTCAGCACGAATGATCGGGACGGCAATTCGCGGAATAGTTTCAATCAGATCGCCATCACCCTAAGTGAAGGGGAGACCTCCATACGAAATGACTTCCTCGATTCGAGTGTGAAGGACTTTGGCGACATGACATCGTTTGTATCGGCATCGAGTTCCGCCACGGATGGTCTGCGACTGGGTGCCTTTGTGGACGTTGAGACGGCAGCCGTGACGAATGCCACCGCGACCGGGGACGATTTGGATGGGACTCCTGACGATGAAGATGGTGTGGCTTTGCCTGTGGAAGTGTCACAGGGGCAGGACTCATCGATCACGGTCAATGTCACGAATTTGCTGAGCTCCGGGGCGTTCCTCAATGCCTGGATCGACTTCAATGGAAACGGGACCATCGGCGACAGCGGGGAGCAGATCGCCTCCAACGTGTCGGTGGCTGGCGGTACCAACGGTGCGGATCAGACCATCAACTTCACTGTGCCGATCAATGCGTTCGTGGGCGCGGTGGGCGTGCGCGTCCGTTTGACCAGCGTTTCGGGACCGGGGGTGGGCGGAAACGATGGTGCCGGGGAGGTGGAGGATCATTTGCTCACCATTCTCGCCGCCACGGACGACTTCGGCGATTTGAGTTCGTTCCCAAGCGCCAGTGCCACCAAGAACACCAATCTCCGCCTCGGTGCCTTGGTGGATGCCGAGAACGCTCAAGCTGACAATGCGACGGCGACTGGAGATGATCTGAACAATCTGGATGATGAAGACGGCGTCATCGTTCCAGCCACGATCAACCGAAGCGAGACGGCCTCCATCACTGCGAATGTCACTAATGCTACGGGTGCTCAAGCTTACTTGAGTGCTTGGATCGACTTCAATGGCAACGGCGTATTGACCGACAGCGGCGAGCAGATTGCGACCGATGTTGTTGTGGCTGATGGCGCGAGTGGTGCCAATCAGGTGATCAACTTCACGGTGCCTGGTGGTGCGGTGCTGGGAACGGTGGGGGTTCGCGTTCGACTCAGCAGTTTGGCATCCGCATTGTCTTCCGGTCATAGTGGCTTTGGGGAGGTGGAGGACTATCAAACCTCGGTCGTGTGTCCCGTGATTGGCATCACTCCGACGACGCTTCCCGTTCTGAAAGAGGGCACCCCGTTCAGTCAGGCGTTTGCCGCCTCCACCGGATCGGCACCCATGACGTGGAGTCTGTCGAGCGGGAATGTGTCTCCTGGATTGACGCTCTCGACGGGCGGAACGCTCTCGGGCACGCCTTCTTCGGGTGGGAGCAGTACGTTTGGTCTCCGGGTTGCTGACAACTTTGGATGCCTCGGATCACAATCGTACACGGTGCAGGTTTGTCCAATCATCACCTTTAGTCCGGTGACCCTTCCGACTGCCCAGATTGGTGTTCCATACACCCAGACCGTGGTGGCTTCCAGAGGTGTGGCTCCCTACACGTTCGCCTTGGCGAGTGGGTCGCTTCCGATTGGTTTGTCGCTGAACACCGGTACTGGAGTGATCAGCGGAACTCCGACGACGGCTGGCTCCACGACGTTCTCCATCCGCGCAACGGACGCCAATGGATGTTCTGACCTGAAGTCCTACACCTTGAACCCTGCCTGTCCGGCAGTGGACATCTCGACCACTCTGCTTCCAGAGGCGATTTTGGGTGATCCCTACAGTCAGGCTCTCACGGCGACCCATGGGAATGGCGGCTACTCATGGTCGATTCTGTCGGGTTCCTTGCCTCCAGGGCTGGTGATGTCATCTGCCGGAGTGATCTCGGGCACTCCGACTTCTCAATCAGCGGCTACATACGGTTTTGTAGTGCGGGTTGTTGATGGATTCGGGTGCGTGGCAACGCGTCCCCTGAGTCTTCGCTCGTGTCCGGGAAGTTTGATCATCGCTCCTCCGGTACTCGCCGATCCAACGTTGAGCTCCCCTTATTCCGTCCAACTCTCGGCGGGCGCTCAGGGGTTTTCCATTGAGCAGGCTGGTGCGTCGGGTTCCATCTCAAACTTGTCTCAAGCTGACGCGGTTCTGGCGGGAACGGGTCGTGCGTGGCTGGTATCGACCACCGCCAGCAACGTCAACTATCGGGCCGACGCGTCCGTTGAAGGAAATATCTCGGGTGGCCGCAACTTCCCGATTGCGGGGGCGAACGAGTTCGCGTTGCGTGCAACCGCAGAGATATTGATCCCAACCTCGGGAGTTTGGACGTTCGGAACCAACTCGGACGATGGGCTCCGGGTTCGGATCGATGGAGCCAACGTGATCGTGGACGATACGTTGCACGCGGTGGCAGACCGGTATGGTCAAGTCACCCTCTCGGCGGGGCTGCATACGCTGGAGCTCGTGTTCTTTGAGCACGGCGGAACCGAAGCTATTGAACTCTTCGCCGCGCAAGGAAACTACAATTCGTTCAATTCCAGTTTCAAACTCATTGGAGGGACGGGCGGCCTCGAAGCCCGGAGGGCAGGGGGAACCTACACATGGAGCCTGACCACTGGTGCGCTTCCTGCTGGGTTGACATTGGACCCCGCGTCAGGAGTGATCTCGGGTTCGGCGACATCACCGTCGGCGGCCACTTTCACCGTTCAGGCGACTGACGCTCAGGGCTGCGCTGGATCTCGGCAATACACGGTGACCCCTCAATGCGCAGTGATCGCCATCACGCCATCCACCTTGCCGAACGCCGAAGTTAATGCTGCCTATGGAGCGCAGTCCTTCGCGGCAACGGGCGGATCAGGATCGTACTCGTGGAATGTCAGCGCAGGAAACCTGCCGACGGGAATGTCGTTGAGTTCAGGCGGTGTCGTTTCAGGAACGCCGACGGCTGCAGGTCTGGTGACCTTCACGACGCGGGCAACGGATACGACGAGTTGCATCGGCACGCAGGTGGTCAGTTTGAGGGTGTGTCCGCTGATCACGTTTGCGAATCTCTCTGATGCCACGGTGGGCCAGGCCTACTCGGGCAGCGCGTCTGCCTCTGGAGGTGCCTCGCCCTATGTCTACCAGCTCGCTTCGGGAAGTCTGCCTTCAGGGATGTCCTTGAATACTTCGAACGGAGCCATCACCGGGACATCGAATGCAGAGGCCACCGCGAGTTTTGTGATTCGGGCGACGGACGCCAACGGCTGTGTCAAGACGCGCGCTTACAGCTTGCCCGTGGTTTGCCCGACGGTCACGCTCAACCCAACCTCCTTCCCGGTTCCGACCGTTGGATCGAACTATTCGACTAGCGTGGCGGCCGCTGGGGGCAAATCCCCCTACACCTATGCAGTGACCAGCGGAACCCTCCCGGCGGGCCTCGGCTTGACCACGGGTGGCGTATTGTCCGGCACTCCGACGAGTGCGGCGGCAGCTTCGTTCCAGATCACTGCGACCGATGCAAATGGCTGCAAGGGGGCGCGCAGCTACTCGGTCACGCCCGTTTGTCCGGCAGTGACCGTGTCACCCACGAGCCTGGCGTTTGGAGAACAGGGGGCGCCGTTCTCGGCAACGTTCACCGCAACAGGGGGAACGAGCCCTCACACTTTCGCCGTCTCCGCAGGAAGCCTGCCCGGAGGGTTGACGCTGGCTTCCAACGGCCAGCTCTCGGGAACACCCACCGGCAATGGGTTGGGCAGTTTCACCGTTCGCGCCACGGATGCCTACGGTTGCAGCGGGACTCGGGCCTACAATCTCCGAGTTTGTCCGGTCATCAGTCTGGGCGGTTTGGCATCCGGAGTCGTGGGCACTCCTTACAACGCTAGTACGGCGGCATCGGGTGGCGCTGCCCCGTATGTGTATGCCCTGCAGTCTGGCACCCTGCCAAGGGGTCTGAGTCTTAGCACGACGTCGGGCGCAATCACTGGAACGCCGACCGTCGAAGAAACGACGAGCTTCACGGTGCGGGCGACGGATGCGAACGGATGTGTCAAGGATCGCGCCTACACGCTGGCGATGGATTGTCCGTCCATCACGATGAGTCCTGGGGTGCTCACCAAGGGAGATATCGGACAACCATTCTCGAACACCATTTCCGCCTCCGGCGGAACTGGGCCCTACACGTACTCGGTTTCATCGGGCTCTCTGCCGACTGGTGTGAGCTTGAATGGGGCGAGTGGTGAGATCAGCGGAACGCCGTCTGTGGCAGGTCTGTTTTCCGTGACGATTCGTGCAACGGACAGTTACAACTGCGTGGGGACGAAGTCCTATGATCTCCGCATCTGTCCGGCGATCCAGATTGCCCCGGGGACGCTGAGCGATGCAGTCGTTGGGACACCGTACTCCACCACCTTTGTGGGTAGCGATGGAACGAGCCCTTATGTCTGGCAACTGACTGGCACGCTTCCCTCGGGGCTGACGTGGAATGCATCAACGGCGACGCTTTCAGGAACGCCGTCGGCTGAGGATGCCGGGGCTTCTCTGACGGTCACCGCAACGGATGCCAACGGGTGCGTGGGATCCCGGGTGGTGACGCTGGTCGTGAGTTGCCCTGTGATTTCGATCAATCAGGGTACGTTGCCATCGGGCTATCCGACGATTGGGTACAGTCAGTCTCTGTCGGCGACCAATGGCACCGCCCCGTTTGCGTGGAGCTTGAAGTCTGGGGCGCTGCCAAGTGGCTTGGCTCTGTCTGCGGCGGGCGTAGTTTCTGGAACTCCGACCCAACTGGAAACGCAGACCTTTACCGTGAGGGCGGTCGACGCCTACGGCTGTGAGGCGGAACGCGCCATCACGCTAACCATCAAAGGCCTGAATTTGGGCAACCTCGTCTGGGAGGACTACAACAACGATGGTCTCCGTGATCCGAGTGAGCAGGGGATTGAGGGAGCTCTGGTCGAACTCTATGATCCAGGTGATGATGATGAGATCGGAGGGTCGGGTTCTGACGCCGATACGCTGGTTGCGGGTCCGTTGACGACCGGTCCTTCGGGAAGCTACGAGTTTACGGATCTGTTCCCAGGCACCTACTTTGTCAAGGTAACGGCACCGGCGGATTTCACCACGACCAGTGGAACCCCGGACACCAGCGACAACAATGAAGACAACGACAACAATGGGGCTCAGCCAGGAGGCAGCGGAACGCCGCTTCTAAGCCCTGTTGTCGACCTGCAGCCGGGAGTGGAGTCGACCACGGATGGTGATCTGGATCCCGACACCAATTTGACCGTGGATTTCGGTCTCTGGGCGCCGATGAGCGTGGGCAACGTGGTTTTCCTCGATGTCAACGGGGACGGAGATCTTGATCCGACCGAAGGGATCGAAGGGGTGGTCGTCGAGATCTATCCAGAAGGGGTCAATCCTTTGAGCACTTCAGCCATTGGTGCAGCCTTCACGGACAACAAGGGACGCTACTTGATCACGGGCCTGAATCCGGGGCGTTACTTCCTTCACCTGCCACCTTCTCAGTTCTTGGGAGGACCGCTGGCCGGCACGGTGCCCATGGCGGTGGTCACGCTGGGTGATGACAATGCGGGTCAGGATCTTGTCTTTACGAGCAATCCGACGACTTCAGGGGCAAGTACGGATCCGTTTGACCTACTCATTGGTCAGGCCCCAGCGGGAGCCTCGGAGACGGGCTTTGAGTCTGACACGGATGACACCACCGATGCGCGGGTGGATCTTACCCGGGACCTTGGCGTTTCGGCACCGAGTGGCAGTGGTTTCCCGCTGGCTTGGCAAGATCGAAATACCTTGGCGCAGCCTGAGTCGGGATCGTTTGCAGATGCTCCGGTCACCTCGTTCCACGCTTGGAGCCTTGGGGCTGAAGGTGCCGCAGAAGGTGATGCGGACGCCGATGGTCTGGCCAATCTCTATGAGTACGCTGTCGGCACGGATTCAGAGTCGGGCATGTCAGGAGCCGATGCTCTTCAGATCGATGCGACTGCAAATGGACTCGATGCCGTGTTGACCCGGGCGGTCGTGGGGCGTGATGATGTTCGAGTCACGTTGGAGGGCCGTTCCAGCCTGACCGATGGCCGGTGGAGTGAATTGAGCGGCTGGTCCGCTCCTGAGTTCGACGCCGAAGGGCGTCAGGTCCTCCGCGTTTCCGGCGTTGACCGGCAGGCCTTGTTTGCGTCTGGGCGTGGTTTTGTGCGTGTGAAAGTGGAGCTCGACGCGGACCGCAATGGCCAGGCTGAGGCCGTAGCCTGCAGCCAAGTATTGGGATGGAGCCGGGAGTTCTTCGGGGCCAAGACGAGGTCATTCACCATGCCTCTTGCGAAAGAGCCCCTCTTTGCCGGCATCGCCGTTGGATTGAACGGGGGCTCATGGATGGCCGGAACGGAGATTGTCAGTCAGCTCGAGCCGGGAAGGCAATACTTTGTTGAGTTGCGGACAGGTCCTCTTGCGGGTCACAGGATCGAAGTGGACGAAGCTTTGAGTTCGAATGAGACCATTGCGTTTGCCCTCAATGAGGATCGTACGACGACGAAAGACCTCAGCGGGATCTCCGATGAAACCCAAGTGACCTTGCGTGAGCATTGGTCGCTCGCGGACTTGTTCCCGGTCACTTCGCTTCAGGGTGGAATCACCGCATCAAGTTCTGACCGGGTCATCCGATTCCATCCAGCCTCGAATACGTTCTCGACAGTGTGGTTGTTGAGAAAGAGGGACGGTTCCAAGATCTGGATTGCCGACGGGGATGTCTCGATGGCGGATCTCGGCCAATCGGTTGTGGCTCCGGGTGAAGCCCTTCTGGTCAACTTCCCGACCTCGGTGCCAGTGTTGATGACCGGTCAGGTAAGAGAGGGCACGTTTGTCCATCCGATCCGAGTGGGGACGCAGTTTTTGGGCTCCGGGTTGCCAGTGGCTGCCGACTTTGGGCAGTCGAGGCTCGGCTTCACACTTGGCAGTTCCCCGGACACCAGTGATCGACTCAGGATCTGGAGCAGCGATCATGCTGATGTCTCGGCGGGCTATTGGAGCTACTATCTACGATCCGACAGCGGTCGCGGTACTTGGACCCCAGAATCCGAAGGGATGCCTCAGGTGCCGGTGTGGGACAGTTTCCGCGGTGTGTTCTATGTTTCTCCGGGCGATGGAGATGAATGGATCGAGAGCTTGAAAATCGAGAATTGAGGGGTGCTAAAGAGCCAATTGATTCAACTCGAAGTTCGATCGGGGAATGAAGCTTTTTTAAACAAAATCGCGGGAAAAGCATTCCATACTTGATAATTGAGCAATATTGACCTTTCTTTATTGAGAAACGAACCATTCGTCAGCAAAAAATTTTATGATATATATGGAATTACCTTGAGCTTATCTTTTGGTATTGCTATATTTCATGACAATTCGAGAATTTCGACCTGTATAACACTAGCACTCCTGTCTTATGTCCAACTCCAACGGAATCACTAATCCGCAAAAGGATCATGCCAAGCTGGCAGATTTCATTCTGTTCAGCCAACGTGAGTTTCTTTTGAACCTCTCTCGGGAGTTGAACCGGGATAATATCTCGTTCGCTCAATTCTTTTTGCTGAGCTACCTCTCGACATCCAAAGAGCTGACGATGACAGACATCGCTCGCAAAATGGGCCACTCGACCGCCGCTGCGACAGGTCTTGTGGATCGCCTTGAGAAGCTCGGATACATGGAACGTACCCATGCGCTGGATGATCGCCGGAAGGTGATGGTTCGCATTACGTCCAAGGGAATGGATCTTGTGGCCCGCCTCCGAGGGGAGCTTCAGAATCAGATTGCCGAGGCCATGGCAGAGAGTTCTGCCGACAACGCAGAGAGCTTTATGTCGTCCTACCGTGGATCCGACGCAGATGCCTTGGCTCGCTGAGGACGCCAAAGCGAGGCTTGGATCAAACCAATTTTAAGGGCGTTCGGGCATCCGGGCGCCCTTTTTGCATCCAATACGAATGCTGACAGCCATGAACACCCACAGCCCGTTCGAACTGATCGAAGCATTGCCTTCTGACGCAGGTTTTTGTCATCGGTTTGTTCTTCGCAACCCTTCTATTCCCGTGGATGGCGAGAGAGATGAAGTGATTGCCCGACTGAGCCCCTGTCACATGGACCACGTTCGGGCGATGGGGTTTGCGGAGAACCAGCTTTGCATTGGGGAGCAGGTCCATGGGGCTGAGGTTGCCATTGTGGAGGCGCCCCTGGAGGGTGTCTGGCCGAAAGTGGATGGATTTGTCACTCGATCCTCCGAGGTCGTTCTGGGGATCTATGTGGCGGACTGCTGCGCCGTTTATCTCATCGATGCCAGCACGGGTGTGTTCGGACTGGTGCACTCTGGAAAGAAGGGCTCGGAGCAAGGGATTGTTCGAAATGCGATCACGGCGATGTGTGGACTCGGCAGCCGCGTGGAAAACATTCATGTGGCATTGAGCCCCTGCATTCGCCCGCCGGACTAT
Organism: uncultured Verrucomicrobiales bacterium; assembly: GCA_963976915.1. Taxonomy (GTDB): domain Bacteria; phylum Verrucomicrobiota; class Verrucomicrobiia; order Verrucomicrobiales; family Verrucomicrobiaceae; genus CAXBNA01. The sequence continues at coordinate 20,709 of CAXBNA010000015.1, forward strand.
GATGTGGATTTCGCCAGAATGATCGTGGCGGATTGTGCCCAAATGGGGGTTCCAAGTGGCCAGGTCCATGACGGTGGTGTCTGTACCTCATCGGACTTGACTCGCTATTACTCCTATCGGGTCGAGAAGGGACGCACGGGCAGGATGCTGGCGCTGCTGGGTCGGTCACGAGACACTTGCGCCTGAGGGCGGCAAAGGCCAAAGATGAGCCGTCTGCTGATGGTGGGCGCATTTTATGGAAACCCAACTGGAGCTCTCTTCCCCCGCCAAGATCAATCTTTGGCTTCGCGTCCTCGGGCGGCGAGACGACGGATTTCATGAAGTTCAAACCCGTCTCTGCAGGATTGGTGTCGAAGACTCTCTGGTCATCGAGCGAGTCGACGACCCCTCGATTCGTGTTTTGACATGCTCCGATCCGACCGTGCCGACGGATGGCGCCAATCTGGTGCTGCGGGCACTGGAGGCATTCGAGACGGCGGGTGGTCCCCGGTTAGGTTGGCGCATCCGACTCGAGAAGCGAATCCCGCATGGTGCCGGTCTCGGTGGAGGGAGCAGCAACGCGGCAGTGGCGCTTGCCGCCTTCAATCGACTGACCGGGGATGTCCTTTCGGAAGGGGATTTGCTGCGCCTTGCATCGAGCCTGGGCTCAGATGTTCCGTGCTTTCTTGGTACCTCGACAGCGGCTGATGGGTGCGGAAGAGGGGAGCGGGTCACGCCGGTCGCGTTTCCCTGGGAACTGCCCTTGGTTCTTATCAAGCCGCCTTTCCCCGTGTCCACTCCTTGGGCCTACAGCCGCTGGAAGGACTCGGTTGAACGCCCTGATGTCCCGTATTGCCCCCAAACGCTTCCTTGGGGTGAAATGGTGAATGATCTTGAGCGACCGGTTTTCGAGAAGTACTTGCTGCTTCCGGCGCTGAAGGGCTGGCTCCTGAAGCAGGCCGAAACGCGGGCGGCCTTGATGTCTGGCTCAGGGGCGACGGTTTTCGCCGTGACGAGTTCCATGGCTGATGCAGAGAGCCTTGCGGATCGTGCGAAGGCCTACACGGGGTCTACTGCCTGGATTCAAGTGGCCCAGACACTGCCTTCGGTCTGAGTTGGGCATTCGGACGTTCCCCTTTAAAAAGTTGAAGCCGGGTGGCTCCCGATTCCACCCGGCTTCTCTGGCATCAACCTCAACACAGATCCGCATTGCTGCGGGTGATGTGATGACAACAACCAATAACTCTCAAGACCAGCCCATGGCAGCCAAGCTGACCATCACTGTTGAAGAATTAGATTCCGGGTGAAGAAATCTGTTCAAACAATTGGAAGTTTTTTTTCGATGTTCTCGTAAATCGTTGAAAATGAGGGGTCCAAAACTTGTCTCGGAGGTGCTTTTTCCGAGCCGTCTTCACTCTTTCATCGAGATTCTCCGTGGTGGCGGAACAGGTCGAAAAGCTCAGCGGCGTTCTTTGGCCCAAAATCGGGCATCCTTAAGGTCGTTTCACCTGCTGCGGTCGGTCTCCCACGGAGGGAATTGAGCAACTCCGTGTCAGTCAGGGTATTTTCGAGCCCGTCAAGGCTGCGAGGTAGGGGGTAGGGGTGAAATCCAGGCGTGCTGGGAAGTGGTGTCCCCGAAAAGTACTGGGCGCGAGGATCCTCCGGACCTCCTTTTCCGTCACGATCGTGGCAGGCGTAACAGTTGAGCCGCGACAGCTTCCAATCGAGAGCATTATAGCTGGGGGGGGAACTCGAGTGATTCTTCACCAAGCTGAGCGACAACTCCAAAGCTCGGCGCTGAGTGGGATTGAACTGGTAGAACGGAACGCCGGATTGGCGGGATTCGGAAAGGCAACCGTGCTTCGCATTGAGACTGATCAATGGAGCGGGCGAAGTTGAGTTGGCGTCAATGCCGTCCAACGGATGACAGGCTTGGCAATTTCGTTGTATGAAGACGCTTTTTCCTCGCTTGACGCCCTGTTTGGGAATCTGAAGAACGGTGCGTTCGATGGATGGCTCAAAGGTCTCTCCAACTTGGAGGTAGGCGGCAATGTCAGCGGCTTCTTGAGAGGTGAGTTGCTGTGAGGGCATCCGGCCCGATGGTTTGATATGCAACGGATCCTGTAGGAACGCGGCCAACTCGTTCGCAGTGTAGGCTTCTGCCAGGACCAGAGGAACTGAGGCCAAGCCGGGCTTCTCGATCTCCGTTCCCTCGGGTGGGGCAGGCGGTCGGTAGTCTGTTGCAGGTTCGTGACACGCAACACAGCCGATCCTGTGGTAGAGCTGTTTTCCAGATGTGGGATTGCCCTTCGGCATCTGGAGCATTTCCGATTGTGGGCGAGATCGCCTTGCGAGGAACTCGACAATCGCCTCGACGTCCTCGGCGTCCCCGTCCTCTCCGGTGAAGAGTCCTGGCATCAGGGTTCCCTTTTTGCTGTGCTGGGGGCTACGCACCAGTCGCCATAGTGAATCAGATACCATTCGAGACCCAACCCAACTGAGGTCTGGACCGGGAGCTGGCTCCAGACGACTGCTCCAAGCCGCCGGTGGCCGGTGACAGGCCGTGCATCTCAGTTCGGCCAACAGAAGGAGCCCGCCCTGAGCCAAGTGTTCATCCGGGTCTTCCGACAAATAGAATTGATCGAATCCGAATACGTAGGGGTGATTGACGGGTTCGGACTGCAGCGGATGAGCTTCAATTGCGGGAACGCTCATGAACAAAAACATTCCCCAAAGGGACAAACCGCCAAGAATCCAAGCGCATGGACGAAGCTTGAGCATCGCCCAAACAAACTCGCACTTTGACTTTCGTGCAATGACAGCCTGCGCAAAGGATGGGCCCCCAGGAGGTAGGGCGCGGTCCTCAGCGATCAGGATCGTCAGTCTTCTTCTGGCGGCTCGCGCTACCCGTGGCAGCCAGAAGTCCATCTTCGCTTTCAAACTCGAAAATCTCACGACCGAGCGCCTTTACTCGAATCGCAATGCCACCGAGACGATCCGAAGACCGTGCGCGGGTACCATCCGCGTAATAGTAACCACCGGCGAGCTGGGTTTTTGTGAGCTCAACTGCGTTCGTCTTCAACGCAACGCTTCGGAGATTTCCCAATTCGGGGTATTTCTCTGACCCGGAGCCCGCAAGCCGAGGCCGCCCTGGCCCTGAGCCATCATCTTCGCGGACAAACAACCAATAATTGACCTGAACGTCATGGCAATCCACTCCACTGCTGTTTCGGAGATCGACTTCGTGGGCCCACTTCTCCACCGTCACCGTCGTGATGCCCTTTTGCTTCTTAGAATCGAGTTTTCGAGGTGTGGACTTGACATCGAAGCGGAACTCCTTGTTGCTGACAATCCACTCGTTGACGTATTTTTGATCTGCACCTGAAAGCAGCTTAAGCGGAAACTGAAAAACTTGGCCGTCTGCCCTTTTGAGAGAGACCTTTCCTGCGACGAAGGCGGTCACCTCACCCTCGACCTTCCGCCCTTGGTTGTCGGTAAATTCTCGAGCTTCGAGGGAGGGGGACAGCAGAGTGATCCCCAAGAGTGCTCCAAAGACACGGTGTTTCGTTCTCATGGAGAACCCATATTTCATCTGAGGGCTTAGGTGTCAATCCTTATGCTGTGCTTTGGAGCAATTTGTCACCACGAAGGAGGCGGGCTCCATTCGCCAAGTTCCGACTGGACGTTGGATGGAAGATCCACTAACTGATTCTATGAATCGAATCGTGGCACTGCTCCTTGGTCTTGTTTCTGCAAATCTCTTGTTCGTGGGATGCAGTTCAGTCAAGCCCGCAGGCTCTCTTGGCTACATGATGAACGGAGATCCACTCGCGACTCCGGTGCCCACCAACTATCGCCACGTCCCTCCTATGGAAGAGGCAAGGGGGCCGATGCGCTTTCAGGCCAGTTTTTAGAAGCTACTGTAGCCGCTGAATCAACGCGTAGGCTGATGCCAGATCCGCAGTGTGAGTGAGGCTGATCAGCACTTCGGCACCTCCCGACTCACGCATTCGCTCAAGAGCACCTCCCGTCAGCGTCACCGCGGGACGACCCTCTGCATTGCGGGTGACCTCAATGTCTTTCCAGTCGACTCCCTTTGCCCAAAGTCCCGTTCCCAAGGCCTTGGCGACCGCTTCTTTGGCGGCAAATCTGGCCGCGTAGTGCATGGCGGGATTCCCACAGCTGTCACAGTACAGGATCTCGTTCTGTGTGAACGTTTTTGAGCGGAATCGCTCCCCGTGTTTCTCCAAAAGTTGCCGGATCCGCTCAACTTCGACCAAATCGATTCCAATTCCGAGTACGGCCATTGTGCGTGGGTTTAGTGGACCTCTGGGTACGCCGCCATGATGGCTAGCATTTCCTCGATGGCTGCGGGGAGACCGACGAAAATTGCCCGAGAGACCAGGTGGTGGCCGATGTTCAATTCCACCAGATGCGGTACTGGAAAAAGGTCCGGTAAATTGGCCGTCGTGAGGCCATGCCCCGCATTCACCTGAAGTCCCAGGGAATGGGCAAGTTCAGCGGCATTCTTCAGTCGGATCACCTCGGGTTCCCGTTCTGTATCCGTCAAGTTGGCGAAGGCCCCTGTATGAAGCTCCACCATTTTGGCACCGATCTCCGCCGAGGCCCTCACCTGCGCTTCGTCTGGATCAATGAACATGCTGACCAGCGCACCGTTGGCTTGAAGTTGATCGACTGCACGGCTCAGAGCTTCCTTTTGGCCTGCTACATCCAAGCCCCCTTCAGTCGTCACTTCCTCGCGGTTCTCGGGTACCATGCAGGCAAAATCGGGCTTCACTTGAAGCGCGATACCCAGAATTTCTTCCGTATTGCCCATCTCAAAATTCAGATATCCAGCGATGGAATCCTTTAGTTCGAAGATGTCCCGGTCTTGCATGTGTCGACGGTCCGCACGCAAATGGACCGTGATGGAATGGGCGCCTGCGGCTTCGCAGTCCAAGGCCGCCTGCAATACCGAAGGCTCGGCGTTGTGGGCACCAGCCATCGTTCGATACCGCGCCTGCCGAAGTGTGGCCACGTGGTCGATATTGACGCCGAGACGCAGTGACATGGGTTAATGGAGAAAGTGCCGATTGCCTGTGAAGACCATCGCCATTTTGTGCTCATCGGCGGCATCAATGACCTCCTGGTCTCGGACCGAGCCACCGGGTTGGATGGCCGCCGTCGCCCCTGCCTCAGCGCAAGTAATGAGGCCGTCAGCGAAGGGAAACATGGCGTCACTGGCAACGGTGCTTCCGACGAGGGAGAGTCCTGCGTCTTTGGCCTTCATCACGGCGATCCGGCAGGAATCGACACGAGACATCTGCCCGGCTCCAATGCCGAGCGTCCGATCGTGTGCGGCAAACACAATCGCATTGGACCTGACGTGCTTCACGACTCTCCAAGCGAACCGCATGGCTTCGAGTTCCTCCCTGCTTGGCGGGCGCTTTGTCTTCACCTTGGTCTCGAGATCATCCAAGCCCAGGGCGCGGGGATCAGCGTCCATGACCATGAACCCGCCCGGGGCAGAACGAATGATCGGCTCGCTGCGAATCTCCTCCACGGTCGGCAGCATCTGGATCAGTCGGAGGTTCTTTTTCTTTTGCAAGAGTGCCCGGGCGTCCGCATCGAAGTCTGGAGCAATGATGACGTCCGTGAAAATTTCAGAAATCACCCGTGCGAGAGAGAGCGGCAGGGTCCGGTTCATCACGATGACTCCACCGAATGGTGCTTGCTTGTCGGTGGCAAAGGCTTTGTCCCAGGCCTCACGCAGATCCTCGTCAGCACTCCCGACGCCACACGGATTGGTGTGCTTCAGGATCGCCAGCGTGGGCCGTCGAAATTCTTGAATCAACTCAGCCGCCCCGTGAATGTCGAGGATATTGGTGTAGCTGAGGTCCTTCCCATGCAGCTTGGTGAAGTAGTCGGAAAAATTTCCGTAAAGGGAGGCATGCTGGTGGGGATTGTCGCCGTAACGAAGTTCGGAAGACAGCGGCAGACTGAGGCTAAAAGTCTTTTGAGTCACCTGCTCCTTGTTGAGGTAGCTGGCAATGGCCGCATCGTACTGAGACGTGCGCTTGAACACCTTCCACGCCAGCAGCTCACGTGTGGCCAGTTTGGTGTTGCCGTCATTTTCGCGGAGTTCGTTCAAGACCTGAGTGTAGTCTGAAGGATCGCTGATTACGGTGACGGAGCGATGGTTTTTCGCAGCGGAGCGCAGCATGGAAGGGCCTCCAATGTCGATTTGTTCAATCGCCTGCTCCAGCGTCACCTCCTCTTTGGCCACGGTTTCCTCGAATGGATAAAGATTGATGGCCACCAAGTCGATGACTGGGATTTCATGCTTCTTGGCATCTTCCTCATCCTTTTTATGCCCGCGGCGCTGAAGGAGTCCACCGTGAACCTTTGGGTGCAGCGTCTTGACGCGGCCATCGAACAGTTCAGGGAAGCCTGTGTACTCCGAGACATCCTTCACTTTGATCCCGGCCTCGGTCAGGTGTTTGGCGGTTCCTCCGGTGGATAGGATTTCGACACCTAGCTCCGCCAGGCCGGTGGCGAAGTCGATCAGACCAGTCTTGTCAGAAACAGAGAGAAGAGCTCTTTGGATGGGCATGGGCGAGGACAGTGAATGGAGGCTGGGGTGGTGTAAAGGGAGGATTTGCTGACGCTGACCGTCAGGGGTTCCTGGTACTCACTGGCGGGACAAACGGTTGGTAGTGGGCGCGTGCGCCAAACTCGACATACCGCCCCTGACCCGTCTTGAGAAACACACGGCCGGACAACTCGGGTTGGGTACTCATGTAGATGAACCATGTTCCCGACTCGTCCATCGAGACTTTGGTCATGGTGGCATCTTCCATGGACTGGGGCTCACGGTCACGCCGGAATAGGCCCTCCGGGTGACCCTGAATTCGGAGATTGGGTGCGAAGAGATCTGCTTCCATCGGCTTGTAGATACGAGAATCTCCGAGGCCGGTGGGGTATTCCACCCAGTCAAAGTCACCCGGATGCAAATGCACCCGCCAGCTCAAGATCACCAGAGGCGTCATCAACATTGCCCATCCCAGGAGAACCCGGCCGGGAGTGTCCCTGAGGCGATTGGCGGAGACTGCGCGGGCTGACATGGAGCAGCAGAAGCTGAGAGGATGCTCGAATCCTAGGGAGGCAGGGGAAGCCCCGAAACCAAGGAAAGTGGCGCACCCGTCAGGACTCGAACCTGAAACCTTCTGATCCGTAGTCAGATGCTCTAATCCATTGAGCTACGGGTGCTTGTCTGAAAAGACACCTGCGGGATCACCGCGGGCGAGGATGGTAATGCCCGGAGATTGTTTGTCAACGTCGTGGGCGGGCTTTTTTCGATCGTCCATTCAGGTGCGGATCTCCCAGCCGGAACGATACTCGCGCTGAATCCATTTTTTGAGTTCTGGGCGGTCTTTGACCGCGAGGTTCTCCGCGTCCCAGTGCAGGGTTTCACCAGGGAGTCGCTGGGCCAGGGTGCCGAGGAGGATGGTCTCGGTGAAGGGGCCGGCGTGGCTGAAGTCGGACTGACCGCGATCAACGGTGCCTTGGACGGCGTCGTACCACTCCTTGTAGTTGTCCTGATCGGTGGCTCGTGGGATGGACTCCTTGGGCCATTGGAAACCATCGATTTTGTAGTGGGATTTGACGACCCAGGCTTGGCGGCCACGGTCGAAGAAGAGTTTTCCGTTTTCGCCGATGATGACGCTGCCGAAGTTCTTGAAGCTCTCGTTGTCGAGGGTGGCGATGTCGGGGTGATTGTATTCCTCGCTCTCCTTGACGAGCGACCAGGTTTCGGGATCGAAGTGGGCTTGGGTGTAGCCGTCGTACCAGTGGTACTTGAACCCGTTCTTCGAGGCGAATTCGGAGGGGCCAAAGTCCCAGGTGATTTTGGAGCTGATGGGGGCGGAGAGTTCGCTGCCGCCTTTTTGCTCGGCGGTGACACTGAGGGGCGCGTCGGGCATGACGGCCCACCAGCCCATGTCCATGATGTGGCAGGCCATGTCGCCGAGGGCACCGCAGCCGTAGTCCCACCAGCCGCGCCAGGCAAAGGGGGCGATTTTGGAGCTGTAGTCTGTGAAGGGGGCGGGGCCGATCCATTGCTCCCAATCCATCCACTCGGGGATGGGATCGGCGGGGGGGCGCTGAGCGAAACCTTGGGGCCAGATGGGGCGGTTGGTCCAGGCGTGGATCTCGCGCACCTTGCCCACGACGCCTGCCCGGACGAGTTCCACGCAGCGGCGCATGTGATCCTGTGCATGAGCTTGGTTGCCCATTTGGGTTTTCACGCCGGTCGAGGCGGCGAGTTCGGCAAGGATGCGGGCTTCCCAGATGCCGTGGGTGAGGGGCTTTTGGCAATAGACGTGCTTCCCAGCCTTCATGGCGAGGTAGGAGGCGTGGAAGTGATGGTGATCCGGCGTGGAGACGGTGACGGCATCGATTTTGTCGCCCATCTGAGCGATCATCTCCCGATAGTCCGTGAAGAAGGCAGCTTGTTCGTGCGTGCGCTGCATCTCCCCGAGATTGCGTGCACGACCGTCCGGCTTCGTCAGCATCTTCCGTGCATCCACCACATCCGCCAAGGCTACGACTTGGAATCCAGCTTGTTCAGAGCCCCGGATATCGGCAACTCCCTTTCCCCCCGTGCCGATGCCGGCGAGGGCTGGCTTTTCGAGCTGACCCCAGGCTCGGGAAGGGATGAATTGGAAACCAAAACTCGCTGCAGCAGAAGAGACGGCGGCTTTGGAGAACTGACGGCGTGATAAAGAAAAAGACTCGGCCATGGACCGAGTCTTCATTTTGAAAACGGGATGTCGAGATTCTTTTGAGGATCTCTATTTGGCCTCGTCACTGCTTCCGGATGCGATGGCCATCTTGACCTCTTCTGGAGGCAGGAAGGCCTTGAAGCGATTCTTGTCGATTGCCTTCATGTAGGCTTCCATTGGAGAAACTTCCCCGTCCCGCAGACGCTGCCAAATGGCTTCGTCCATGAACTGCATCCCTTCGGCTTTGCCGCCAATGATGACGTCGTAGAGCTTTTGGGTGGCACCTTCGCGGATGATGGAGCCGACAGCCGGGGTCGACACCATGATTTCGTTCACGGCAGCGCGGCCTTTGCCGTCGACCTTCTTCATCAGAAGCTGGGCAACCACGCCCTTCAGGGAGGCGGCAAGCATGGTTCTCACTTGGCTTTGCTGGTCCGAAGGGAAAACGTCCACAATCCGGTCAACGGTCTTGCGCGCGTTGTTCGTGTGCAGGGTTCCGAAGACGAGGAGGCCAGTTTCTGCCGCCGTCAGAGCCAGAGAAATGGTGTCGAGATCTCGCATTTCACCCACCAGTACGATATCGGCGTCTTCCCGAAGGGCAGCGCGCAACCCGTCGGCGAATGAGGGGGTTTGAATTGGCACCTCCCGCTGGGTAATGATGCTTTTCTTATTGCGGTGCACAAACTCGATCGGTTCTTCGATCGTGATGATGTGGCGCCGGAAGTTGGTGTTGATGTAGTCCAGAAGCGCCGCAAGCGTTGTGGACTTTCCTGATCCAGTCGGTCCTGTGACGAGCACGAGACCACTGCGCATGTGGCCGAAGTTCTTGACGATGGGTGGAATCCCCAGCTGTTCAAGGGAGGCAATTTTGGTGGGAATGATCCGGAACACCGCCCCGTAGCCATTCTGCTGCTTGAAGTAGTTGCAACGGAAACGGTTGTCGGCGTCCATCTCGTACGCGAAGTCGAGGTCACCTTTCTCCACATAGCGCTCCCAAGCACGAGGCTCACAGATTTCCCGCATCATGGTTTCCAGAAGCGACTCCGTCAGAATCATGTCGTCGATGGAGCGGACCGTTCCATGAACGCGAACCTTGGGCGGCTGGCCCTGACTCAAGTGAAGGTCCGAGCCCCCGAGTTCGATGAGCTTGGCGAAAAAATTATCGATGATGGGCATATCGGATTTGATAGGCGAATAAACGAGTTAAGGAGGGAACGAGAGGGAGAAGGCGGAAGAATCAGGATTCGAGGAACAAGCGCATCTGGGTCTTGTCCTCGGAGCGGGAAAGGCACTCTTCTCGGGAGATGGTGCCGGCGGTGTAAAGGTTTCGGAGAGACTCGTCCATGGTCACCATGCCAACGTTCTTTCCGGTCTGCATGATGCCGTTGAGCATGAAGGTTTTGCCCTCCCGAATGCAGTTGGCGACGGCAGGCGTGTTCACCAGCAGTTCCAGAGCCATGGCCCGGCCTTTCCCATCGGTCTTCGGAACAAGTTGCTGGGAAATGATTCCGCGCAGCGACTCGGAAACCATGATTCGAATCTGATCGCGTTGATCGGATGGGAAAACGTCCAGCACCCGGTCCAGCGTTCTCGCCGAGTTGCCTGTGTGCAGGGTGCCGAGAACCAAGTGACCGGTTTCAGCGGCCGTGATGGCGAGTGAGATCGTCTCCAAGTCACGCATTTCACCCACCATGATGACATCGGGATCTTCACGAAGCGCTCCACGAAGAGCCGCCGCAAAAGACTCCGTGTGGGTGCCGACTTCCCGCTGGTTCACATGACAACCCTTCGGCTCGATGACGTATTCGATCGGATCTTCCAGAGTGATGATATGATCCTCTCGCTCCTTGTTGATCTCATCCACGAGGGCAGCCAAGGTGGTGGACTTACCACAGCCGACAGGTCCCGTCACCAAGACCAGACCGTTGTGGTAGCGGATCAGCGTGCGAACGGTTGCGGGGAGACCGAGTTCGTCGATGGAGCGGATTCGGGAGTCGATGACCCGGAAAACCATGTCAATGCCGAGGCGCTGCTGGACGACTGAGGCGCGGAATCGTCCGAAATCGGGGGAGTAGGCAAAGTCCACGTCACCTTTCTCTTCCAGTTGCTTGATCTGACCTTCCGTGAGGAACTGGTAGGCGAGCCGGTTGGTATCTTCAGCAGTGAATTCAGCAGAGTTGTTCCAGATGGGAGATAGATTCCCGAATCGGCGCCAAGTGGGTTGGGAGGCCGTGGCCAAATGAAGGTCGGACGCACCATACTCCATGCAAAAACGCAGGTAATCATCGACAGACCCCAGCGCGGGCATGACATCTTCTTCTACGACTTGGACGGCGGCGGCTTCAGACATGTGGAGGGAAATTATGGAGTGTCTTCGGACTCTTGGCGATTCAGAATTTGCTGATTAAAATAGTCGGCGATCCATTGACGGCCATGGGATAGGAGACTGCTGCGGACATTTGCCACAAGTGGAGTCAGGAGAAGAGCGGCAAGAGAACTTTTTGTAGCGGCTGGGAGAGGATTGTCACGCTCATTCTTGTGGGTTTTGTCCGTCTTTGGCATGGCTCGCACGATCACAAATGTTCCCATGGCAACGGCCGCACCAATCCAAATGTACCGATGATTTGAGAAACTTCGCTTCGCGACCTCTCGGGGACTCCACTCCACGAGCGCCTTGCTGCCGTGAAGAGACAGGTTTTGTCGGGATTCTGCGAGGTCCCGAATGATGTCGGCCTTGGTTCTCATGCTATAGGCTGCCGGGATGGTCTTTTGACGACTTCAACCATTCACGGTCCTTTTGAAGCTCTCCGAGGCTACCCTCAAAAATGCGCAACCGCTTGATCTTGATGCGAAAGACCAAAAAACCGACGGCGAAAATCAGGAGGTGAATGCCCGCCATCGCCAGGCTTACCTGCGACCAATGCCATCCGATCTTCTCCGCAGTGATCCAGACCAAGGCGGGAAGCGCGAGGAGCCAGCCGAAAACGAGCGCCGTGATGGTGACGATGATCGTGACGAGAATGCCGACGGATCTCGAACCCGCCTCGGCGGCTTCAATTTGGAGGAGCTCACCCCGCGCCTCGATGTAGCGCAGCGCCGCCTGAATCAGTGATCCAAGTCGAGAAGACATGGGCGGTTCTTGCTTCGGAGGCATTTCGTTGAGGTTCGTGAAGCGCGCACCCAACCAATCATGCTGGAGGCGCTTGGGTGAAGTTCGGCAGCGGGCCTGAGCCTTATTTCCGCAGGATGAGCCCGATGATCAGTCCGACGCCGAAAGCGCCAGCGAGCGCCTGCATGGGGTTCTCACGAGTGAATTTCTCGGCGTCCGTGCGAAGGGTCGCATAGCGTTCCTTGGCCTCGTGCATCGCATCATCGGCGTACTCACGAAACTCGTCAGCCTTTTGTCCGGCAGATTGGCGCAGATCCTGGGCGCGAGCCTCTGCATTGGACTTGAGCTCGCGAGCTTTCTCCGCCGCGGCAGCCCGAAGTTCTTCGGCGGCTTTCATCGCGCTGGCCTTGGCGGCTTGAAACGGATCGCTTGAGCCGGGGATGCTTGGGTCAATGTCTGGAATGGAATTGTCGTTCATGATCGTAGAGGTGTGCGGGCTTGCTTCAATGGACTCAGCCCAAGAATGACAGAAAGGGGGAATTAAGGCCATCTGGGTTGGATCGCGAGGAAAAAAGATCGCGGACAAACATCGCGGAAGTTCCGCTTTTCAACAGGGGCCCTTTGGGTATCTTCCCTCTAGGCTGGATTCTGGAGAGGTGGCAGAGTGGTCGATCGCGTCGGTCTTGAAAACCGAAGAGCCGAAAGGTTCCGTGGGTTCGAATCCCACCCTCTCCGCCATCGTCCCCACAATCCCGTGTGGGAGCTGAAATCCTTATGAAATCAGGGAAGAAAGGATCAAAACTGGGACACAACCATGGGGCACAACCCCAATCCGATCCCATTCCAAAGCATCCCCATATTTTCAAGCGTGATGGCCGCTACTACTACCGCCGTCGCATTCCTTCTGAACTCGTCCGGCTGGGCTGCTACGGAAAGGCCAAGGACATCAAGCGGTCCCTCAAGACCAACGATCTCACCACTGCCAATCGCCTTGCCAAAACGGTTGCCGTGGAAGTGGACGAGGACTTTGACGCAAAACGGCGCGAAATCCTACCGGTTACCTCTTCATCGACCAAAACTGGGGACTCTCCGGCGAAGAGGAAACTGGCGAGTATGTCAGAGATCGAGCGCCGGGATTTTATTTTACGAACATTCATCGCCAACGAGAAACGTGAAGCCGGACGGCGAGAATGGGATTCAGACTCCGATGCCCGCAATACAAGGCTGGAAACAGCCCGAGAAGACCTGATGGCCCTTGAAGGGTCTCCTGTTTATCAAGAAGTCGACTGGCTGGCAAAGACACGCGAAGCGTTGGAGGCAGCGGGCGTATCCGCAGAAGGGGCGAACGATGCATTGCTAGGGGAAGTCGCCGATAGTCTAAAAAAGGCGATGGTAGAGAGCGCATGGCGCACGGAACAAGCGTTAAGCGGTCGGGAATTCGATTCTCGCGATCCTCGTTTCAAAACGCTCCACGCTGGCAGCCCCACACCATCGCCGGCGAAGGATCGCAAGACCGTTGGTGATTTGTGCGACGACTATCTGGCGCACAATGAGGACAAGGTGAAAAAGGGGAATCTGGCACGGTCCACCATTCCCAAGATCAAGATGCGTTGCCGCATTCTGACGGACTTTTTTGGAGAATCTAAGCCGCTAGATTCGATCTCCGATGATGACGCTATGGGGTTGGTGGATTTCCTCCCGTCGATCCCTCAGAACGCGGCAAAGCGTTACAAGGGAGCATCCCTTGTGCTTGCTGCTGAACGCGAGGCCAAATTGAAAGCCAAGCGACGCATTCACGGGAAAACGGCCGAGGATTATCTGACCGGCCTTTCCGCACTGCTCACTCATGCAGTAGAGCGTCGATGGATGAAAGAGAACCCTATGAAAGGGCGGCTCGTTCGTGAACGACTGGCAAAGCCGAAGAAAAGAAGCCGCCAGACTCTCACCGCCGACGAAATGGAACGCCTGTTTTCGACAGCGGAGTTCTCGTCGCTGAGACATAGCACGGATGGCCGGAAGAGCGCCCGCTTCTGGCTTCCTTTGCTCTGTCTGTTTCACGGTACGCGAGCGAATGAAATAGCCGGGTTGAGCGTCGCCGACATTCGGGAAGAGGGTGGGGTGCCTTTCATGGATTTGCACGAGACAGACGAGCACCGGCTGAAAACGGATAGCAGCACGCGCAAGGTGCCGCTTCACAGGCAGCTTGTCAGCTTGGGATTCTTGGAGTTCGTAGAGAACAGGCGGCGAGATGATCCCCAAGGCTACCTATTCACCGGACTCAATAGAAACAAAAATGGCAGTCGGGCGGATAGCATCTGCAAGTGGTGGCAGCGATTCGTTGTCAGTAAATTAGGACCGCCTCACGGCGATGGGCCGACAGGCGCACGGGGCATTCACAGTTTCCGGCATTCTTGGACGCATGCGGCTCGTAGCGCTGGCTTGGATGCAACTGTTCGCACACACTTGGGTGGATGGTCTCAGAAGGACGTTGCGGCCACTTATGGGTGGTCGGGCTCCCTTTCCCTTCTGAAAACTGAAATCGACAAGATCGAGTTTCCCGGCGTCGATTTCTACGCAATCGGATCGTTGGACAATCAGCAGCCTTGATCGTCTAGGACCTTCGACAAGCGGACATCCAACCCGTCTGCGATTTTCAAGAGCAACCAGAGCGTTGGGCGGGTCCTGTCTGCCTCCATGTGGGTGATGGTGCTTCGATCCACCTTGATCTTCGCGGCTAGAGCATTGGCCGAAATGCCCTTTTCGACACGAAACTCTTTCAGGCGTAGCACAATGGCGCGTTCTCTCGGATCAAGCTGCGATGGAGGTTCCATCCGCCTAACAGTCGCCCGTTGACGCTGTGCGCATTGGGATTAAAATCCCGCCTATGAGGAGTTCGACTGTTTGTGTCTGCGTAGCCGTTGTGTTTGCCTACTCCACACTCCTTGATGCGGGAGCTTCGGATCAACAAGTCGAGGACAACACTCCGAAGGACGCCACCGAATCCAAGCCGCCGCCGCCCATAGATCAAGACACTGAGACTCAAACGTGGACGGCCAAAGATGGTCGCAAAATCGAAGCAAAGTTTGTCAGCCTTGATGGAGAAAGCGTTGTTATTGAAAAGGATGGCGAGAAATTCACGGTGCCCTTTTCAAATCTTGAAGCGTGGAGTGTGGTTCAGGCGAAGAAGTTGGGGGGATTGTTGGAAACAACCACGGTGACGCCACCTCCTCAGAAACCAGATGA
The DNA here is from genome assembly GCA_963976915.1 of uncultured Verrucomicrobiales bacterium. Lineage (GTDB taxonomy): Bacteria > Verrucomicrobiota > Verrucomicrobiia > Verrucomicrobiales > Verrucomicrobiaceae > CAXBNA01. Next base: position 35,823 of record CAXBNA010000015.1, read on the forward strand.
GGTCCCCGCAATGAGTCCGCTGGCATCCAAGCTGGAGGCCTTCATTGCCATCCTAAGTTCAGACCCCATTGCATCCAAGATTGTGAAGAACGTATCCGTAGCGCAGAGCGGCGATAGGTGGACAGCGACGATCACAGTTCAGAATGTCTGGCATTTACGAGCCAAACAGGTCCGTCTGCAAGATGCTCAGACGTTCTGGAAGGCCTGGGCCGTCATAGCCTCGGCAAACAATCTGGACATGGCACGAATCAAGATGGTTGATCTGAATGGGAACGAAGTCGGCGGCTCCCGCCTTACAGCGGGTTCAATGCTGTGGGTGCAGGATTGAATCCACAAGCTCTAGCATCGTTTCCTTTTGCCCCATTCTTGACCTTGGCGAATCCAACAGAAATACGTCGCCAACAAAGCCTCAATTCGCGATCACAGCTAAAGTGACGCTTAAATGACCTTTGCTTACGGTTCATGGAACTGCCGCCCCACGAGCCTTGCCCAATTCGGTTTTCCCGTTTGCAATTGTGTTGGCATCAACTCTAGATTGCCCGCGTGAGCGCATCGTCACCTGCTAAAGTAGTAAAGGTCGAAGTAAAAAAGGGGGTTCCAGCAAATCAAATATTTGCTGATCGATACTTTTTTGAGCAAATTGATGACTTCACGCTGATACATTTTGGCCGAGCAGGGCAGACCTGTACATATGCCAGTGTGAGTCTTTCTGCACAGGTGATTGCGGATGCCTCCACGCCCATCAAGGGTTTCATTGAAAAGTTGCGACCACCGAAGGCTGGAGGTGATTTTGAGCGACGTGATCTAGTCACAAGCAACGCATTGATTCCTGCTGACATGATTCATGTCAGTCATCGCGGGCCTGAGGGAGAACTCATATTTGCATTGTTTTCACTTCATGATTTTGCATTAAGTGGTGCGTCCATGAAGTCTACGAAGGCGGAAGCAATCATTGAAGCCGCTCCGGTTTTGCTTGTGCGCTGTCCCCTCCCAATGATTCAGAGTCTGTTTCTAAAACTTCTCTCGACACCAAAGAAATGAGCCGCTTATCACATCTCGTCAAAACGAAAGGCGTCCGGACCGCAATACCTATTGCGGCGCTAGCTCTTGCCAGCGACGTGAATGGCGCAGGGAACACGAGACCTACTGTTACCGAAGAAAGTGAATCAAGTGAATCAGCAATCTTCACAAAAACAGCATTGAGTATTTCTGCGGCTGCGACACCAACGAGGATCAGTATCCAAATGGACGATTGGAATGACAAGTTGGAGCGTCGTTTCCTCGCTCTCGCCAAGAAGGACGCCCTGAGCAAAGCCAATGCGGACGAAGTCGCTGAATTGGAGCAACTGGAGCAGTTACGGAACCGCCTCAAAAGCCCCATGAAATTCGATGAACTAGTTTGGAACGCCCAACATGAAGAAGCGACGCAAAAACTCCTCTCGGCAATGCAAGAATACCTCACCTTCTGCACAGGCCCAAGTTGGGCGAGTGCAACGAGGAACCGCTAGTCGGTCGTTTTCTCGCACAACCTACAGGAAGGCGCTCCCTTTCCTGTTGAGAGACTTTGAGCATCGCTGCGCCTATTCAATGGTGCATCACTACGATGAATCCAAGGGCTTGGAGGTCGACCATTTCGACCCGCGAAAAAAGAAGCTTCTCATTCAGGAATATTCCAACCTGATGCCAGCAACGCCGCGTTGCAACGGAAGGAAAAGTAACATCTGGCCAAGTCCAGGGGAAGCAGCGCAAGGAATCCGCCTGATTGATCCCACCAAAGAGAAGGATTACGGCACTCAAATTTTCGAAGACCCTGCCACCAACAGGCTGGTTGGGACCACTCCTGCCGCTAAATATCATATTCGTGTTCTCGGTCTTAATGACGAATTTTTTGTTCGCAAGCGGCGAGATCGAACACAAATGAACCTCATGATGAGTATCCCTTACCTCATGCAGGGACATCCCACAGTAAATAAGGTGCAAGAGCAAATTGAGCGGATGATCCCGGCGATCCCCCCACCTCCGATTGCTCCCCCGCAGGGAAAATAGAGAGTCAGTCGCTCCCGAATTAGAAGACCACCTCGATTGTTTGTGTAATTACCAAACCTGTGGCCCTCAGGGATGCCAGTTTTGGTTGTGTTCACACATAATCGGTCGTATATGTGTGAACATGAACGGCAAATTTGTGGCATACTACCGGGTTTCAACAGCCAAACAGGGCCAGAGTGGGCTTGGGCTGGAAGCGCAGAAGACCGCCGTTGAAGGCTACTTGAATGGCGGCAATTGGAATCTGGTTGGCGAGTTCGTGGAAGTGGAAAGCGGCAAGCGCAAGAACCGTCCACAACTCAACGCGGCTCTCGCCCTCTGCAAGAAACAGAAGGCGACTCTCATCATTGCCAAATTGGACCGCCTCGCCCGGAACCTCCATTTCATTTCCGGCCTGATGGAGTCTCGAATTGAGTTCTTGGCCGTGGACAACCCCACCGCCAACCGCCTTACCGTGCAGATCCTCGCAGCAGTTGCGGAGGAAGAAGCCCGCGCCATTTCAGCTCGAACCAAAGCAGCCCTCGCAAGCGCCAAGGCAAGAGGCGTCGTTTTGGGGAAGAACGGGGCAAAGCTGGGCAAGATAAATCGCAAGCGGGCGATGAAGACAGCCCAAGGCTTGAAGCATGTAATTCAAGAATTGAGAGTCGCTGGCGTGACGACGGTCCGGGAGATCGCCCACGCCCTCAATGACCGGGGCGTTGCAACTCCTCAGGGACGGCAATGGCACAGCACTTCCGTTCATCGGCTGCTAAAACGGCTTTAGTCCAATGTCGCAGATGATATGATCGGGAAACAAAAGTCCTTTCATGTCCGAATTTTCAGATGCCCACATCGAAGCGGCAATCAATGACTTTGCCATAAGGTGCTTCAGAGACACCGCCGACAGAGACTATATTCACGCGCGGCTGGCCTATTGTTCAAGCCTCATTCCGCAGTTTCGATGGTCGGCTTTGCATTGTTTAGAAAAGTACGGCAAATGTATATTGCTCCTCAATCGAATTTCATCAAAAGGTGTAAGACATAACGTAAGTCAGTCGCTGGCCAAATTGAAGGCGTCAGGAAAGTTTGACATCGAGCTTAGCGATCAATCAAAAGCTTTCATGGTGAGCCTTGAACGGAACGCGCAATATCGCTATCTCGAAACTTCATACTACAGCATGCCGGGTGATCTTCACGCCTTAGACAAAGCAGTGTGGGAAATTCGAAGGTACTGCCAAGTAATGGAGTATGAAATTGAAACTCCGAGTGGTCCGAAGGACCTATTTCGTTTAGTCCTAGAAGGAATTCACCGTGCAAAAGAAAGGGGTCAACTCAACAGCAGCATCATATCGGGTTGGCTCGAAAACGTGATCAAGAAAAACGATCACCCCGCTCGTAAAGCGCTGATTTGGAACAATCCCTTTTTCGGCAAGGTGAAGCGAAATACGTTCAGAATGAGGGTGCACTCTGAAAGCGTGAATGCGCCGCTACAACTACACCCGGAAATTCTGGACGAGGTGCTAAAGTATGTATTTGTTCCCAAGGCATTGATAAACGAACTTCAAGGTAGCTGACCTCCATGGGACCTGTTCTGCTCTGCGACAAATCTACTATTCAGTCGTTGCATCGACACGCACCGGACACGCTTCATAGATACTTCACAATTGCAGTTCCTTCGATTTTAGTTTTTGAGATTTTAGGAGACCTAACGAAGAAGGAAAAAGCTGGAGGCCCTAACCTAACTCGTGAGTTGGCACACAGAATCGCAGCCTTTAGCACAGTCCCACTTGTCGATTTTCGGCATCTGATTGCTGCTGAATTGAATGGAACCAGAGTCCGAATGGATCATCGACCTCAACTCTCCGCGAAGCGGGTCCTTCAGTCGGACAAAGGTGAATATGGAATCGAAATCGCTGAGGACCCATGCGAAGAATTGCTGCACAGATGGCGACGAGGCGACTTCTCACACACTGATGTAGTGGCATCCACGATGTGGCGTAACCGCAAAGAGCGGATGAACTGGCGGCATTTGCTACTAAAACTGGAAGGAATCTATTCTCCCTCCATGAAGCCCAAGAAATCGTTCGAGGAAGTAACAAACTTTGTGGAAGACCTAATCGCAGCAGAGCCAAGGTTCCTTAGAAGTTGGTTTCTACGAGAGTTTGATGTGCTCAAAAATCGCGATTTTCCAACTGAAGACGAAGCATTGGTGGGCAACTCGTACTTGATCTTCTGCATACGGATCACGCTCTTTGCATTGTGGTCTATGAAGTTCGATTTGCTCTCCACGAAAGCCGATAATCAATTGGACTTGGAATACTTGTTCTATTTGCCATTTACAAATGCGTTTACTGCCCAAGATCGCTTTCCCAAGAGACTCGCGTCTCTTTTCCTCCGAGGGAACCAACGATTTGTCGATCACGGAGATCTCGCACACGATTTAAGACGAATATCGGAAATTGACAGGAAGTGGTATGAGGGGGGAGTGAATGAGCCTCCCCCCCGCCGGGGACCACCTCCGGGAGAGAATTCGATTTGCCTTGAGTTGTGGCAAACTTTTATGAAACCCGGTTACGCCGACAGTCCCCCATTGAAGCTTTCTCCAGATCAAGAAGAGAGGATGCTCAGCCACATTTTGTCCTTAATGAAGTCACCCGAGATCCAAAACAACAATATCGACTCTGACAACGCGACGTTTCTCTTTCGTCAAAGGACCATCTCTGGTTCCGATTCTTGTCCGTGTGGCAGCGGCAAGTCCTTTAGCGATTGTCATGGCGCTACCATGAAATGAGAGTTCAGGTCACGGTGAGGAACGTCCGAAAATGGTTCTGATATCGGGCAACTTTTGAACCTCATTTTTGACTTTTCATTTATTCTCATAAGTGACTGGAAATCATTGGTTTGGGGGCGTTATTTTGTGGTATATTAGGGTGGATTTTTGACAGGATTGGACGAGGGTAGTCGATGCCCTCCCGAGAGACAATTGCCCAGCGTCGACAGCTCGCAAAACAGCGGGATTTCCTCGCCGATTTTGAGGCTTCAGGAAGCGTCTTGAGCAGTGCGAAACAGGCGGGAGTTTCCCGCCAGCTTGTCTATTACTGGCGCAAAACATGCCCCTCCTTTGAGCGCAGATTGTCGGCGGCGGCTGATTTGGCATTTGGGGCTTCCCGCCCTATCCCGATACGGAGGCAAAACCAACAAGACGGATTCAATCCGAGAAGAAGCGACGATGAACACGACCGGAAGACCCTCCTGCTACACGCCTGCGAAAGCGACTAGAATCATCAAGGCAATCCGTTCAGGGCTACCCTTGAAGCTTGCGGCTTCAGCCGGAGGCGTCAGCTACAACACGTTTGTACGTTGGAGAAATGAAGGGTCAAAGCCGAATGCGCCGCCCCACTTTCGGGAGTTTTTGAACCGAGTGCGAACGGCTGAGGCGCAGGCCGCTGAAAGACTTTTTGGCTTGATCGAGAAGCGAGCGAAAGACCACTGGCAGGCGGCGGCTTGGATGCTCGAAAGGCGTCACCCGGAACTGTTCAGAAAGGACGCCGAGCTTCCCGACCGCCCCATTGGAGAGTATGCCACGACGATGAACGACGACGACTAGCCCACACAAAAAAACCAACCCGGCGCGAAGGGAAATTGCAACCGGGTTGGCATTGTAACTGACGATGCAGAATAGCAGAAATCTGCCCGGTTCGCAAGGATCGGTTCCTCCAACGCGAGCACACAGAGCGCGAACGCGGGTGATTGCACAGAGTGCAAATCGGGTTGTGGCAGTGCGTAGTCGCACAAGGCGAAATGTATCCACCTCCTTAACCAGTGGACGCACAGGGATTGACGGAAGTGGGACGCAGGGAGTTGTATCATCACTTTCTCCCTTCAGATTGAATGCAAGGGTAGAAGCCGGAACTGGATTCTTTGATCACTTGGAGATTTCAGCAGAACATGGGTACGTGATCGGAACGTCTGAAGAAGTCGACATGTTCCGGTTCTATGCTGGAGCCTCACCGAAAGATTCGAGGGGGGACGATACGTCAACCAGTCATGGACGGCTCTTCAGTGTTTGCCCTCAGAATGGGCGAGGGGCCTTGCCCCTTGTCGTTCGTAAAATACCCTCCGTGTGGGGCGCTACCCCACTTCCCGCTCCGTCTTTTTCGGGAAAAGTGACGACGCGGAGGTTTCTCTCAGGTGCAGGCGAAGTCCAGTGCTACGTCAGTTCGCATCTGCATCTAAACCCAACCAGAGGATTGAACCTCTGCCCGGCCCTTGGCGGCGATGACGATCCCGTATGGGAAAATGCGATCCTGAGTGGACGGGCTGATGGAACGCAGAAGAGGGGGCTGGACGGGAAAGACAACGTCATCGAGACCGAAGAGTTTGGACAAGCCAAGGCTTCGTTCTCGACTCGCTATCTCACAGCCGCGTATGGGGGCATCAAGAGTGAGCTTTGTCGTGCAGCATCGGTGCTAGACGCCGTTCCGAGTGGGACCCTTGGAAATAGCGACTTCCGAGTGAAGCGGGTCGAGACCTATTGGGAGTTCTCCGCACCCGACGCCGTGGAATTGGTGAAGAAGCTAAGTCCCAAGCTGCGAGACTTTCACAAACGCAGTCGGCTGAGGGAGCACGGGGCGGACTTCTGCACCGATGGCAACGCAATCTCTGTCATGCTGTTTCTCAGTGCGGGGGAGGCTCTGCGGATCTATGCCAAGACAGCGAACAGGGTGCGATTCGAGGTCATTCACAGTCCCAAGAAACAGAACGGTCTGCTGCCGAATGGCTACTCCGCCGCCACATTGGAAGATTGCATAGGAAAGCTAGAGACGCTGCGAGTGAGGGCATCCGAACGGGTGAATCAGCTTCTGGCTTTTCTTTCTGAATGGGCTGAGGAGACGCCACAGGAACGCGCAGGGGCGTCTCGGTATGCGTCGCGGTGGTTTCAGTGCTTGGGGTTCTCGGAGGCCTCAGTGCGTCTCCTTGAGCTTCTGAGAGTAAACGGGCGCATCGTTCCGGGGAGATGTGCGCTAGATGAAGAACGAAACGTGATCCGTCGAGCAAAGGAAAACGACTTGCTTCGCTACGCCAGTGACGCCCGCGCCCTCTTCCCTGTGAGCCAAGGAACAGTTCTCCCGCTTTCTGGACACGGCTTGACAGAAGAGGGTTCAACCCCTATCCCGTTGGGACACAACACTGAGACACAACCCGTCCCAAGTTGTTCCTCAATCCCTGATTCCATAAGGGATGGCAGAGAGTGTCAGCAAGTCCCACCCTCTCCGCCATTTTTCTCCGCTGCAGGCATCGAGAAGTGCCCGCAGGAGCTCAACCGGGCGCTGCTCATGCCGACTCTGCAGCTTCCCATCAAGCCTGATTCAGGGCTTCTTGCTTGGCACCGCCTTGGTGGTTGGGACGGTCGGGCTTTGTTGGTAGATTGCCGCGAGTTGCAGCAGGAGGCGCTCGATTTCAGAGTAGAATTGCTCGGGGGGAAGCTCTTCGCGCTTTTCGTTTAGGGCTTCGACCTGAGTTTCAATCTCGTCGCGTTGAGAACGCTGTTGGTCGGTGAGTCTGGCTTCTTCCGGGCTGAGGAGAAGAACGGTTTGGTGGGCGCGGCGTCCGTCGGGGTTGGTTTCGTTGGCTCTGTCGGCCGGTTTGAGCTGGGTGAACGTTTCGGAGCGGGAGCCCACCCCATCCCCATTGTCGTCGAGCAGGCTGTGCTCGGTGGCGATGCGGCCGTCTTCGTCATAGGAGATGGACACGCTCTTGGCGGCGTGGAGCCAGGCTTCAAGGAGAGAAACCTGACCGTCTTGGTCTTGGTCCGAACCAGCAGGGTCGGGGCGGAGAGCTTCGACAAAGCGAGATCCAAATCGCGTGGCCCAGTATTCATCGGCGCTCTTGGTGGCGGTGATCAGGATGCGATTCCTGCCGGACAGGGGTTTGATGAACGCACCGCTGGCTGAGCCCGTGTGAATGAGGATGATTTCCTGGTGGAGTCCGTTCAGCCAGCCTTGCAAATCGTCGGGCGTGATGTCGTCTCCTCGGAGGTTGAACTTGGTGGTCCGCCCATCGTAGGTGCCGTGTCCAATCAGGATGAGCCACAGTTGCGTTTCAACCTGGCCAGAAATGGTTTCGAGTTCGGACCGCAGGCGATCTCGATCCGAGGCTCCTGCTCCGACCTCATCCTTGCCGATAAGGGTTGTCTGGACGCCAGCCTCTTTTGCTAGCTTCTGCCATTCGGAGACTTGTTGATCGAAGTTGGACTCGTAAGCCTCGGTTCCGGACTCCCCGACAACGATGAGGAGACGGAGGTTGCGTGGGGTCTCAGCCTCGGAGGAGGCTGCGAATAGAAAGAATGCGACGAGGGCGATGACGAACCGGACGTGCCCGTGTGCCGACGCTGGCCTCCGCGTGAAAGAGTTTTGATGGAGCGTGGCGGTAGCCTTGCCCTCTGGGGAAAAATTGGCGCGTCTCATATCCATCCGTACTTCCTCCGGACAAACCATTCGGTGCCGAGGCAGAGCAGCACGGCAAGAAAGACCCAAGGTGTGTGCCAGAGCGGTGTGACCAACGTTTCTTGAACGGGAACATCGAGATTCGCCAATAGGCCCGGCAGTTGATCAAGTTCGGAGATGGTGAGCAACTTTCCGCCGGTGTCTTCGGCGATGCGTGCGAGCAGCGTCGAGTCTGGTGAGATGCGCCGCACTTCGAGTGGCTTCGGATCGTACGTCCACCCACAGGCCGTTGTCTCCGAATCTTCACCGTCCATCTCCACAGTCACTTCGGCGTGGTAGTCGCCAGGCTCTGAGGCGATAAACTCGGCGGTGAATAACCCGGCTTCGTCGAGGCTGGGTTCCGCAAAGAGGGTGTGCTTGATCGGAGCGCCGTCGGCACCAGTTTCACCTCGCCGCTCGACGGTCAGTCGAATGAGGGCATCGTCAACGGGCAGGAAAGCGGCGTCACGGACGCGGATTTGAAGCCTGGTGGCCGATGGAAGCTCGGGGTCCGCAGGCGCGACGCGAACGTTCACCCGGTCTTCGACATCCACGACGAGCCAGCGAATGAGCTGGCGCCAGGCTTGTTCAAGGTCGGCGCGCGCATCCTCGTCACGCATGCCCCAACGCCAAAGGTCTGCCACGGGCACGGCGGCGACCCGGCCCGTTCCGAAACGGTGGGCAATCATCGCAGGATGGGGGCGGCCCTCGGCATCACTGACCGTCGCCAGCAGGCTCGCGCCAGGTTTGATGGCTTCGAGTGCATTGGTTGCATGAAACGCGGGCATCATCGCGAGCCGGGACTCATCCTGACCACGGTCGGGGTGAAGGCGGGCCCACGGCTCGAGCCAACCTTCACGCGTCAGGTCGAACCGTCCTGAATCGATCCGGCTGGTCGACCTGCGACGGTCCACATAGACCGGGAGGATCTGACCGATCGGGGTGTGATCGTAGTCACCGGCTTGAAATGATTCCTGGCCGCCAAGCATGAGAAGAGCCCCGCCACGTCGGGAGACAAAGCCTTCGATGAGCCGCATCTGTTCGGTGGTGAAGAACTTGGCCTCGATGTCATCAATGATGATGGCGCGATAGTCGCCAAAGAGTTCATCGGCAGATTTGGGGAACCCATCAGAAAGCTCCTCGGCGTCACGCGTCTCAAGTCGGATCAGGACGGGTTGATCGTAGCGTTGCGCTTCACTCCCGTCGCCCGTACCAAAGCCCCGGAAGAGTGGGTTGGAGGTTTCTCCCGTTCGACCCCGCCACTCGAACTTGGGCTCGCGCTTGGCAATCCGAATGAGAGCCGGCATTTGAACCTCGACGTCGGCGTGAAGAGAACGGCGGAGGAATTTGTACTCCCAGTTGGGGCGGCCAGCGACGTAGAGGATTCGGTAGGGGCCCTGACCCCGGTCAATGCAGAGTCGGCGGACATTGTTTGTCAGCGTGATCTCAGCCGAGCCTGCCTCGGGGCCGCCTTGGATGACTGAGTTCACCATCGTTGACTCGGCGACGACGACGCGACGGAACTGAACGCCGGGAGCAATGCCCGGGACTTCAAGCCGAACCGAAAGGTCGGTATCGTCGGACTCGACCTTCTGCGTCGTTTGGGCCACGATGCGGTCCTCCTCGTCGATCAGTGCGAGAGTGATGGTTTTGTCGTTGAACTGGCGTGCTGCGATCAGCGCTTGAACCACGACCGGCGAATCCTCAAAGGGCGTCTGGGTGATGGTGACGTCGAGAAGTGACAGGTCGGGTTGCTTGAGGGACGCGCCGACGATGACAGGAAAAACGGGAACGGGCGTGTCTTCATCCACCTGCCACAGCTCAGCGTCGGTGGCGTTGCCATCGGTGAACACGATCATCGCGGCGAGGTGGCTTTGCTGGCTGGATGCGGTCAGCGTTTGAAGTGGCCCCACGAGCCGGGTCCGGGAGCCGTCGAACGCCGTTTTTGTGAAATCGCTCAGGCTGCGGATTTGATCATCAAAACCGAGGATGCGGAGTCGGAAAAGCGCTTCGAGTGAAGTCCACCACCCGGGTCTCGCCATCGAGTCTCCAAGGGCTGTCGAAAGCTGCTCGCTGCGCGGCTTCGCCCCTTTTCCGAAAGGCAGGCTCATGCTGGCGCTGGTGTCGGCGAGGATGGCGATCTCATTCGATCCACGTTGAGGTTGCGTTTGCGTCCAGACTGGATCAAGGGCGCAGAGAGCGATGATCGTCCACGCAAGGGCTTTGGCCGAAAAGGCGATCATTCTTGGCCAACCACGCAGCGGAGAGGTCAGGAAGCCGCGTGTCAGCCATGCAAGGGCAAGCACGAGAAGCCCCACGACCCACGTGAGATTCGAGCTGTGCTGCCAGATGAGATTAGCGAGGATCAAGCGTTCTTTGGGCGATGGGATTGGTCTTTACTGGCCACGGCCAAGTTCGGTGTAGTAGCGGCGGACGAGGTCTTGGTATTCGGGCGGGACTGGATCGCGATCAATCGGGACGGTGGGGTCTTCTGCATTCTGGCGGG
>CAXBNA010000016.1:0-45394 GCA_963976915.1 uncultured Verrucomicrobiales bacterium
GCCCGCACCGCCGATGGTCAATGTCCGCGCCGTGGTGTTGGTGTTGTTCCAAGCATTGCCGGCAATGGTGAACAAACCGTTCGCATTGATGGTGAAGGTGTTGTTGTTGGCAAGACTCGCCGCGACTTGGTTGCCGGTGAAGGTCAGGGAAGTGCCGTTGCGGCCGTTGACCGTCATGGTCCGGTTGGCCACAAGGCCCAAGATTCCAAAGTTGATGTTTTGGTTTAGGCCCAGCGTATCCACCGCGTGATCCACAAAGACCGTGGCCGTGTTCGTCAATGTCACCCGCTTGCTCGAAAAGCCCGCCCCCGTATCGGATCGCATTTCCAGTGTGCCACCGTTGAGGTTCACCGCGGTCGCACCCACATTGGATCCGAGCTGGCCAACATCTGAGATGCGTAAAAAGCCACCGCTGATCTGGGTGATCCCGGAGTAGTCATTGGCTCCCGTCAGGATCAAGAGACCACTCCCAGCCTTCTCAAGACCACCCTCACCCGTCACATTGGAATTGATGATCCAGTTTCCATTGCCGCTGAACTGGGTGAGAATTCCAGCTCCACCACCCAAGGTGAGGGGACCATCAATGACCGAGGTCCCATAGGTGGAGGCGAGCCGGGTCACACTCGTGGTGAAAGGAACGCCACTGACAGGATTCTGCCCAGCGATGTGGCTCCCCGTGGTGATCGCCTCCTGAAACACGTTGCTGCCGACGCTGTTCAGCGCATTGCCATCTCCCGTCGGGCCACCGCCCGTGAGCGCCAAAGCACGTGTCCACGTCAGCCCGGCCGAGCCGCCATTGATCGTCAAATTGCCACCACCGACCGCACGCTGAGCATTGCCCGAAACCACCACCGCCGATCCGTCCCCGCCCAAGGCCCCCTGGTCCGTCACGATGACGGATCCAGACGCGATCTCAGTCGTCCCAGTGTAGTTGTTCAGGGCATTCGAAAGGATCAGCGCACCGTCTCCGGTCTTCAACAGCCCACCCGCTCCCGTCAGCTGGGAGGCGATGGTCGACGTATTCCCAATCGTCACCCGCACACCACCAGTGGTCAGCGCCAGATCGCCACCTGTGAGGGTGTACGGAGCAAAGAAACTGAGTGAATTTGCCACACTCCCAGCGCCCAGGGTGAGAATGCCGCTTGCACCGGGAATCGGCTTTGGCAGTTCCACATCGCTGGTGGTGAGCGGAATGATGCTGCCATCCCAGTTGTTGGCGTTGAGCCAGATCTGATCGTTGTCGCTGTTGTCCCAAATCAAGGGAACAGCACTGACGGGGCCACCCGTGAGGGTGAGCATCGCCGACACCGCACCGGCGGTGAGGAGGCGACGAAAAGAAAAGTTCAGGCGGTTGGATTTCATGAATTTACGGAAGGCGGGGAATATTGCGCTATTTCGCAATGTAAGCCATAGCGGTATTAAAAGGTAAAGCTCAGATTTAGTTGCAACAAAAAAATACTTTTTCTCAATACGCCTACCGCTTCCACTCAAGCCGCCCGTATGGAGAGCTCTCCAAGTTCGTGCCCGCACGTCTCCCGCCTTGATTTTCCAAGGTTCGGTCAAAGATCAGGCCTGCCAAAGGCAGGCATCAAAGGGCCCGGCAAGCCCTCCTCACTGCTCCTGAGGCAGATCACCGACCGAATATTTTCGGCCGCTCAGATGCTTCGCCAAGCCCGAGGCACTTCCCAAGGAGCGAGGTGTCGGCAGGCAGCCCTGCGAAATTCCTCGTTCAGCACGACGTCGGATCGCTCAATGACTGCGACGATTTCCTGGCATCGTTCGGAATCCCGGCTGGCCCTGGCCACCACCTTCACCACAGGATCCACCGCGCTCAGCCCTTTCTGGATCTTCTCCACGATTTCGACCGGGCTGAGCTTTCGCCCGGCCACGTTGATGCCGAGGCCTTCGCTCCCGTCATAGAAGAGATTCCCCTCGCTCAACGCCACCCGGTCGCAGGTTTGGAAAATCCCGTTGCCAAATTGTTCGTTTGGAAGGGGCTGATCGTAGCCCCACCCAACTGAGTCGCTTTGCACCTGCAGCAAGCCTTGGGCACCCACCGCGCATGAAACGCCGGGAAGCGCTGTGCCCAGATCTCTCGGATCGCAGCGGGGTCCCTCGCTCCTGTCGTAAGAAATGGCACCGCACTCGCTCGTTCCATAGAGATTGTGAAGCTTGATGCCCTGGCTCTCACGAGCTCGCGTCTCGAGTTCCAACGTCAGCGGCGATCCGGCAGAGACGGCCAACGCGACTTTCTCCATCGGCAACCCGCCCAGCAGCCATGCCTTCCACATGGCGGGTACACCGGGCAAAAACACCTTGTCATGGTGCTTCATGGCCTCCGCCAGCACTCCCGGAAACGGATTGGCCACCCAGTGCATCGGCACGCCGTGGAAGAGAGTCTGCAGTGCCCCCACGGTCAGTCCATAGGAATGAGCTTGCGACACCGACGCCAAAATCACGCCTCGGTCCGCAAGCTCCAGCGCCCCGTGCAGACGATCCACATCCGCCAGTATTTGAGCCTCCGAGAAAAACTGGCACCTTCGAACGCCCGAGCCTCCGACCGTCTGTTTGATCAAACACGTCGCTTCCGGCAGCGGGGACAAAGCCAATCGCGGCTCGCGATCCTTTTCCACCAACTGGACCGGTCGACTCTGCAGGAACCCCGCCAACAAAGCCACGACCAGATCCGGAGGGTCACCGCGCGCCACGAGAACTCTTTCACCGGCCACCAGCCTGCGGGCCCGCTCGTCCAACTCATGAAAACTCATCGTGCCGCCTTCCCACAGAAGCGCCGGACGGTCACCGCCATCCCGAAGCACTTGCTGCCATCGCTCACGAATCATTCTTTCCTCACATGGCATCCGACCCAGCCGTCGCCAAAGTGAACCGATCATTGACCCGCAGGCTCCCTTTGATCAAGTGTGGACGTAAGTTAACGCCGAACCTCACTCTCTGACCCGTGCCCCGTCCACTTCCATCCCGCGTCCTCATCTCTGGAGCGGGCATCATCTCGCCACTCGGGCACGGTCAGGCGGAAAATGAAACCTCGCTCGGAGAGGAACGAACGGCCTTTCGACCCATCGATCTCTTCGATGTCACCCAGTTGGTCGCCAAGACTGCAGGCCTCATCGACCTCCCCTCGGAGCGGCTCTATTCGAAAATCTCCGCGCATCAGGAGTCGCGTATCGACCGCGGCAGCAAGATGATGCTCCTCGCCGTGAGGGAGATGCTTCGCGAAGCGGGCCTGTCCGATCTGTCCGGCATCGACGCTGTCGTGATCGGCACGTCGGCGGGCGCGATGATGCTCGGCGAGCAGTATTTCAGCCGGGCCCGCAGCTCTACCCGCCGCATCAAGGGCCAACTGACTCTCCTCGAGTCCTACCAGCCCCAGCGCCAAATGAGCCTCCTTGCCGCGGAGTTCGGTTGGCGCGGCCCGATCATCATCGTCTCCAATGCCTGCGCGTCGGGTGCCAACGCCATCGGATACGGCATGGAACTCATCCGCAATGGCTCGGCCAAACGCGTCCTCGCCGGTGGCTACGACGCCGTCGCCGAATTGGTGTTCGCCGGTTTCGACAGCCTGAAGGCCCTGGCACCCTCTGGCATTCCCCGCCCCTTCGATGCCGCGCGCGACGGGCTTGCGATGGGGGAAGGGGCTGCCGCCGTCCTCTTGGAATCCGAGGAGGCATTGATCGAGCGAAAAGGCACCGCCCGCGCTGAGGCTGCCGGATACGCCACCGCGACGGACCTCCATCACCTCACGCAACCAGATCCCCATGGGAAAGCCGCCATCCGCACCATGACGGAAGCTTGCACGATGGCCGGGATCGATCCAGGCGAGATCGACTACCTCAACTCTCACGGTACCGGCACTCCCTTCAACGATGTGGCCGAGGCCTCCGCCATTGCCACCTGGGCCGGGGACGCGACACCCGGCATCGCCGTCAGTTCCACCAAGTCCGCCATGGGACACCTTCTCGGCGGAGCCGGAGCCGTCGAAGCGGTGATTTGCCTGATGGCCATGAACGGCGGCTGGATGCCGGCCAGCTTGAACGTCCGCGACGTCGATCCCGTGGTCAGATTCGATCTCATTCGAGAATTCCGCCCTGCGCCGGTTCGTGCGACCCTCACCAACTCGTTCGGCTTTGGCGGTACGAACGCATCCCTCGTTTTCCGTTCCGTATGATCGTGCCATCCGAAAACGCACCTCCGACGGCGATCATCGGGGCCGGGGCGGCATCACCGGCCGGCTGGGGAATCCAATCCCTGTTGGCGGCCATTCAAAGCGGCGAGGAACTCCCCTCGACACCTTCCGAACGTCCGGGGGGAGATCGTCCATGGGCTTGCTCCGCTCGACGCGTTCCGCCCTTGCCCGCTGGACTCCTTCCACGCAGTCCGCGCCTTCGGCGCTCCAGCAACATCACAAAACTCGCCATGGGTGCGGCTGTCGAAGCGCTCGCAGATGCGGGCCACACTCAGCCTCCGCAAGGCGCCCGTCTCGGCCTCATCCTCTGCGTCATGAATGGCTGCGTCGACTTCACCGGGCGCTTCTTCAATGAAGTGCTCGACACACCCACGCTCGCCAGCCCGATCCTTTTTCCAGAAACCGTCTTCAATGCGCCCGCCTCCCACGTCGCCCAATGCCTCGGCATCGACGGGCCCGTCTCCACCCTGATTGGAGAACCCACCAACCTCGCCGAAGGGCTTCGCATGGCCACCACTTGGCTCGACGCCGAACTGATCGATCAATGCCTGGTCATCGCGGCGGAAGAGCACAATTGGCTGAGCTCGGAAGCCGTCGGCTACTACCACTGCGACCTCATTGCCTCCGAGGGCGCCGCAGCATTCGTGCTCGCCCCCACCGGACGCGGCCCACGGCTGTCGTCCCTGACGGGACCCTTTCCATTCATTGGTCCAAGCGAACGCTCAACCGCCCTTCAGGAGCTCGTGGCATCCTTGAGCACGAGTCCGCCAAATGCCGTCCTCATCGACGGTCGCTGTGGCATCCCCTCGCTCGACCAATTGGAATTCGACACCTGGGCCGGACGGTCCCCCGACCAGGTGTGGAGTCCGAAGAAGCTCTTGGGCGAGAGCATGGGTGCTTCCATGGGCCTGCAGCTGGCGCTCGCCGTTGAAGTTGCGCGTTCCCTTGCCCGGCCCGCGCTCGTATCGTCCCCCGGATACAACGCTGCCGCCTACGGGGCAATTGTATCGCCCGCCTCATGATGTCCATGCCCGCCTCCTCCCCCAAATCCGCCCGGTGCAGTTTGCATTCGCTGTCTTTAACGGCGATGGAGTGAGGTGTGACTGAGGCGGTTCCAACGAAGCCACGCAGCCGCATCTGGAAATGGGTGCGTCGTCTGTTGATGGTGCTCATCGTCCTCGTCGTCAGCATCGTCGTGTTTCATCGACCGTTGCTCCGATGGGCACTGATGAAGGGCGGACCTTGGGCCGCTCAGACTCAGGGAGTCACGTTGGGCTGGAACGTGGCCGGTTCCTTTCTCGGCGACCTCACGCTGACCTCCGTCGAGGCGGGAGGCGGACCGGATCACTGGATGCCCAACGCCCACCTTGGCAGGCTGGAGCTCGACTACGACCTCTGGAAGCTCATTCAGGACGGTCCCAGCGCCTTCCTCTCACGCGTCATCGTTCATGATGCCGACATCGAGATCGACCTGCGCCATCTCCCTCCCTCGGAGCCCCTCGAGATGGAGCCCCCATCCAAAGAGGCCTCCGGTCCACCGCCCTTGGTCTGGCCGGACGTTCTCGATCTGCACAATCTCAACGTCCACCTCACCCTCGCCGACGGCAGCCAGATCACCCTCCAAGGCTTTTCATTCCGCGGCGGTGACGGAACTCCCGGCGTCATCGAAATCGGCCAGTTTTCCCAAGAACCCGACGGCATGTCGCTCTCTTCGGTCAAGGGCCAGCTCGAATGGCAGCGCCACCGCATTGCCATTCGCAATCTCAGACTCCCTCTCGACCTCAGCATCCAGAGCTTTCTCGTCGATCTCTCCAAGTTCGAAGAAAGCGGAGATCTCATGGCCGAACTGGATGCGGGCGTGGGAACAGGGAAAGTCCACCTCGAAGCTGCCGCCTTCGGCCTCAATCAAGAAAAGGCTGACCTCGATCTCCTGCTGCAAACGCTCGACCTCCGCGCCGAGGACCTTTATCCCTTGGGACTCCCCGACACCATCGCCTTCGAATCGGCCGCCCTGGTGCTCAAAGCCAACGGCGATCCCCGGCAAGCCCACACGCTGGACTTGGAAACGAACATCACCGTCAAATCAACCGCGACCGCAGGCACGAAGATCGACCTCATCACAACCGAAGCCACGCTCAAAGAAGGTGCGTTCCTATTGGACACCACGATCCAGCACGCAAAAAACGACCTCACCGTCAACGCCACCGCCAACCTTCCCGAACAATGGGCCGACTGGGAAAAGACGGACTGGAAAGCGACCGCCTCCGGCCATCTCCCTGACGCCATGGCCTTTCTCGATGAGAAGCTTCCCTTCACTGGCCTCGTGCAACTGAAGGCCCAGGCAGACGGTCGCGGTGCCACACCACGTGCCGCCACCGCCAACGTCACAGGAGACAATTGGGTCTGGGAACAATGGAAGCTTCCCGAATTCGCGACCGATTTGGCCATCGACGGGGATCAGGCCACCGTGTCGATCCCCAAAGTTCCACTCGGCAACGGAAACGAACTCTCGGCGAACGCCACGCTCCAACTCAAGCAGCCCATGCCAACCAGCGTGGACTGGTCTCTCACCGTCACCAACCCCCAGGCGCTCCTCACCACGACGGGCCTTGGAAACATCGACGCCACCGCCTCCGGGTCCCTCAGCACGAAAGGCAACGCCCGCTTCGAGATCGAACCCGTCGGCCAGGGCGACTACTCGAACGTCAACGCACAAGTGTCCATCGAAGGTCATGAGATCGTTTACGACGAGGCACGAATCGAATCCCTCGACATGCAGCTTACCGCCAGCGACGGACTGGCCCTCCTAAAATCACTGAACGTTCAAGTAGACCCGTCCAATGCGATTGCGGCCGCCGGGCAGGCCGAACTCAAAAAACCCTGGGCCTTCGAAGTCGATGCCGATGTCCGGCTTCCGGAACTGACGCGCTTCAATGCCCTTCTCAAGAGCTTCGGCGCTCCCGAGATCGATTCCGGCTCCGTGACCACCCTTGTCAAAGCCAAAGGAACCGGAGACCCGTGGAGCTGTGATGGCACCGCCTCCGCCAGCGTCATGAAGTTCAGCATTCCCTCGCTGCCCGACGCTGTTGGACTGGAATTCAATTCCAACTTCGCCGGAACGAAAGCGGAGATCGACACTCTCACCATCACCATGGGCGACTGGCGGCTGGAGACTCGCGGGAATGCCGACGAAAAGCGTGTCGACCTTCAGCGACTGGCGCTGTTTCAAGCGGATCGCCAACTCCTCGCCGGCAATCTGGCCCTACCATACGACATCACCCAGGAAGACTCCACTTCCACTGAAGGCATAGAAGTGCGCATCGATGTTTCCGACCTCCCCGTGAGCGAAGTCCTCGCCGCCGCCGGAATCCAAGACATGCCCGGCGGTCGTCTCCATGCCGAGATCGATCTCAAGGGACGTCCCGACACCGCAGAGGGACACATCAAACTCAACTGGCGCGACCTCACCCTTCCCCAGTCACCGCTCAATCTCAAACCTGCGCAATTCGAGTGGGAAACCACTCTCTCCGACAATCAGGTCACCTCCAAAGGATCACTCGACCAACCACCCCTCAAGCTTCTCACTCTAGAGGCGGACGTTCCGCTGTCGCTGGCCAAGGTCCTCAAGGATCCGGATTCGCTGATGAAGTCGCCCATCACCTCCGAGGTGAAGCTTCCCAAAAGCGATCTGAGTTTCCTCAAGCAACTCGCTCCTGATGTCATCAAGGACCTGCCCCTGACGCTCTCCATCGACGTCCATGTCAGCGGAGAACTCCAACAGCCCAAGATCAATGCAGCCATCGATGCCGACGCCAAGGAGGTCGCCTTTGCCAAGACAGACCTTCCCTCCGTCCGCGACGTCAAGGTCCGCATTCGTTCCGAAGACAGCCTTGTCCGAATCGAGGACATCTCCGCCACACTCGCCGGTGGTCGCGTCAAACTCGATGGATCCATCGATGCAAAGAATCCGGCAGAGCCCCTGTTTGATCTCGATCTCACTGCCCGCGAAGCCCTCGTGTTCCGCGATCCGGACACCTCTGTTCGGGCCAACGCCGACATTGCCGTCAATGGCACCATGCAGAGCTCCCGCATCTCCGGCACCGTTGAGGCCGTGCGCGGTCGCGTCTTCAAGGAGATCGACTTCGTTCCCCTCGCAGTCCCGAACCCCGACCTGCCCGCCGAGCCTCCTTCCACGGCCCGTGCTGAAAAGGAACTCGTTCTTCCTGAAGCCATCAAGGACTGGACCTTCGACGTCGATATTCGCACGCGAGATCCGATTCGCATCTCCGGAAACATCGCCGTTGGCAGTGTCTCTGCGGATGTGCATCTCGGTGGAACAGGCGCCAAGCCACTGCTCACAGGAAATGCCAATATTGACGAGGCCCTGCTCCAACTTCCCTTCAGTCGGATGAGCCTCACCAAGGGCGTCGTCACGCTGAATCCCAATGAACCCTTCAATCCAGATCTCGACATTCGCGGCGTCTCCCGCATCGGGCGCTACGACATCACCCTCTTTGTCTATGGGGCTTCCGTGAATCCGAAAACGCGCTTCACCTCGGTCCCTCCCCTTTCCGAGGCCGACATCGCCACCCTCATCGCCACCGGCACCACGCTCGACGGCTCCGCCAGCGAGGTCGCCAGCGAGGCCACCTCCCGCGCTGCCTTCCTCCTGGCCTCCCAGCTTTACCGGAAGGTCTTCAACAAGCGGAAGAAGATCTCCGAAGAGCCGCCCAAGCTCTCCATGAGTTTCAACCCCTCTGGAGCTGATCGTCAAAACGATTCCGTCCAGGCCACCTATGAAGTCACGCCCAAGGTGCAGATCACGGGGCGCTTCCGCCAGAACGGCCAGATGAAGATGATGCTGGGCTACCTGCTTCGTTTTGGCGAGGCCGCACGCGCGATGGATGAACCGGAGTCTCCCGCCAAAGTGGAGGAAGGAGAAACGCCATGACCCCCACGTTTCGCACCATTCTAACGTTCGGCATTCTCATCACGCCCTTGCTGAGCACCCCTGCCCAAGACGCCGGGACTCCGATCGAAAAAACCGTTCGCCACAAGGGGCTCAAGGTGCAGATCATCGGCACCGACGATGAGGCGGATTGGTTGTCGCTGAGCGAGATGATCAAGAACCAACTCAGTCTCTCCGGGGATGTCGCCCCGACCGAGCCCCTCGCGGATGACCTTTCGTTCTTCACCCGGCAGCACCTTGTCAGCAATGGCCGACCCGACGCCACCGTGCGCTGGGACCTCAAGCCACCCGGCATTGTTTTGACCGTCGATCCAGGGAAACGTGTCATCGTCGGCGAGATCACCTGGAAGGGCGACACGACATTGCCGACCGAGGAACTGGAGCCGCTCCTCCTGCGTCCCACAAACGAGCGAAACACCCTCCTCAAAGGCGATGGAGAGTGGGTCGAGGACGAGCTTCAGCGCGGTGCAGGCCTTGTCGAACGGCGGCTTCGTGCCGATGGACATCTGCTTGCAAAGGCCACCATCGTACCGAACGAAACCCTCGCTGAGGATGGCTCTCGCGATCTCCGCGTCGATGTGGAACCAGGACCCGTGTTTGAGTTTGGGGACGTCTCGCTCAGCGGCGAACCCCCTGGGTTGGAATCCCAGTTGCGGCTTCAAACGTCCGATGATCGCGGTCGCCCCTTCAATGAGGCCCGAGTCCAGCAACTCGCCGACAAACTCAAAAGCATCTGCGTGGAGAATGGCTACCTCCAAACAGAAGTCAGCTCCGACTATCGCCTCGGGACACAGGGTGGAACGGTGGATGTCGAGATCGTCATCACATCCGGACCCCGCGCCCGCATCTCCAACGTTGTGATCCACCCTGGATTCACCAACGGTGCGACCAGAGTCTTGAATGCGGACTTTCGTGATGCCGTTGGCACCATCTACGATGCGGACGCTCTCGACCTGATGTTTCGCCGGGCGCTGACCACCGACATGTTTGCCCGACTCGACTACGAGGCCATTCCCATCGGTACCAGCGAGGATGGATATTCCCTGACCGAACTCCGCCTCACAGGCGAGCAGACCAAACCCCAAACACTCGGATTCGAAGTGGGCTTTGACACCTTCCTCGGAGCTCAACTCGGCATGACCTATCGGGACACAAACTTTCACGACACCGGCAACACGCTCGCCTCCGAACTGAGTTGGAGCGTCGCCGGTCCACTGGGCTTCCTGAAACTCACCGACCCCGCCCTTTTTAATTCGCACTATGCGGCAACGACTCAGCTCTCCGTGGAGCAGTTCAGCCTCTTCGACTACACCCGCTACGGTTCTGGCCTGAACTTCGAACTCGTGCGCCGCGTGTCCGATCCGTTCTCCTTCTCGCTCTTCGTCGGTGCCAGCGCCAACACCGTGGACACCAAAACGCTGACAGCTGCCGAACTCGGCCCCAGCAGCTACACCCTTCTTTCCATCGGTGGCAGCATGACCTATGACATGCGCGACAGCGCCGTGCTGCCAACGAAGGGCTACTTTCTCTCCGGGCGAATCGAAAACACCCTCGACGCCTTCGGCTCCGGCCTCACTTTCTCCCGCACCGATCTACGCGCCGCCTGGTATCATCCGATCAGCAAGAAATGGCGCTTCGCCGCAGGCATGGATCTGCAGACGATCATGGGAGCCTCCGTCACCGATCTGCCAATCGACTCCCGCGTTTTCAATGGCGGCCCCAACAGTGTCCGCAGTTTTGCCCAGCGTGAACTCGGCCCCTTTGCCACGGGAGGGCAAACACCCCTCGGCGGCACCTCCGCCTTCTTCGCCACCGCCGAGTTTTCCTATGAGCTAATGACCAACCTTGAGTTCGCCATCTTCACCGACTTCGGCAGCCTCGGCCAGTCTCAAAACAGCGCGCCCATCGCCATCGACTCCGACTTTCGCCAAGCCATCGGTGCGGGCCTCCGCTACCACCTCCCCTTCGGTCCGCTGCGAATCGACTACGGTCGCAATCCCAGCCCTCGCGCCGGGGAAACCAGCGGCATGCTTCACATCACCGTCGGCTTTTCCTTCTGACGCTCCCGCAGGTACGCGGCCGAACCCAAGGCCAGCGGCATCCACAAAATCAGCGCCTCAAAGCGCGGCATTGTCATCAGCGAGAACGGGCTCTGACCATCAAACACCAGACCTGCCACTCCAAACGCCGCCAGCACCAGCCACACCCCGTCTCCCCGACGCGCCAGCCAGAGCAGCCTCCGCATCCCCCAGGCCAGCACCCCCAAAAAGCCGGCCAACCCCAGCCATCCACCCTGCACCAGCGCCGCCACAAATGCACTGTGCAGATGATCCGGATTGGAGGGCAGTCCACACTTCCAGCAATCGTCATCCATCCACAGCCCCTTGCCGAAAAGCAGATCCCGAGGCGTCTGCAACGCCGCAACGCCCGCCTGATAAATGCTCAGGCGACTGCTATCCCCCCGCTGGATCATCCGTGCCACCGGTCCCTGCTCCAAACGCTCCATCGACGTCGCCACACTGCCCCCGGCAGCATCCGCGCCCGGCGTCCGCAGCGTCCCCACCACCAAAAACACCACCGCCGCAGCCGCCGTCACCGCCAGGGTCTTCCACACACGCCGCCAACCCCACACGCCCAAAAGCACTGCATGACCCGCTGCCAACGCCAAGACACCGCCTCGACTCAGCGTGAAAAAAACCGCCACCAGCATCAGCCCTTGAGCCGCATGCCAGTACGACCACCCCGCCCACAGCCCACCTGAGCCGCGCTTCGCCACCGCCTCCCTCCCTGCTCGAACGGCCATCACCGCCGCCCACATACCCGAAAAGCCGACCGTCAGCGCGGTGCACACCGGATTCAGCCCGCCATAGACCAAAGGATTCTGCAACCGATGGCCCTGGTAGCTCCCCAGCAGATGCGGGGAGAACCCCACCAAACCTGCAATTCCGGCCACACAGCCCGCCGCCACCATCAACTTCGCCAGCGGCGCCACTTCCTCCGGCCTCGATCCCACCCGCCACCACAGCGCCGCCAAGATCCAGAGCAGGCCCGCACCGCTCACACGCTCCATCATTTTCCCCAAGTCCGCTCCTGAATCCTGCGTGACCAAGCCCGACGCAACCACCACCCCCGCCAAAAGTACCGCCACCGACCGCAGCCAGCCATCCCTCACCCACGCTTCCAAGATCCATCGCAGGCCAACCGTCATCGCGACAAAAACCAGCCCCGCAGCCAGCCAGCATAGTTGCACCCAGCCGTTGTACATCACCAAGTAACCCGCGCCAAACCCAGCCACGGTCACCACCGGCCAAGAGCGCGCACGCACGCCGAACACTACCCTGCCCGTGGCATCGGACAGGGTCCGTGTCGATGGATTCAAAAACGACAGTGACACTGGGATGGAAGGAAAAACCCTCCATCCCTCACAACCACAAGACCACAAGTGCCTGATTCGTCACATCACTCAAAAGGCCCACTCGGGCCCGAACTCCCGGATTCGCTGAGATGAAGTGTCGCGCAGCGCATTGGGTTCGTTACCTTGGTGCGGTTCAATTCATTTCCCGTGCTCGGCTCTCTCAATCAGCTCAAACTTCCAGACACTTGGCAACATCAAGCGGTTCAATGGCTGCGCGAGGGGGCGGATGTGATCGTGAGCGCCCCGACAGGTGCCGGAAAAACCTACATCTTCGAGCTGTTGCACCAGTCGGGGGATCTGGATGGTCAGGCGGTCTACACGGTGCCGACACGCGCCTTGGCCAATGACAAATATGCCGAGTGGAAGGACGCCGGCTGGGAGGTGGGCATTGCGACCGGCGACGTCTCGGAGAATGTCGGGGCGCCGGTCGTGGTGGCGACCTTGGAGACGCAACTGGAGCGCTTGATGCGCGGCGATGCTCCCGCGCTGTTGGTCATCGATGAGTATCAAATGATCGCTGACGCCGCCCGCGGCAGTCATTATGAAGGAGCGGTCGCGCTGGCACCACCCGACTGCCGACTGCTGATGCTGAGCGGCTCGGTGGCCAATCCCCAAGATGTGGCGGACTGGCTGATCCGTCTGGGTCGGGACGCGCGGGTCGTCACCACGGCAGAACGTCCAGTGCCACTGGAGGAAGCCCCTTGGGAGGCATTGCCACAGCGAATGTCCCGGCACTTCACGACCTTCTGGCCAAAGTTCGCCGCGTCGGTCCTGCTCGCCGACCTCGCCCCCTTGCTGATCTTTTCGCCACGACGCAAGGACGCCCAATCCATCGCCCGGCGCTTGGCGGATGATTTGCCACAAGGCGAGCCGCTTTCGCTGACACAGGAGCAGCGCGCAGCCTGTGGGAAGGAACTCAGCGCACTGCTGGAGAAACGGATCGCCTACCACCACAGTGGACTCTCGTACGCGGCGAGGGCGGGCGTCATCGAACCGCTGGCCAAGGCGGGGCAGTTGCGCGTCATTGTGGCAACGATGGGACTCGCAGCAGGAATCAATTTCTCCGTCCGCAGTGTCCACGTCGCAGCAACCACCTTCCACGACGGCACGGCAGAGCATCGGCTGAGCCCCGACGAGTTGCTCCAAATGTATGGCCGGGCAGGTCGACGGGGTTTGGATGAAAAAGGCTGGGTGATCACGAATCGCCAAGGGCCAACGATCCACGATGCCCGCGCTGCCCGGCTGCACCGCAGCAGCGTGCTCGCATGGCCCATGTTTTTGCGAGTGATGAAGCACGCGGCCCTGCGCGACGAAAACCCGTTCACAGCGGCGGAAGGGTTCGCCAATCGATTGTTTGCCAAGGCACCGCCGCTTCTCGGACTGGAAGTCGAAGAGCCGGACAACTCGCTTCCGGGGCATGCCTTGGAGGAGGCGCGGGCGATGTTTGGCTTGGAGGCGACCCAAAAGCAGATTCTCAATTCGTCCGGCGAATGGGAACCGTTTGCCAAGCAGCCCGCCACCTCCAAGCCTCTCAGGGAGACGATGCTCGCAACGCCCGATCACATCGCTCCACCCTTGACCATGGCGAGCTTTGTCGCCCCCATCGCCCAAGGCGTGGGTCGAGTCTGCAAACTGGGACCCTTTCTCAAAGGCGAAGCGCCCGACGCCGGTCAGACACGCTACGGGATTCAGATTCCTCTGGGAACGATGATCGAAAATGAGCCGGGAGTCATCCGGCCAACCAAGGCCCTCCGCAAACTTCTCAGGCTGCCGCGCCAGCAGCACACCTTGACGCTCGAAGAGGTGGAGGTGCTCCATGGCGAAACGCTCGCAACCTGGATTCTCCAGAAAATCGAGGGGGCGGGGCAATCCTCACTCCCTCAATGGATTGGCGTTGCGGAGGCCAGCGGATTGATGCTCGCCGTTTTCGATCTCAGAGATGTTGCGGTGCCCGTTTATCAAGACACCCATGAGCGATGGCTTTGGTCGCCACAGGAACGGACGATCACCGTGCGACATGACACCGAAGTCCGCCTCACCGGCAGCGCGGACGCCATTCCGGCCCGCACACCGCGTTCTGGGTCGCCCATTCACACATGGCGGTCGCTTGGCCTGATCGATGCGGACGGGGTCCCGACACGACGCGGGGAGATTTTTTCCTTCTTCCACCACGGTGAAGGCCTGGCGGTGGCGGCGGCCTTGGAAGACGAGAGTTACCCAACGGACGAACTTGTTTCCCACCTCGCCAATCTTCGTTCGGGCTCGAAATTCGAACTCCCTGTCCCCTGTGGCTCTGAGCGCCTCGCCGCCGTCTGTCGCGGGGCCTATGGCTACGTTCATTACCACGGCTACCTCGAGCAGGGCCTTCCCATCGACTACGGAGAAGGGGCTGCGGAACTGCTCGACACACTTCTGCACCCCGCCAGCCCTGAGTTTCAGGAACTGCGGCGGGGTGTGGCCCCCGGCGATATTTCACGGGCCTATGTCGAGTGGCTCAGCCTCCTCCGCCACATCACCCACGCACCGGACTACGATTGGCATCGGTGGCAGTCTTTGCAAAAGGCCGCCCGGGAAGCGCTCAAGGAGCACACATTGGCGTTGCGCCACCTTTTCCATCTGGATCTCCCGATGCTGACCAACAAGCAACGGACCGGCAAGGTGAAGCACTACCTCATGGTTCGGTAACGTCCAAGACTTCACTTGTAGGGTAGGCGCAATCGTCAGAGTGCGGAAATGCCTTGGCTTGACGACGAGGCAGCCACCTCCGGGGTGCGCACGCACGTGGTTACTTTGTCGCCGCGACGACCCAAATTGGCTTTACGGCAAGGTCCATTTCCGGTTGCCTGTTCAGGTGCGTATTCTCCTTCTCCTCTCTGTGCTGGTTTTGGGCAGCGTTTTCGTGTCGCCGAGCCATGCGGTGAACAGCCCGCTGGCCAAGCAACTGATCCGACAACTCAAGCCGCAGGGACTGAGCAAGAAGGCGGAGCCGGGCAGTTTCGCCAAGCTGGAAAAGCAGGCCATCGCCGTCCTTGAGGCCGTGCACGCCAGCGCCAGCAGCAACGGGCCCAAACCCCGGGGCCTGCTGGAACAATCCTTCGAACTCCAGCCCAATGTCGGGCACGTTCAGCGCGCCGTCGTCATCTCCAACATCGTCCGCATGTGGGAACAGGCCGTACTGATGGGTCTCTTCGATGACGAGGGAAAGTTTCACAAAGCGGTGACGCGAGGCATGCACACCGGCAAGCAGGTGAAGTTCGACTACGCCGTTCCCCTTTCACGGGTTCCCCGACTCTCCAAGGACCTTTCCAACATTCACATGTTCGTCGAGGGCAGCACCCCGCCATCGGACGGGACACTCACCCAACGTCAGTTGGCCTTCGCCACCCAACTCGACTCGATCATTCACGAAATCGAAGAAATGACCGAGCAACGAGCCTTTGACAAAGGCCCCAAGGTGGAAGTCGTCGAAACGAACGCGGTCGGTCAGACCGAAGAGGAGCACCTGGCCAAGTGGAAGGCCGAAGCCGAAGCAGCAGGTGCCGCGATGTTCGAGATCCCCGAATTGACCCTCGGTGGTCGTCTCCTGTCTTCGCCCTCCAAACGAAACGACTACAAATGGGGCTACGGAGTCGAGATTTTCAATCTGTCCCATCATCCGACGGAGGTGGAGGTCGTGTGCACCCTCATCGGCGTCACGGACATCAAGCGAGAGCATTACCGGATGGCCGAGCGCAAAGAAAAACTCAAGCTGCGCTCCACGGAACGCGTCTTGATCGAGGCATGGACTGCGCCGGAAAAGTTCTACAAGCCACCTGCCGACGATTTGGATGGGCTTTCGGCGAAGGACAAACGTCGAAAGAAAACCCAAGTCAGCTACCGGGGCACACTGGTGGAAGTGCTCCACGGCACGGATCGCGTTCTGGTCTGGTCTTCCGATCCCACTCTGGCCCAATACCTCGACAAAGACTCGGATCGCGGGCTCGCCAGCAAGCTGCCGGACCTCTCGCCGCCGCCCGCCAAGAAGAAGGGGTGACCGGAAGTGGCCACGGAAGCGGTAATTTCCACGTCCGGGCTTGCCAATCGCTGCGTCGGTTCCTAGTCTGGCCGCTTCATGAGTTCTCCCCATTCCGACCCGCACACCGATTCTGAACACGCCAAGTGGGAGGAGATCGAGCATCGCCCCGATTTTGAAGCGCTCCTGAAGGCGAAAGCACGCTTCGTCATTCCGGCGACCATCTTCTTCGTCGTCTACTACTTTGCTCTCCTGATCCTGGTCGGATGGTATCCCGATCTGATGAAGAAGGAGGCCTTTGGTGGGATGAACTGGGCCTATGCCTTTGCGCTCTCCCAATTCTTCATGGCCTGGATTCTCGCGGCCATCTACATGAAAGTCGCCGCCGGATGGGATCGCCGGGCGGCCAAGCTGCTCGAAAAGTAGCCTGCGCACGCGTCTCCACACCTCATCGCTTCCACCACGAGCCTCTCGACCCAGCCTTTTTCCGACTCAATTCATGACCCCAGCTCCCTTCGCCTCCCTCCTGCCGCTCGCGGCTGAAATCACCACGGAAGTGGGAACGAAAAACAACTTCGTCGCCCTGACCATGTTCCTGCTCTTTGTCGCAGCAACGCTGGGCATCACCTTCTGGGCCGCGAGAAAAGCCACCGGATCCAGCGCCTACTTCGCCGCAGGACGCAGCATCACCGGCTGGCAGAACGGCCTCGCCGTCGCGGGAGACTACATGAGCGCAGCCAGCTTCCTCGGCATCTCCGGGATGATCGCCTTCTTCGGATACGACGGCTTCATGTACTCGGTGGGCTTTCTCGTCGCCTACCTAACTGTGCTCTTCATCGTCGCCGAACCGCTGCGCAATGCGGGCAAGTACACCATGGCCGACCTGCTGGCCTACCGGATGAAACCCCGCCCTGTGCGCGCCGTGGCCAGCCTGAGCACGCTGACAGTGTCCACTCTCTACATGATCGCCCAAATGATCGGAGCGGGTGGTTTGATGAAGCTCCTTCTGCCGAACGTACCGCCCAACGTCGCGATCATCGCCGTGGGTGCCCTGATGATCATCTACGTCGTGTTCGGCGGCATGCTGGCCACCACCTGGGTCCAAATCATCAAGGCGGTGCTCCTCATGGCAGGCACCATTTTCCTCAGCATGCTGGTGCTGAAACAATTCGACTTCAGCTTTGCCAAGTTCTTCGAAGCCATCGCCAATGTCACCTACGTCGATCCAAAGACCGGGACCGAGGTCACGCGAGACTTCTTTGAGCCCGGCATGAAATTCGGCGCGGCGGTCGACTCCTGGGGACCTCTCAACCTGGTCTCTCTGGGCATGGCCCTTCTCTTCGGCACGGCGGGGCTGCCCCACGTGCTGGTTCGCTTCTACACCGTGCCCGACGCCAAGACGGCCCGTGTCAGCGTGATGTGGGCCATGGTCATCATTGGCCTGTTCTACATCCTCACCACCTTCCTCGGTTTTGGCGCGGCGACCATTCTCACCCCCGCCAACATCGTCGATGGCAACATGGCCGCCCCGCAACTCGCCGAAGTTCTGGGTGGCGAGGTCTTCTTCGCCTTCATCTCCGCCGTGGCCTTTGCCACCATCCTCGCCGTCGTCGCCGGTCTGACCATCAGTGCCAGCACCTCCTTCGCCCACGACTTCTACACCAATGTCATCCACCACGGAAAAGAACGCGCTCCGGGCGAAGAAGTCCGCGTCGCCCGAATCACCGCCTTCGTCGTCGGCGCCATCGCCATCTGGCTGGCCATTGTACTTCAAACCATGAACGTGGCCTTCCTGGTCGGACTCGCCTTTGCCGTCGCCGCCAGTGCCAACCTTCCGGCCATCGTCCTGTCCGTGTTTTGGAAGAAGTTCAACACCACGGGAGCCGTCGCGGGCCTCACCGTTGGTCTGCTCTCGAGCATCATCCTGATCATCCTCAGCCCCAGCATCATGGGCATCGATCCCGAAACCATGACCAAGGGCCGACACCTCATTCAGGCCAAGGCAATCTTCCCGCTGACGCATCCCGCCATCGTCAGCATCCCGCTCGGCTTCCTCGCCGCCATCATCGGCTCCCTCATCACCAAGGACCCCGAAGCTGAGACCAAGTTCGTCGAGTTCAAAGTCCGCGCCCACACCGGCCTCGGTGCCGAGAAGGGCGGTGGTCATTGATTCGATCCACCGGCCATCGCAACCCGAACCAACTTGATTCAGGGTACCGATGGTCGGACTCGAACCGACAAGGAGGAAACCCTCCGGCAGATTTTAAGCCCGTTGAGTTTATCGCATAATCAATGGATTCATTCCGGTGTATCCGTTTTGTATCCACTTTTTGTGGACTTTTGCCCATTCGCGGTGACTTGTGGGTATGCGCGAAAAGGTGTCCCTTCGGAGTGTTAAGCACCCCAGATACAAGTACATGGTCACCTATCCCGAGGTGCTTCCAGATGGGCGAACGGTGAGGAGGAAGGCTTACTTCGACACCAAGGAGGAAGCCAAGGGTGTAGCCGCCGAGAAAAAGGCCGAGGTTTCTGACCACGGAGCGAAGCACGCCCACATCACCGAGGAAGAGCGGGCCGCCCTCATTCGATTTCGGGTTTGGGCAGCGGAGCGACGGGAAAGCATCACCTTGCTGGATCTGATCAATACTGCCATCGAGGCCAAGGAGAAGAACACCTTCGACGCGACGATTCAGGATTTGATTGATGCCCGAATCTTACAGGCTCAAAAGAAGAAGAGCGCACCACGGCACCTGCGGGACTTGGAGCAGCACTTGAACCGGTTCGGGAAAGAGTTCGGAAAGCGATTGGCCGTTGAAGTCGAGTCCTCGGAGATCGAGCAATGGATTCACGGCATGCCCATCAGTGCGGTGACGTTTGGAAACTATCGCCGGGCGATTGGAAGCATCTTCACCCTTGGGATCAAGCAGGGGCGGATTCTCGTGAATCCCGTGGTTCGTGTCGAATCACCCAAGGTCGTGAGAGGGGCTCCAAAGATTCTGACGCCCGACGCCCTCGCCGCCGTCCTGGAGGCGGCTCCTGACCCACTGCTGCCCCTGCTGGTGCTCCAAGCCTTCGCCGGGGTGCGAAGAGCCGAGGCAGAGCGCCTGACATGGGCGCACATCCACTTGGATACCAAGACGCCATGCGTGGAGCTTCCCAGTGAGGTCACCAAGACGAATCGCCGGAGAACCATCGAACTCCAGCCAAACGCGGTGGCATGGTTGAGAATCTGCGTGAAGACACCGGGCAAGCTCGGCATCACAGAAGACGCCTATCGGCGGGATCTGGGGGAAACGGCAAAGACGGCTGGCATCGAGTGGGAGGTCAATGTGCTGCGTCACAGCTACGGCAGCTACAGAATCGGTCAGGTCAAGAACGCGGCCCAAGTGGCGGAAGAGATGGGGAACAGCCCGACCGTGGTGCGGACGCACTACCAGAATCTTGTCCGACCAGAAGCGGTGACCGAATACTGGAAGATCAAGCCCCAACGCCGAACCGGGAAGAGCAACATCCACCCGTTTCCGAGTCTCAAGGCATCCTGATATTATTGCGATAGAGTCGCATTAGTTGGGTTTCGCCCCATCGGGTTGCCTGCCTTGTGGACGCTGTGCTTCCCTTGAAACCACCGTCCCATCACACGACTCCTTCGAAACAGACCCAGCCATCCAAACTCACGGTCAAACACGTCCACAAGCCACGAGCGATGGGATCATCTGGCAACGGTCGAGAGACCAAGCCCTTTTGGCGCACAGATCGACGGTCGCGAGGCGGGACTGCGCCTGCAGACGGTCTTTATGGCAAATTGCTTGCTCGGACTCTCGCCGGTTTAATATTGAGTGACTGCCAACCGGGATTTAGGAATTGGGGATGAGCGCATTTAAAGTGTTAATGGTTGTCGTTGCTGCTTCGATTCATTTGACCGCGCTTGCGGACGACAAGTTGGAAGATGACCTTCTTCTTCGTGCAATGCAGGGAGACGCCAGCGCTCAGTATGATTTGGGAGGAATGTACGCCCAAGGCATAGGCGTCCCGAAGATTGATGATGTCGAGGCGGTGAAGTGGTACCGTTTGGCGGCGGAGCAGGGACATACCGCTGCTCAGAATAATTTAGGAGGAATGTACGCCAACGGCATGGGCGTCCCGAAGAATGATGTCGAGGCGATGAAGTGGTACCGTTTGGCAGCGGAGCAGGGACATGCCGGTGCTCAGCATAATTTGGGAGTAAGTCTCGCCAAAGGCAAAGGAGCTCCGAAAAATGATGTTGAAGCGGTCAAATGGTTCCGCATGGCGGCGGAGCAGGGAGTCGCCTTTTCTCAGTACAACTTGGGAGTAACCCTCGCTGAGGGTGAAGGCGTCCCGAAGAATGATGTCGAGGCAGTGAAGTGGTACCGTTTGGCAGCGGAGCAGGGATTAGCCGTTGCTCAGTGTGGTCTAGGAGAAATGTACGCTGATGGCATAGGCGTCCCAAAGAATGATGTCGAGGCGGTCAAGTGGTACCGCTTGGCGGCGGAGCAGGGATTAGCCGTTGCTCAGAATAATTTGGGAGCAATGCTCGCTGAGGGTGAAGGCGTCCCGGAGAATGATGTCGAGGCGGTGAAGTGGTACCGTTTGGCAGCGGAGCAGGGAGATGCCAGTGCTCAGTATAACTTGGGAACAAAGCTCGCTCAGGGCAGAGGCGTCCCAAAGGATTACGTTAACGCATACAATTGGTATAATTTGGCTGCAGCACAAGGCCACGAAGATGCAGCCACAAACCGAGGGATTATTGAAGAGAGGATGACGCCTGAACAAATTGCCGAGGCTCAGAAGCTGTCTCGGGAATGGAAGCCGAAGCGTCCGGAACAGGAGGAATAAAGGGAGAGAGATTGCAAAGCAATCCTGGTTAAATTTGAACGGATTCCGTGCGAACTGGGCACGCAGGTTAGATCGACATCTACCCAGAGATGATAGCGTTTAGCCGAGTGCCCTCGGTCGTTCCAATGGCGGGTTATTAGATCAAGCCACGGATTACCTGTGAGCCTACATCCCTTGGCATACCACCACCGCATTCCATGCGACGGATCCGCCCAACCGAGAACACACTGACCGAAGTAGTCCAAAGCATCCCAGTAGGCGATGCCTTCTTCCAATTTCCTGCACTCCCGTAGCGACGCAAGTGAGACGCATGCACTGCGTTCCGCCAACATCCGGTGAACTAAGGGCCAATGGAGTTGATGAACCGTGTCCAAGGATCAGGATCGGTGATGTAGAGCTGCATTCCCATTCATGGCAAGATGGTCTGACAACGAGTGATTGAATTTCACACTAGCGAACTTTTGCGACACTTCGCAGTGGTAGCGCAATCAATTCAGGTGGAACTTCCACAACCATGGACCCCTCGAAACCCAACGATTCCCCTCAGGAAAAAAGAGATGTTCGGGACATCGACGAAAGAGCCGAACTAATCGCAAAGATTGCCGCAAAGTGGATACCTCCATTGGACTTGCCTCCCGACTATCTTGAGATTGATCCGTCAACATTGCGACGGACGCTCAAGCGGCCTACCGACTTTCATGTCTATCTTGGGTCCCTTCCAATACCCTACCCCCACAAGCAGAAAGACTTGACCCACTTTGAAGTCATCGCTGAGGAGGCGTTGGCGCGCGCGTCCATTTTAGTGGACCTAGCCGAAGGGAAGAGGCGGCCTTGGAGAGTCAAGAGCACAGAGAAAACCATGAAGGTTGCTAGTGAGTTCAGAGCCGCCGAAGAGGAAGAAGCCAAGCTCGAAGAACAGTACGTGAAATGGGAACCGCATTATCAGCGTGTTGCCCAAAAACTCGGCAAGACGAGTCTCACCTTTGGAGAAGTTCTTGAAAAGATCACACTTCCCAAATCGCAAACGCGCATGATTCGTCGCTACCTGCATGCTTTCCTGGCAGAGGAGTTTGAACAGAAACCTTCTGATGCAGTGATAGATTCGCTGATGTGCCAGGAACGGGATTGTCGGCAGGCTTGGAACCTCAGTCGAAAAATCCGAGCATTCTATGAGGAGAGAGGTGAAGCACTTCGGCAAAAATGGAACCGTGAGAGCAATGAGTTCAAGGAAGCCGGAAAAAAGGGCGCGAAGGCCAAGGAGAAGAAGACGCTGGCTGAGGCCGGGAAGTATGGTGGGGTAGATTCTCCGGATCTCGTTAAAATCGTGAAGCAAGCGAAGAGCAAAAAGCCTCGCACTTCCAAACGGAAGCCTGCGAAAAAAGGCAAAAAATAGCAGTTTCCGCTTGATCGAGGTTTTGCGATTGAGGCTCCTGAACGGGGGTTTCAGCTGTGACATCGGTAAGATTTCCGATCCCCACCCTTCCATTTGGGGCAGTTCAGCTGTGACAACTCGGATTCTGCCCTCCTGCACCCTTGGAAAACGGGGGTTTCAGCTGTGACAAGCCGCCAATCGGGGTTCTGGACCCTTGAATGATTCGTTGCCGCCATGGCCCAAGAACCCATTCAAACGACCGCATCAGACCGCCTTCTGACCAAGGCGGAAGCTGCCGACTTCCTCGGCATTGCACCCCGCACGCTGGACGACTGGCGCGCCGCCAAAGTGATCCCCGTGATCGAGCGGCGCGGCTACGTTCGGTTTCTGCGATCCGATCTGGAGGACTTTCTTCAGCGCCATCGCATTGAAGCCCGGAAGGCGTCGCCGTATCGCCCTCGCAAAGCCAAAAAAGCTGCCTCATCGAATCCTTAAAACAAAGCGCCCGCTGACAGTCAGCCAACGAGCGCCCTGATGAGTAGGAGTACCATCAGAGTATCGACAATCAGCGGTCGCGCAACATGTAAGGCGACCCAGTATGGACATACACTCTATCGAATGTGGTTGGTTTTATGAGATCGGCCATGAAGGGGAAAATGAGCCCATCCTCAAAGTGCTAAGACATATCCAATCTGGGCTTTGGCAATCCCAGATTAGCCATATTCGGTCACTGTCTGGACCGGCGCGTGAAAAGGCAATCAAGAAGCTTCCTGCCTTCCTCGCTTCGGCAAAGACGACCAATGGGGGTCGAAAGCGGAAAGACCTCGCCGATCACACTGGGTTGCTCCAAGTGGAGATCGATGCTCAGGCCGATCTTTCTGAGGCCGCAGCCCTTCGAGATCGACTCAGACCGGACAGCCATGTTCTTGCAGCGTGGGTGTCAGCAAGTGGCACAGGCGTTCAGGCTCTCGTTCCCATTGAGGACAGCTTCGATTATCACAAGAGATCGTTTGGAGCAGTAAAAGCACATTTCCGGGAGCAACATTCGATTACGCTTCGCCCCAGATGTGGCGATGTGACTCGGCTTGGCTCTGTCAGTTGCGATCCAGATCTGTTTGTCAATCCAGACGCCTCTCAGATCCCGCCCCAAACCGCGAGGTCGCAATGCCAACGGAGATCGTGCGCTCCCTCTCCAGAATCCAATCCCTCGCCCCGCCCCCGCAAAGGCGATCTCCCTGGCTCACAGTTGCGACCCTTGGCGATTCACGAGTGTTTCTCCAAAGATCAAATACATCAACTTTGTTGCCACCTGCACGGTGATATAAACGATCCTCGTTTCGGTCATGCGTTCACTTCAAAGGATGGCGAGCCAACGTATGTAGCGAACAAACGGAAAACGTTTGAAGAGTGTGTGGCCTCCACTTGGGATTCCGTCGTTGGGGTACCGGATCGACCTTACTGCGTGATGGTGGGGTCCAATGTGACTCACCGGGAGCGGTCGAGTTTCTATGCATTCGACATCGATGTTCATGCCGTTGACTCCCACACACCAAACGCATCGCCGGCTCACCATGATGTTCATGTCTTGCGAGACATTCGAGGTTTCATCCGCGAAGCTCTCAAGCTTCACTCACAAGGCATCTCCTATTTGGTTGAGGACTCGGGCAGGGGTTGGCACTTGTGGCTGATTTCAAAAATGCCGATGGGCATTGAGGAGTGGAGGAGGGTGGTTCGTCCAATGACCGAAAGCATCGATTTCAGTCAGCCATTCGAGGAGTATCCCTGCAAAATCACGTCAGCAGCAGGCTCCACGGGGAAAGCAAAACTCATCCGGGTTCCAGGGGGAGCCAACCCGGCCACCTTCCATTTGGGACGTGGAGATTGGTCAGTCGGATTGGTTCACAGCCACAATCTTGATGATTCGTTCTGGAGTTCTCTAGATCCCTTCACAAAAGAGAAATCTCTTTCATTGTTTAATGCAGGGTTGCACACCGGAGAAGCAGCTGACGCAGAGCGGCCTTGCCGTCATCGCTTATTGGTCGAATTGCTTGAGAAGTATCGCATTCGGTCTCCCTCGACACGCCACAACCAAACCTTGTCCATGATGGGAGAGGGAGTCTACCATTTCAGTGAAAAGACTCTGCTCGGCGCGGCTGAGGCGCTCTACAAAGAGGCGGCGCCCTCGCCTGGGACCCCGCTGGAAGCGCATCTGATCGAAGCGCAGGGCCTGTTTCGCTATTCCTTCGAGAAGAACGTTCTCCCAAAACTTAATGAAGGCGAAAAGAATCGCATGAAAGAGCAGTCTCACTCTTCTTCGAAGGCAGCATTCGTCATCATCCGAAACTTTGCGAATCTCAGCCCCAAGAGCTTCCCCATAAGTGGTCCTGATCTGTCAAAGCGCCTCGGTGTCACGACCCAATCTGCCTACGAGATCATTAAGCGCTTCGTTCGGGACGAGATCATCAGATGCGTTGACGCCAGTTGGGTTAAAGGACGCCGATCAAAGAGGTACGCTTGGATTGTGTCTCAGCAGCCAGAGGTTGATCGGTAGCATCGGGAAATGAGCCTGCCGCTCCCCTCACCGATTTCACCCTGGCGGTCAGGCAATTTTCAACGTTGGTCTTGTGATTCGACCCCGCCACGTTGAATCTAATCCGACCGCCTATGTCCCCAGAATCCATCCAACCCAACACCGTGCTCAGAGGGCCGTCCCTTCCTGAGCCGATTCGGGTGACAGTGGCCATGCCTTTGGGACAGGATGTGCGCATCATTGGCCAGCGAACCCAGAGCGGTCTCTTTTTCGATCAGGTCTTGAGTCACGATCAGATTGCATCGCTGAGCGTTGCTCCCGATGTGGGGGCTTGCGATGGCGACGCCCGCAAATTTCGTCTTGGGATCGAGGCGTTGCGCTTGGGCCTCGCCTATGAGTACGACCCCTACTTCTCGCTTTCGATTGCCCGAGTCGATCCTCTTCCGCATCAGTTGGAGGCCGTCTACGATTACTTCCTGAAACTCCCCCGCATTCGTTTCCTTTTGGCGGATGATCCTGGAGCCGGGAAGACGATCATGGCGGGGTTGTTGATCAAAGAGCTAAAAATTCGCGGACTCATCAAACGAATCCTGATCATCACGCCAGCGAACCTTTCCTTCCAGTGGCAGCGAGAAATGAAGGAAAAGTTCCGGGAAAATTTTGAGGTGATCCGAGGCGATGTGCTCAGGGCCAACTACGGCTCCAACCCCTGGCAGGAAAAGGATCAGGTCGTGACCTCGGTGTCTTGGGTGTCGCGCATTGAGGATGCTAAGGAGTCACTCCTCCGAAGCAACTGGGACCTGATCATCGTGGACGAGGCTCACAAAATGAGCGCCCAGAGTTCGGATCGAAAGACGCTGGCCTATCAGCTTGGGGAACGACTCTCCGAGATGACGGATCACTTTCTACTGATGACCGCCACTCCGCACAAAGGCGACCCGGCGCATTTCAGCTTGTTCCTGCAACTTCTCGACAAGGATGTCTACGGCGACGTCAAGAGCCTTGAGAAGGCCATGGAGACGCATGAGGCACCCTTCTATCTCAGACGGGTCAAAGAGGCGCTGGTGGCCTTCCCTGAACCGGAGACCGGCATCGTGAAGAAACTGTTCACGAAGCGAAATGTGACCACCAGCTCCTTTGAGATCAGCGATGAGGAGCTTGATTTCTACGACCGTCTCACTCGCTATGTGGAAGACCAGTCAATTCGGGCCGCAGCTGATGATTCGGCACGGGGTCGTGCCTTGGCTTTCACGATGGCCATGCTTCAGCGCCGGTTTGCCTCCAGCCTCTACGCGGTTCGGCGAAGCTTGGAACGCATGAGAGACAAGCGGGAACGCATTCTGGAAGATCCCGAAGGCTACCTTCGGTCCCAGATCGAACGCCGCTTGCCGGACGACTTCGACGAATTGGAGGATGAGGAGCAAGCTGGCATTATGGCGAAATTGGAAGGAGTCGTCGTCAGCGTTGATCCAGCGCTGCTTCGTCAGGAGATTCAAGACCTGAGCAAACTGATCCAAGTGGCCACCGACTTGGAGAAGAAGGAGATTGAGGTCAAGCTCACCGCACTAAAGGGGTTGCTGATCAAACAGGGGCTCTTTTCCCAGCCCGACATGAAATTGCTGATCTTCACGGAGCACAAGGACACGCTGGATTACCTTGCGGGAGACGGGAAGGACGGTCGCCCGGTTGGCAAGCTCCGGGAGTGGGGCTTGAAGCTCACCATGATTCATGGCGGCATGAAGATTGGGGATCGCGACACCCCTGGAACCCGGATTTACGCAGAACGGGAGTTTCGTGAGTCGGCCCAAATTCTAATCGCTACCGAGGCCGCTGGAGAGGGTATTAACCTCCAGTTTTGTTGGTTGATGATCAATTATGACATCCCCTGGAATCCCGTGCGTTTGGAGCAGCGAATGGGGCGGATTCACCGGTATGGGCAGGAGAAGGACTGCCTCATCTTCAACTTTGTCTCCACCAACACCCGAGAGGGGCGCGTGCTGCACAAACTGTTTGAGCGCATTGAAGCTATCCAGGAGGACTTGGACCCGCACCGCACTGGAGTGGTGTTCAATGTCCTTGGGGACGTATTCCCGTCCAACGAACTCGAACGCATGCTGCGTCAGATGTACGCACACAACCAGATGACGGAGGATCTGATCAAACAACGCATTGTTGAGAGCGTGGATCGAACCCGGTTTGAGAGCATCACCCACTCGACCTTGGAGGGCTTGGCCAAGCGGGAACTGAATCTCTCGGCCATTCTTGGAAAATCAGCACAGGCACGGGAGCGTCGATTGGTTCCCGAAGTCATTGAGGACTTCTTTCTCGCGGCGTCCACCGAGGTGGGGCTGTCGCCCAAGGCACACCGGGACCACGACCACGTTTACAAGGTGGGCCGCATTCCCAGGCATCTGTGGCCGACGGGCGAGCGCTTGGAGCGTCGGCATGGCAAATTGGGGCGGGAATACGGAGCCGTCATCTTCGACAAGAACCTCTTGAAGAGCGACGGCACGCACGAATGGGTAACTCCCGGCCATCCATTGTTCGAGACCGTCAGGGAGGAGGCATGGGAGCGGGTTCAGCCCCATTTGGCGCGGGGTGCGGTGTTCTTTGACGTTCAACGTAAGACGGCCGCCCAGCTTTTTGTGTTCTCGGCGTCCATTCGCGATGGTCGGGGGAATGCCCTTCAAAAGCGACTGTTCGTCGTGCAGGGAGAGTTGGACGGCCAGACCGTCATCAAGCAGCCGACCTTGTTTTTGGATCTCATCGCTCCCGAAGAAGCGGCACCGCCTCCACCGGGGGTGACCCTGCTCAACCGCGATCAGGCTGAGAGTGCGCTCTATGAAAAGGCGCTGGTGCCCCTCTTGACTGAGGTGAAGTCGGAGCGGGAGCATGAGGTCAAGATCATTGCCGATCACGTCGAGATCAGCCTCAACACCATCATCAATCGCGAGAACGGTATCTACGCCGATCTTTGCCTCCAAAAAGATGGTGGCTCACTCGAACACGGATTGGACGGCCGCATCAAGATTTCCGAGGACAAGCTGTTGGAACTCGGGCATCGGCTGGAGAATCGTCGTGCTGAACTGGCACAGGAGCGCCAGTGCTCCATTGGGGACATTCAGCTTCTCGGCACGGCTTGGGTCTTGCCTCACCCGGATCGGGACAAGCCCGGCGTGAAGCCCATGGTGCCCGATCCTGAGATCGAGCGCATCGCCGTCGATTTCGTCATTGCCCACGAGCGCGCCCAAGGTAGAGAAGTGGAAAGCGTGGAGTCCGAGAACCGGGGCTTTGATCTCATCTCACGCTTGCCCCATCCGGAAGACCCCAAGACCGCCCTCGACGTGCGATTCATCGAGGTCAAGGGACGCTCCCACGACGGAGACATCGCCCTCACCTCCAATGAGTACAACACAGCCCGCCGTCTGCGGAGGGACTATTGGCTCTACGTGGTGCTCCATTGCGCGTCCGAGCCCTCCCTGAACATCTTCCGGGACCCGTATGAGGGACTGCCGTGGCAGCCCATCGTGAAGATTGAGCACTACAAGATTCGACTCGATGACCCGAACCATCCGGTCGAGATGCGTGAAGACCCCAAAGTCTATTCCCCATGACATCCATTCTCCCTTCTATCACCAACGCCAACGAAGGAAAGATCGTGGCGCTTCTCGGATCGGCGCAACGCCGATGGCTGTACATGGCACCGGGTGTGACCATACCCATTGCAGAGGCGGTAGATTCCGCATGGAAGCGGATGGGGCCTGCATCAGGGTCAGTTATTTTGGATGTGGACCCGGAGGTCTATCGGTTGGGCTACGGAACGGTGGAAGGGCTCAAGCGCCTACAGGAGGCCGCATCCCACCACGGCACCTTGATTTGTCGGCATCAGGAGGGGGTTCGCATTGGTCTTTTGATCAGCGACGACCATACGCTCATCTTCTCGCCGACACCTTTGCTTATCGAGACCGGTTCCAGTCGGGTTGACCACCCCAACGCCATCGAGTTGGTGAGTGTTCCCGAGGCCGTCGCACGAGACGTGGGCCTTGGGCCACAGGGGGCTGAGGAGCAATTGGTGGGCTTGGATTCAGCTACGGCGGCGGAGATTGAGCAAACGCAGGAGGATCTGACGAAAAACCCTCCCGTGAAGTTTGACATCGCTCGCAAAGTTCGGGTCTTCAATGCCCAGTTGGAATTCGTCGAGTTCCATTTGGATGGATGCGATGTATCCAAACACACCGCCAGTATTTCACCGGAGTTTTTCGGACTGGCCGAGGACGAAGATCTTCAGGAGCGTCTCCGCAGCTCTTTCAAGGTGATCGGCGACCGCGACATCAAGGACGAGGTCACTGGCCTTTCGGAAAAACAAGTCTCCGCATTGAAGAAAAAAATCGTCAAGAGATTCCTCAGATCCATGAAGGGCTTTGGCACTGTGATTCGCCGGGACAACAAAGAGGCTTTCGAGAGAGAAGTCGAAGTTTTGAGGGGAAAGGTGGGAGAGTTCCAGACACTCCTCAAAGAGAGATTGGATGGAGTCATCAAAGAGAATGCAGGCAAGCTAACAGAGCGACTGCTTCCATCCGTAAAGCAAAGGATGCCTGGCGCATGGGTAGGCACGCTGGGACCGGCCCCGAAGGACGACGCCCTCCAGGCTTTCTTGGAAGAACAGATCCTCAGAAGCTTCGGAAGCCCCGAATCCTTCGTGAAGGACATGAAGGTCCGGCTTACATTCAAAGGCGTCACGTATGAAATCCTTTCCAACGAAGACTTTCAGAAGCGAGCGCGAGAAATCTTCCCGGATCTCAGAATTGTCGATGAGTTTGACGCAGCGGCGGAAACAACATGCGATTGAGAAGCCATGACCACCCAAAACGAACAAGTTCGAGAACTCTTGAAGACCCTTCGTCAACGTGAAGTCGGTCTGAAATGGATCGCCGATGAGATCACGGAAACCATTAATCGTGGTAACCCGGTTCACAAAACCGTGGATGGAGATGGAAAGAAGCGTCTCAAAGCAACGAGCATCGAACCCCTAACAGATTCTGAGGAGATGAATGTCGCATTGAACGCCTTGCAAACGTACCTCTGCGACATTCATGCGTTTTGGGAACGAACGGCGTCTACCGCACTAGAAACAATCTCTCAACCTCGCAGACGTTCCCCGGAGCGGCAATTCACCGTTGAAGTGTCCGACGAAGAGGGAGCGGCCATCGTGTTGGAAGTCAAACACACCTTATTGCCCACTAGACTCTCAGAACTGCTCGCGGAGGCGAGAGCAGATGAGGAAAATGAATAGCCCCCAGCCATGCGTCCCGAACTGCTCACCGAGATCAATCAATGCCTAGGCCAGATGGGTGCCAACCCCATGGTGCAGACTCACGCGCGGACCGACAAGTTCTTCGAGCTTTTTGTCTGGAGCTGCACCTTGCGTGCCTTGCGGAACATTGGTGCCACGCTGTCGCCAAGAAACTCCAATGACCAAGCCACTTTCACACTACGGTTCCGATTGGGGCCCGGCCTCCTCTACAATCCTGCGTCTGCACCGGGATTTGTCGTGGTGGACTATCAGGGCTCCAAGTATGAACTCCAGAATGGCCTCCGTGTCTTGGGTTCGTCGAAGGTTTTGCACGAATTGGATCTCTGCATTCTCAAACGGTCTGCTGCGAAACGCTGCCGCCGACAGAGTATCGACCCGGATTGCTCAGCGGTGAAGTTTCTAGCTGAGTGCAAGTACTACGGCAACAACCTGCCGCTCCATTTGGGACGCGAGTACTTGGGATTAAGCAGCGAATTCTCTCTCAGGGTGAAAACGCTGGTGGCGAATCGCGCCAGCCCGGAGGTTCACAAACTGGTGAAACGCCACAAAGGAACCACGAACTTCAACATCAACCCCAATGACACACTCGGAATGGACCAGTTTGTTGGCTGGCTAGCGACGGAATTGAAGCACGTGCTTTGAATCGATTGTATCAGAGCCGCTCCGCATCTTTTAGATTCAACAACTGCTCGCTTTCCAGAAACTCTAACCTCAGGACCTGCCGATGAAAGGCCATTGCGCTGCGTTTCGCATCTCCTGGAAGCATTTGTTTAAAAATGCGGCCATCGGCCAAAATGAACGAAGACCCCAAAGTCTATTCCCCATCGGACTGGGAACGGGCCGACGACTACAAGGAAACCGTTTGCCAAGATTGACTGCTTGCAATTTTAGTATCAATTGATACCTTATGGCGCATGACAAAGATCCACCCCAGCCGATTCCTGCCTCTTGGCGGAAGAAAGTCGCGTCCATTCTTCGGAGCAGTGACAAAGGAAAGGTCATTGTTCACCACAGGCCCCGCGTAGAATTCGAGGCCCGATTTCCCAATGCATGGCCCTATGATAGGAACGAGGCAATGGCCTCGGCACTCGACGACCCCGCAATCACCGGAAAACAGATTTTTGGCATGCGGGAAGACGGCGAGGTGTGGGCATTTTGGTTCACTTTTCAAAGGGTGCGCCTCTACGGAAAAATCAACCTCACTTCTGGTGGGGAGATCATCATCATCTATTCAGCGCACGTTCCCAATAAGGGAGACAAGCATCTATGAAACCACCTGTTCCAGGCTGGAAAGCCATCAAGACCAAAGTCCCAGTCCACATCCCTAGCATCGAAGGTGACCAGATTGCCGAAACAATTGAGGTGACCGTTGATGCATGGGTGGACGAGGAGGGGGAGATTTATCTGACCGGAGAATCCGAGGAAAAACTGGACGCCGTGAAGGCCCGTTACATGGGCCTGATGAGCCCTCAGCAGATTCGCGAATTGCGAGAGATGTTAGGGTGGACTCAACAGCAGATTTCCGAGCGCCTCCAACTCGGCGCCAAGACGTGGACTCGCTGGGAAACGGGAAAGGAGCGTCCGTCGCGCTCCATGAACCTGATGTTGAACGCCCTGATGGATGGAAGAATTGACGCTACCTATCTGGATTCCCGCCATCCGAACTTCATGAAGTGCCAAACCAGAATTCAGCCCTTCCGCAAACGCACCTTGCCACGCTCCTTCCCCACGTGGCAAGACGACTCCACCAATCCATCCCCGGCTTATGAAAGCACGCCTGTCACCACTTGATCTTCATTCTTACTTCGTCACTGAGGTTCAATGCACCTCCAACCCGAAGTATCGGCCCGACGACGAGATTGCTCTTGAGTTCTCCGACCTTCAAGTGGAAACCCGCGTTTGTGATCCCAAAACCGATGGGAACGATGAGGAAGACATGTGGAAAGTGATACTGATTGCTCGCCAAAATGTAGGGGCCGAGAAAAACTCCCCCTACAATTTCTCCATCATTCTTCAGGGTTGGTTCGGAACAAAGGTCGAAGAGCTTGGCCCTGAGAAGACTCGCCAGCTCATGGAGACAACCGGAGGATCGATCCTGTTTGGTACGGCTCGCGAAGTTCTGAGAAACATCATGGCCACAGGTCCCTACCTTCCGCTCCTGCTTCCATCGGTGTCCTTCCATCCATGTGCGCCGGAGGCCACGCTCAAGCCCAAAATTGCTCCGCCTAAAAAGAAATTGGCGAAAAAGGTTCTCAGAAAGAAGAAGGCATCTAAATAATGCCGGATGCCTGCCCACCCCAAACGTCTCATCGAAGTGGATCTGCCGATTCGGCGGATCTCGGAGCACGCGCGGCGGGAGAAGTCCATCCGCCATGGGCATATCTCCACCCTTCACATCTGGTGG
This sequence comes from uncultured Verrucomicrobiales bacterium, assembly GCA_963976915.1. Taxonomy (GTDB): domain Bacteria; phylum Verrucomicrobiota; class Verrucomicrobiia; order Verrucomicrobiales; family Verrucomicrobiaceae; genus CAXBNA01. The sequence continues at coordinate 33,075 of CAXBNA010000016.1, forward strand.
GCGCGGCGGCCATTGGCGGCTTGTCGTGCGGTGCTCTGTGCGTCGCTGTGGCCGGACACAGCTCCGGGTACGGGTGATGCTGCCTGTCCGCCCGCCTTTCGTGAGGCTGCGCGTTTGGCCATGCTGGCGTGGACGACTCACGAGCGCCAAGTACTCCTTGGAGCCGAGTCCCGGACTCGTTTCGAGAAAGCTCGAAAGAAGGCGGAGCACTTCGATGACCCGTTGGAGCTTCGCCATGCCCTGCTCGATTTCATCGCCGACTTTGCCAACTGGGACAACTCCACGGTGCCCGACTACCTTGAGACTGCCCGCTACCTCACCGCTGTGGCGCATCGGGCACTGACGGAACCGGAGTTCAAGCTCAGCGCAGAGGAGATCGCCAGCCATCTGCGCGATCCGAAGACCGCCATCGCGGACTGGCCGAAGCCCCTCGTGGAGGACCCTTTCGCTGGGGGGGGCTCCATTCCGCTGGAGGCCCTGCGCGTTGGCGCGGATGCCTTCGCCTCCGATCTCAATCCCATTCCTGTCTTGCTCAACAAGGTCGTCCTGGAATACATCCCCAAATACGGCCAGCGCCTCGCCGACGAAGTGCGCAAGTGGGGAACTTGGATCAAGGAGCAGGCCGAGAAGGAACTCGCCGAGTTCTACCCCAAGGACCCAGACGGAGCCACGCCCATAGCCTACCTCTGGGCACGCACGATCCGATGTGAAGGACCTGGTTGCGGCGCGGAAGTTCCACTCATCCGTTCCTTGTGGCTCGCGAAGAAAGACAACCGTTCTGTTGCTCTACAACTCGTACCCAATCCAAAGGCGAAGCGCGTGGAATTCCGTATTGTCACAAAGAAGGGCGCTAAGTGGGTGGATCAAGCCGATGAAGGAATCGAAGTGCCCAATCCGAAGTTCGACGGCACGGTGAAGCGTGGATCAGCGACGTGTCCATGCTGTGGATACACGACGCCGGTAGCGAGTGTGCGCGTTCAAATGAAGGCAAAAAGAGGAGGGGCAGACACCGCACGGATGTTTTGTGTGGTTGTCACGTCTGCCAGTGTGCAAGGGAGGTTTTATCGACTGCCAGCAGAGGCCGATTTACATGGTGTTGCCTTAGCCCAATCTCATTTGGCAATGATTCGGACTGCTCATGTTCGCACACAGAGTTTGATTCCTGACGAGCCTACTCCTCTCGGAGGCGGCAGCGGTGCTGGAAGAGCATTTTCTCAGCGAAATTATGGCATGGATTTGTTCCAGGATTTGTTCACGTCTCGTCAGCTAGCGACATTGGGATTCCTCGCCAATAGAATAAGTAATATTGAGGATGCTCTTGGAGATCGCACAGATCGAGGACTTGCAGACGCAGTTCAGGCTGTCCTCGCGCTTGCCCTTAGTCGCTATACTGACATCTGCAATTCATTGTGCATGTGGGAGACATCAAAGACCCAGGTTCGTCATGCATTTACTCGGCAAGCCATCCCAATGTTATGGGACTTCGCTGAGGCCAGTGCATTGGCTGACGCAGCGGGGAACTATGATGTAACTTTGAGCACAATGGTGCGAGTGCTCGAATCAACCCAAATCGGCTCTGCTACTGGGCATGTTCAACAATCGGATGCGGCGCATCATCCCCTTCCTGACGATTCGGTCGCCGCATTTTGCAGCGACCCACCATACTATGATGCCGTGCCTTATTCCGACTTGTCAGACTGGTTTTATGTTTGGTTGAAACGCTCACTACCTCGCTCTTTGTCTCACATGTTCGGTGAGGTCCTCGCGCCAAAGGAGGCTGAATGTATTGTCGATGAAATCAAGGGGAAGGACCGCGCCTACTTCGAGGCTACGATGAAGAAGGCGATGGGAGAAGGTCGCCGAGTGCTTGCGCCTTCAGGCATCGGAATTGTCGTGTTTGCACACAAGTCCACTAGCGGATGGGAAGCTCAGCTTCAGGCCATGATAGATGCAGGATGGATCATTACAGGTTCGTGGCCAATTGATACCGAACTTGGCAATCGGCTTCGCGCGATGGATTCCGCTGCCCTCGCCTCTAGCGTCCATTTGGTCTGCCGTCCCCGCGAGGATACCAACGGCAACGTTCGCGAGGATGAAGTCGGCGACTGGCGCGACGTGTTGCAGGAGTTGCCCAAACGCATTCACGAATGGATGCCCCGCTTAGATGCCGAGGGAGTGGTGGGCGCGGATGCCATCTTTGCTTGCCTGGGGCCAGCTTTGGAGGTCTTCTCCCGCTACAGCCGCGTTGAGCGCGCCAGTGGGGAGCAGGTGACGCTGAAGGAATACCTGGAGCACGTTTGGGCCGCCGTTTCCCGCGAGGCCCTCACCATGGTCTTTGAGGGAGCCGATGTCTCCGGATTTGAAGAAGACGCGCGGCTCACCGCGATCTGGCTCTGGACGCTCTCCACTGCGTCGAAAGGGAAGGACATCGGCTCCAAAGTCACCAAGCACCTCAACGAAGACGACGACTCGCCGGGAGCGGACGATGGTGACGACTCCGATGATGAAGGTGGAGCCAAGAAAAAGGCGAAGCTCAAGGGATTCTTCCTCGACTACGATGCCGCCCGGAAGATTGCCCAAGGTTTGGGAGCGCACCTCGAAGACATGAAGGACGTGGTGCAGGTGAAGGGCGACACCGCCCGTCTCCTTCCCGTGGCCGAGCGCACGGCCCATCTCTTTGGCAAGGCGGATCCTGCTACAGCAGCGTCCGGCCCCAAGCGCAAAAAGGCCGATCCACAAATGAAGCTGGATCTCTTTGCCGAGCTTACCAATGCGCCCTCCGAAGAGGCAGAGACGGTCTGGGAAGAGAAGACCGTCACCAAGGTGGGAGAGACGACCTTGGACCGCATCCATCAGAGCATGATCCTCTTCGCCGCCGGACGCAGCGAAGCGATGAAACGCTTCCTCGTGGATGACGGTGCCGGTAAAGACCCCAAGTTCTGGCGTCTCGCCCAAGCCCTCAGCGCTCTCTACCCTCCCAAGAGCGAGGAGAAACGCTGGGTGGACGGCGTCATGGCCAGGAAGAAAGGGTTGGGGGTATAAGTTTGTTATGGCAGCGGAAAGCGATATTCACCCCGGAGATTTGGTTTTGGCCGTGGCGCACTGGCTGGAATTAGAACGCCTTTTCGGCCGGGAACGCCTACTGAATGAATCATCTCTAAAACTTCCTATCCATCAATTCCTCGCGTCCAACGCGAAGTTGGACTTGGATCTCGAGGTTCCTTATCCCGGTCTGCCCTCTAGCGGAGGTCAGGCTATCGATTTCTGTTTGAAGCGATGGAAGGCGATCGCGGCAACACCAGCGGCAACACCAGCGGCAACACCAGCAGCAACACCAGCGGCAACACCAGCGGCAACACCAGCGGCAACACCAGCGGCATGGGTTCACCTCATTGAGTCAAAGTTCGTTACGGACAAACGTTCTTTCCAGCAAGAGATATTTGACGACCTATTTCGACTCGAATGGGTAGAAAAGAGTGGGCAGAGCGAGCCCCCGTGTCGTTGGTTGATTGTCGCAGGGCGAAAGGCCCACATGAAAAGTCGCATTTTCGGTGCCCAAACAAATCCGGGTTCCAAATCCCCAAGAGTGAAAACGTTCGACGGCATACTCGGCGAGACAACTGGCAAAGGATTCAATGTTCGAGTTGCTGATGAGACGCGTCTCGGTTTCCGCAAGAAGTGGGCAAAGGCCGCGAAGGATTTAGGATTGAACAAATGGCCACTTAGTTTTAACACGAAGCTATGTGGCAAAGGCGAAACCGCCAATTTTGAGTGTTATCTCTGGCGAGTTTTGAGTGCCTCTAAACGTGCGCTCAGAGACATCACCTGAGGACCGTCTCGCTGAATCGCGTTTGGTAACGATGAAAAAAGCCGCAGCCATAACCCAATCCAAAGTCGCAAAGACCAGGCCGTCCGCCAAGAAGGTGGCGAAGACTCGATCATCCGCAGGCAAGAGACTCAAGCAGCAGTCCATGCTAAAGATTGTCGAGAAGCTGATTGCTTTGATGAGCAAACCCAAGTCGGGAGTAAGCCCGGAGGAGATCGAGCGGTTCAGGGCCAAGGTGACTTCCATTTGGAACTACACGCCCACCGTGTGCGTGTTTGGCATGACGGGGGCCGGGAAATCAAGCCTTTGCAACGCACTGTTCGGTGACCACCTCTTTGAGACATCCGCCGTTCAAGCCTGCACGATGCAGCCGCAGCAGCATACCGTGGAGTTTCACGACAAACGCAAGATCACCGTGATCGACATGCCTGGAGTCGGGGAATCCGACGAGGCCGATGCCCGCTATCAGGCATTGTATGAGGAGTCAGTCAAGAAGGCGGATTTGGTGCTCTGGGCTTTGAAGGCGGATGCGCGGAATTACGCCGCTGATCAACGGGCGTGGAAGCTGGTGGGCAAGCGCCTTGAGGAGATGGGGATCCCCGCCTTCTTCTTGTTTACCCAAGCGGACAAGACGGACCCCTCGGATTCGTGGAACAAAAGGCGCAACGAACCAGGGGAGTCCCAGATGGGACACTTGCTCCTGAAGCGTCAACGTGTGGCCAAGGACTTCAACGTGCCGGGAGAATCGATCCTGTTTGTTTCAGCATCCAAGAACTACGGACTGCAGGAGCTGGTGCTGACGCTGCTCCTCGCCTTACCCGATGAAAAAAAAACGGGGTTTCTGGAGTCCACAAGACCCGAAACCCGAAGCGGAGACGCTCAGAAAGCCGCCACCGCAGGCTTCTGGAATAGCATCTGGGACTGGTGCAGAGAGTCGGCGAAGGGGGTGGGCAAGTTTCTCTGGGAAAACCGGAAGGAAGTCGCCGAAATCGCGACCATTGCCATTCCGCTTTTTGCGAAGACCACCCTCACCAAGGCGGGGAAGAAACGTTAGCCTGCCCAAGGCGGCCAAGGGGTTCCAGCAAGCAAGTGATGAGAATCCCCCCGAAGCGAGCAGTCCCTTGTCTCCACTTGAGCAGGCGGATCGACGTACCAATGAACTACCAATTTGGTCGAAATTGGTATTTACAGGTGCGCTGGGGTGGACTTAAGTAACGAAATCGACTCAATCGGTACTTCCCCGGTACTTCCATGAAAATGCCCGCCCAGCCCCCTGATTTCAGGGTTCAGATCGTTCAGGAACCGCACTTTTTCGAGCGGATCAACCCACTGTTGGGACTGCCCGCACCCAGAGAATACATCCACTGGGACAAACTGAAGCACCTGCCAGCGCCGGAGGGCTTCACGCACGAAGAATGGTGGGCAGCGGTCAAAATCGCCCGATTACCACAAATGAAGTCGATTCCCCTCGTGGACAAGAAGGGGAGACCCTTCCAGTTCATGGTGCCGGACAAGGTGGCGCAGCAGTTGCACCAGATCGATATGGGTGCAGGCGGTAAGATTGCAATGGCAGATGCGGTGACCAACCCCCAAACCCGTGACCAATACTTGGTCAGCAGCCTGATGCAGGAAGCCATCACCTCCAGCCAATTGGAAGGAGCCGTGACGACTCGCGAAGTGGCCAAAGCAATGCTTCGGGAAGGGCGTCCGCCTCGGGACAAGAGCGAGAAGATGATTCTCAACAACTACCTGACCATGCGCCGGATCACGGAACTCCGTGACGAGCCCATGACGCCCGAATTGATTTTTGAGATTCATCGCCGGGTCACGGATGGCACCTTGGACCGTGACGACGCGGGAGGGCGGCTCAGACGGGAAGATGAGACGATCACCGTGGAAGACAATCACGGCGAGGTCTTCCACTACCCGCCATCAGCCAAGGAATTGCCAGAGCGGCTGGATCGAATGTGTGCCTTCGCGAACGGAGAGACGCCAAGTACCTTCGTACATCCGGCACTGAGGGCAATCATGCTGCACTTCTGGTTGGGATACGATCACCCATTCGTCGATGGAAATGGCAGGACGGCACGGGCGCTTTTCTATTGGGCAATGCTGAGACAGCAGTACTGGCTGTTTGAGTTCATCTCAATCTCGGACATCCTCAACAAGGCCCCGGCCAAGTATTACCGGTCGTTCCTGTATACGGAGACGGACGACAACGACCTCACGTACTTCTTGGTGCATCAGGCGGAGGTCATTCATCGTGCCATCGACAGTCTTCACGCCTACATCGACCGGAAAACCACGGAGGTTCGTGAGGGTGAATCCATTCTGCGCGGATGGGATACGCTGAACTACCGGCAGGTCGCACTGATCAGTCATGCCCTGCGGCATCCGGGAAGTGTTTACACGGTTGAGGGCCACCAACGCAGCCACGCGGTCGCCTACGACACGGCGAGACGCGATCTCTTGGATCTTGAGCAGCAGCAGCTGATGGTGAAGGGAAAGCGGGGCAGGGCCATGGTGTTTCGTGCGCCCCCAGACCTGGCTGAGAGAATCAAAAGCCCTCCCTCGTTCCCTTCAAACTGGTGAATCCCGAGCCCATTCAGTTCAGATCCGAATTCGAACGTGTCATCACGGATTCCCCAATAGGTGTGGAATTGCGAGAGGCTGCACTCGCCGGGAAACTGGGCTCTTGGACTCGGCATCTGACGGCCGCATGCGTCGGGGCATGTGAAGCGGGAGGGCTATGTGCGTCAGCCAAAGGGCATAAGCTGGATCTACTGCCCGTGAGCCGCAGCGAGTATCTCGGTCTGGATGTGGTCGCTTTTCGTGCCGAGGGCAGGAAGTGGCGATTCCCTGCTTTGATTGCGGAGCTGGAGAATCAGCGGGATTTTGACTTCATTGCCTACTCGCTCTGGAAGGTGCTGAGCGTGCGGGCCGGATTGAGAATCGTTTTCTGCTATCGCAAAGAGGCCGGGATGGCCGGGGAACTGGTGCGAAGGCTCAAAACGGAGGTCATCGACGCACTGGGCCTCAACGCACGATTGAACCTTGAGGGAGAGACTCTGGTCGTGGTGGGAACTCGAAGCGAAGGGGGAACGTTTCCCTATGGCTTTTTCTCCTGGTGGCGCTTGAATGTCGGGACCGGAGTGTTCAACCCTCTCTGACCGATTTTCTAATGAGCCTCAAACCGTGGTACGATGTCATCAAGCCCCGCGCCGAAATGCGCGACCTCAATCATGCCCTCGATGCGGGTGAGTTTGCCGTCCATCTGGATGAAGTAAGAGATGGTCGAGCGCGGGCGGACTATCAAAATCCCGAGACCTTTTTTTCCAAGACCTTCTTGGCGGCCAATCTTCTGGATCTCTCCGCTCAAGTGGTTCGGCGGTTGTCCGGGGAGACGGAGGGGACATCAGCCATCTTCAATCTGGCAACCCAGTTTGGTGGCGGCAAAACGCATGCTTTGACGCTCCTTTGGCACCTCGCTACCAATGGTCCCAAATCAACGGTGTGGACGGGCGTTCCTGAGATCGTCAAACGGGCAGGCATTGGAGCTGTCCCCAAGGCAGGGGTGGCGGTCTTTGTGGGAACGGAGTTTGATTCCATTTCTGGCCGAGGTGGAGACGATGGCACACCCAAGCGATTTACGCCTTGGGGCGAGATTGCCTGGCAACTGCGCGGGCAAGAGGGGTTCGATCTCGTGGCGGAACATGATGCGAAGCGGATCTCGCCAGCGGGTGATGTCATGCGCAAAGTCTTGGGAGATCAGCCAACGCTGATCATGATGGACGAACTCATGAACTACGTGAGTCGCTTCCGCGCCGAGAAACTGGGGGATCAGTTCTACAATTTCCTCCAAGTCCTGACGGAGAATCTCGGACCCAGGTCGGTGATGGTCATCTCGGTTCCCGCTTCCGAGTTGGAGATGACCCAAGACGATCACGACGACTACACGCGGATCACAAAAATGCTGAACCGCAAAGGCAGAGCGATTCCCATGACAGCGGGTTCTGAGACTGCCGAGATTATCCGGCGTCGGCTTTTCGAGTGGACCACGCCCATTGGGCATCACGGCAGGGTACTTCTGCCGAAGGAAGCCACCGCCACGTGCAAAGCACATGCCGAATGGTTTCTTCAGAACCAGGGGCTGATGACGGGGACAATCCAAGCGGAGCAGGCTCAGGCAGAGTTTGAACGGTGCTATCCGTTTCATCCGGCCCTGCTTTCGGTCTTCGAGCGCAAGTGGCAAGCCGTGCCAAAGTTTCAACAAACTCGGGGAGTCCTGAAGCTGCTGGCCATGTGGGTCGCGCGTGCTTACAGCGAGGGCACCAAGAAACTCCACAAGGACACAATCATTCCTCTCGGAACCGCGCCCATGGAAGATTCAATCTTTCGGCGGGAAGTCTTCGCCCAGCTCGGAAATGACAAGGTCGAAGCTGCTGTCGTCACCGACATCGCAGGGCAATCCGGCTCGCACGCCGTCAGACTGGACGAAGAAGCCCATGACGCGGTGAAGAAGGCGCGGTTGCATCAACAGGCGGCGAGTGTCATTTTCTTCGAGTCCAACGGGGGAACAGCCAAGGCTGAAGCAACCACCACCGAGATTCGCTTTGCGGTCGGCGCTCCGGGTATTGAACTTGGCGAGTTGGAAACCGTCTTGGAGGCGCTGGCCGACGCTTGTTACTACCTCACTATCGAGAAAAAAACCTACCGCTTCAGTGTTCGAGAGAACCTAAACAAACGTTTTGCGGATCGTAAATCGGTCGTCCCGTCTGCCCAGGTAGAACAAGTGGTCAGAAAGGCCATTGAGCAGGAGTTCAAGTCGCGCCCGGATGTGGATCGACTCTTTTTCAAAAACAAGAGCAGCGAGGTGCCGGACAAGCAGCGGATCACCTTTGTCATAGGCGCACCGGAGACTGGCTCCGAAGGAGAGGAGGGCGCGATGGCGTACGCCGACGAGATGATCAGGAATGCGGGTCTTTCCTCGCGAACATTTAAGAGTGCAGTGCTCGTCGTGCTGCCAGAGAACACAGGACCAATGTATGAAAGCGCCCGCCGTTCGCTCGCTTGGGAGACCATCTGGGACGAAGTCGGAGAGGATTTGGATGCTCAGCAGCAGACAATGACCAAAGAGAATATCGGCAAGGCCAAGCGGGACCTTCGGGATGCGATTTGGCGGGCTTACAAGAATTTGTTCATGCTGGACAAGGACAATGTTGTGAAGCGCCATGACATGGGAACTCCGACTCATGGCAGTGCCGATTCACCCATTGGAGCGATCCTGGATCCTCTTCACTCGCTCGATATCTTTTCCCGCGTCATCACACCGGCACAACTGATCAAAAACTGGCCGCCAGCTTTCCAGGAGTGGCCCATGTCATCAGTGCGCGATGCCTTCTATGCGTCTCCGTCGCTGCCGCGCGTTCTGGACCCGGAAACGATCAAGGATGCTGTGGCCAAGGGAGCTTCGGACGGCAGGTTGGGTTACGTGGACCTCAAGGCGGATGGAACATGGGATTCGCTCCGGTTCGAGCAAAGCACCTCCTCAATGGATGTCAGCTTCAGTGACGGAGCCGTCATCATCACGAAGGAAACTGCCAAAGCTTGGCTGGCAGAGCAACAAAAGGGTAAGGGACCCCAAAAGGGCATTGAGGGAATTGGAGACGACAGCACCCAACCCACAGGCGGCACCAGTGGAACCGAAGGCACTTCAGCAATCGATGGTGGAGAGGGAAGCACAGACGGCTCCGAGACTTCGGGTGTCGAGCAGATCGAGTTGTTCGACGGCATCGAGTGGGAGGGTGATGTCCCACCCCAGAAATGGATGATGTTCTACAACAAGGTCGTGGCAAAACTCAATGTGGGTTCAGGTGTGAAACTCACGGTAAAGGTGGATGCCAGCCCAGAGGGTGGCGTGAGCAAGGCCAAGCTCGAAGAAGCCAAGAGCGCCCTTCAGGAGTTGGGGCTGCCTTTCGATGTGAAGACGAAGTGATCGTGAGTGGGCGGATAGCACACACCGCGTGGAGGCCATGATGACTTATCTGCTAATTTACCTAGCGTGCGGAGTCGCCCTTTTTTCGTGGATGCGACTTTCATCTGACGCAGAACGGATCACTTGGAAGCACTGTCAGTATTGGCGAACGACCCCATAGAATCCAAGGGAGATACGGTGAAACCTTTGGTCGCTGACAAGAAGGGGTTGTGGCGATATCGGCTGGGCGACTTCCGGTTGATCTACCAACCAGTCCATCAAGAGCACAAAGTCATCCTGCTCGAACTCAGCGCGAGAGGGGATGTCTATTCATGATCCGCCCATTGCCTTTGTCATGGCAGGCCACGGAGCAGACTTCCGATGAATGGGATTCGGTCTATCGAGTGGTGCTCATTTTTTGGTTCTCAAGACAGGGGTGCGGTGAGTTGACCTTTCTTGAGCGGAGTCTTGAGTTCACCTCATGAACATGGAGTTGATTCAAGGTCGGGTTCTTTGCCAGGAACGGCTGGAGCGATTGCTCAACGTGTTGAGAGCGCAGGGCGGCGAGGAGACGCTTCGCCGATTGGAATGGAACTTTGGAATTCATCGATGGGAAGTCCGTGAGGCTTGCGAACTCGGCTGGATCACGCTTGAAACACGGAAACCCAAGACAGGTAGGCCCGCAAAAATTGCGAAAACTGTTAGCAAAACTGATCAAGCGAAAGGTCCGGAACATCGATTTTGGTTTCCGAAGCAAATCAGCATCCGCCATCTCGTATTTGCCAGAGAATCCATCAAGGCGCATCGACACGGATGGGGATGCGGGAAGCGTTTGGCGTCCAGATTTGGAATGGGCAGCTTCACAGACATCTACATGAGGGTCTATCCATCCGCGAAGAGTCGGCGGGGAGCGTCTGCCAGCGTCTCGCGATTGCTCCGGCAACCCGATGTCATGGCTGTAAGGGCATGGTTAATGGCGCAAGACCGTGGTCATATCAGTAGGGCCGAGCCAATGCCGCAGACCCGCGAGGGCATCACGGGCCGAATGGACGAACTTCTTGAACGCCGTTTGGCCTTGCAGATGCAGTAGAAGGCCGTCTAAGCCGAGATGTTGATGCCGTGAGCTTCTGAGGCGCAAGCTCGTGAGGGATCAACCATTACGGGTCCACAAGCGTGGCGCGGAAGAATCGGCGGACGGTTGTGATCTTTTCACAATAGGTCAAAACTCCACCCGTTCCGGCAATGGGACTGCCGAAGTCCGTCCAGATGACGTTGTCAGTTGAAAACTGGAGCTGGTAGGTGGCACCCAAAACCGAAGGCCATTCTAGCCAGACGGCTTGGAAGATTCCCATCGAGGGAGGAGGCAGAGTGGCGATGTAGTCGTCATGGACCTGTTGAGCCGTCCGCACGTCATCCCACACGGACACATGATCAAGCACACCCGCGAAACCACTAAAGGTGAGTGAGGAGTCGATGAAAGCGGCTCCCAAGCGGAAGGGAAGCTGCCCGGTCGTATTTAATCCAAGGAAGGGATCGCTGAGTTCGGTTGTGATCGTGGTCGCTACTGACGCGCCATTGAGGTAGAGCGTACCGCCTCCACTGGCCGATCCGTCCCAAGTGAACGCCAGATGAATCCACTCGTCCGTGGGAATGATGCCAGGGTCACTTCGAAAACGAAGGGGACCGTTGGGAGCCGCGATGGAAGTCTTTGAATCCAGGAAGAATCCAAACGAACCATCGCCGTACACAGCAGCGGCAAAGCCATTGAACAGGTCAGACGCGGTATTGAGTCCCGTCGCGTGATGACTTATAAGTGTGGCAGCTGCATCGGGACCCACGGGAAGCGACCCAAGCTTTACCCAGAGCATGATGGAGAACCCACTGTTGTAGTCAGCAGCAGCACTGGTGAGTATGGAATCCAGATGGGGAACGTTGGAATCATTTGCTGAAGTGCCGATACCTCCGGTGAATGATGCGGCTTTTCCTCTCACCCCATCAACGTGGGCAACGCTGCTACCATGTGTCATTAGCGTCCACCCGTTGGGTGAACTATCAGTAACAAGATCCAAGTCGAAATCCCAGAGGGCGACTTGAGCCGCATTCAGCGGAAGACCCATGTTCAGAACGAACATGCCGACGAGGGGGGTGAACGTGCGCATCGTCATGGCTGTGCTTTTTGGTTAGCGTACGAAGTATGCACGATAGGCCGTCGCGATGGAAGCGTATTCGAGCCTGCCAATACCTTCGACTCGATGACAACGATCTTCAGGCTTCTGGCAACGAGCCGCTTGCGTGCAGGCTAGAATGCGGCGACGGCGCTCCGTTTGATCACCTCCGCGATGGCGGCAGGGGTGGCGTCGGCGATGTCCCGGCGGCGCATCTGCCGGGCATTCCAGTGGAGGACCAGTTGGCGACCGTAGTCCCGGAAGGGTTTGAACTCCCGGATGGTCGTATCTGTCGGAGAGAGGCCGCGCAATCCAATGGAAGGGAGCACACCCGCGCACTCACCTCGTTCGATGA
>CAXBNA010000017.1:0-45373 GCA_963976915.1 uncultured Verrucomicrobiales bacterium
ATGAAGGAAACGGAGGCGTAGTAGCCGTGCTTGAGCTCCCGTTGCTCGGCCTGACTCAGCGAAGCCTCAAACGGCGACGGCACGCCGGAGAAGTCCATGTAGTCGCGTAGTTCATACAGACCTCCCATCGATTTTTCGCCGAAGGCCACCGCAGGTGCTCCGTGCGGAAGAAACGGATTCGTCGCCAGCGGGATCGTGGTCGGATCGTAGAGATTCCAGTACTTCCTCGGCACCACGAAGGGCAGATGCGGACGAACAAATCCCGCCGCCAGAAAGAACGGCTCCTCGCTCTTCGCCAAAGATCGCATCGCATCAATCGCCTGCTGCGCGATGGCCACATCCGAATGCTCTTCTTCGGGATAGTCCACCTTCTCCACACCCAGCGCCCGCATCCTTCGGATCGCTGCGTCCGACTTACCGTCCGCACGCATCTGCTCCCGAAACTCCGCCAACTGCCTCTGCGCGTCCTCGGACCAGAGCTTCGCCTCCGGCCACTCGTGAGGCTGATCCCACGACACGTTGTCGGGAAACGGGTTGTGAAATATCTTCCCAAATCCAAGCGCCCGATAGCCGTGCTTCCGAAAATGCTGGGGAATCGTCACCGCATCGGGAATCGTCGTCCGAAACTCCGTCACCAAGTCCCATACCTTCGTCGTGTCCGGACGCAGGCCCGTCATCACGCTCACCCGCGACGGATTGCACACCGCCTGCTGGCAGTAGGCGCGCGAAAACGCTACGCCCGACGCCGCCAGCCGATCCAGGTTCGGCGAGATCACTTCCTTCACCCCATAGCACCCGAGCTCGCAACGCAGATCATCGACCGCAATGAACAAAACATTGGGTCGGTCCGCCGCCGCTGCGATCCCCCAAAGCGAGATCAAGAAAAGAAGGCATCTCCGCATCATGCATCCTACAACGACCGAACTCGCCAACGCTTGTCCCCATTCCCCACTTCTGACCCACATTCAGCACAAGCCAGATCTCCCGGGAACTTCGGTCTCAGGATCACTCCACCCCAATTCGCTAGAATTGACGTTCTCGAGTTTTGGTACTACTTTGGTACCGTCATGCCAACCCTAACTCTAAAGGACGTTCCTGCCGATTTGCATCAGGCTTTTCGACGGCGAGCGGAATTGAACGGACGGAGCCTCAACAAGGAACTCCTCGCTTCCCTTCAGGCCATCGCCTTTCCAAGGCAGGTCGAACCGGAGGAGTTCTTGTCGCGTGCGTCTCAACTGCGCCAGAAATCCGCCATTTCCACCACCACGGACGAAATCTTGGCGGCGGTCGAAGAGGGACGCTAATGCTGGTCGCGGACTCCAATCTCCTTGCCTACCTTTTCATTGCAGGAGACAAGACAGCGGAAGTGGAGGCTCTTCTGAAACATGATCCCGAATGGATTGCGCCCCGACTGTGGCGCTCCGAATTGCTCAACGTGCTCGCCCTGTATCATCGAGTCAAAGCCATGCCCCTCGCCGCATGCCTCGAAGCCTTCGAGATGGCGGAGGAACTTGTCGGCAAGCGCACGTATGACAGCGTATCGTGGAAAGTTCTGGAACTCGCAGCTCAGACGGGTTGCTCCGGCTATGACAGCGAGTTTCTCTCCCTTGCTCAAGAAGTTGGCGTTCGCCTTGTGACCTATGATCAAAAACTCATTGATCGGTCAGGCGAAATCGCCTGCACGCCCGCTGAGTTCCTGAGTCGTTGAGTCCCATCACTCCAACACCAACACCCCGTTCATCACCATCCAGTGACCGGGGAAAGTTTCCGGTCATTCCAGCTGCCTTGGTCAGTGCATTCTGATTCGAATGTGCGACAATGACCCACAAGTGCGAATACCCGCCATCCAAGGCATCATCCGCCGCCGAATCCTCGCCAACTATCGGGCCGACCCAAAGGTCGTTGCGACCATGCTTCCACCCGGCATGCGCCCGAAGCTTCAAAGCGGCTTTGCCATGGTCGGCATCTGCCTCATTCGGCTGGAACAGATCCGTCCCAAGGCACTGCCTTTCCTTCCGGGAATCTCCAGCGAAAACGCCGCTCACCGCTTCGCCGTCGAGCTCGATGAAACTGAAGCCGTGTATATCCCACGCCGTGACACCGACTCCCGTCTCAACAACCTTGTCGGCGGTCGCATCTTCCCCGGCGTCCATCATCATGCGAGGTTCTCCGTTCGCGACGAGCAAGGGCGCATCGCACTGCAAATGAAGTCCAGCGACGATGTCACCTCCGTTCATGTAGTGGCACAGGAGACCGGGGTCTTCCCGGCGGCCTCCTGCTTCGACAGCCTCCCCGCCGCGTCCGACTTCTTCGCCGCCGGATCGCGAGGCTACTCCGACAACCTGCGGCAACGTTGCTTGGACTGCCTCGACTTGGAGATCGATGAATGGAAAACCACCGCCCTGGATGTGCAGAAGATCCGCAGTTCCTTCTTCGATGATCCGTCGCGATTCCCTGCTGGATCCATCGAGTTTGATCACGCCTTGCTGATGCGCGACATCTCACATGAGTGGCATTCGGGGCCGGCATTGAACCCGCAACGCTGGGAGCGCTGACCTCTGGAAGGCCATTGTTCCCAAGCACGAAGCGCCTCTTGCTCCAAAGCCAAAAAATGCGGCTTCACCGTGAGAGAGATGGCCGGACTGGAGACCGGCGCTCCCAGATGTCACTCCACCACCAACACCCCGTTCATCACCATCCAGTGACCGGGGAAGGTGCAGATGTAGGGATACTCACCGGGTTCCTTGGGCGCGGTGATGTGGATGGTGAACTCACCCTTCGGATTGGTCATGTCGGTGTAGGCGATCACGTCATCGCTGTCGGGTACGTAGTGCTTCGCCAGCCCCTTGGGATCGGTGATCATGAGGTTGCACTGATCGCCGAGGCGCTGGAGTGAGCCGGGCTTGGCAAGCAGCCAGTTGTGCGGCACGACGTCGGGGTTCTTGAAGTGGATCGAGAGCCGTTCGCCCGCCTTGGCCGTGAGTTTCTTCTGCACGTACTGCAGCCCCAAAGCCGCCTCGACCAGGACTTGCCGCCCAGACTCCCCCATCGCCCATGGATTCGGCTCCGCTGCGGCAGGGGCAGTGAGACCGACTTGCGCAGCGTGGTTTGTCTTCGCGATCTTCGTGTAGCCGGGGAAGTCCGTGAACGCTTCATCCAACGCATGAACGGTGAGGAAGAGATCGTGCCCGGTGCTGAGATGGAGATGCACCTGACCCGCCGGAACGATTTGCGGAATCTCCAGGAAGAGCGTCTTGCCTCCCTCCAACGTCTGCACACTGCCAACCTCCAGAGGATCGTGCCCCGGTGTGTCAGGATACCTCACTGAGTATTCAGGCGATCCGTAAGCCGCGCTGTAGAGATAGTTCCAGCACTGCGCGAAGCAGGTGGATGCATCCGCGTTCTTCACCGGTTGGTTGAAGCGGATGATGACACCATTGTCCCGTGCCTCGAAGCCCACCGGCACCGGCTTGTCGCCACCGGTGAAGCGCAGGCGCTGAAAACAGCCATCCTTCGGCGTGTAGGTGCCCCAGCCCTGCATCCCGTTCACATAGAGATGGCCATCGTTCGGATTGAAGCGGGCGCATTGCGGACCGGCATCAAAGTTGCCAGTGATCTTGACGGCCCCGGCCTGCCAGAGGCCTTTGACGTTTTGCCGCATGACAAGCCACGCGCTGCCGCCGCCGGAGGACAGGTGCACCAGATTGCCGTTACCCTTGAGCGAAGCCCACTCTTCTCCAGAGATGAAGACCTGACTGCTCGCGCTGTTGTCCTCGCCACGTGGCAGATACATGAGCACCGGCTCGGGTGGCTGCCCATCCTTCGGCCCGCCAGCCCCAAAGTGCGCGCCGAGGTTTTGATCGAGCTCGATCTGGCAGATGCTCGTGGCCGGCGTCCAGTCGCCTTCCTGAACGCTCGTCGTGACAAACCGCCCGTCGGTCGAAAGCCCAAGGCCATTCGGATTGCGGAAACCGGTGGCGAGGACTTCGAGTGAGCGTGTTGCAGACTTTCCAGTCTGCAACACTCTACACACCCCCTGATTCCCTGAGGCAAAGTACCATCGGCCCTGAGCGTCCCGCTCCAATCCAACCACGAAATCATGTCCACCTGGTGACGTCTGCATCGCGTTCGTCACGCATTCATAAAAGTCGGCTTCGTCGTCGCCATTGAGGTCGTGCAGGCAGGTCAGTTGATCGCGCCCCAGCACATAGAGCTTGTCGTCCACGACCTTCATCCCGAGCGGCTGATTCAAACCGGTCGCGAACCGTTTCCAGCGCAGCGTCTCCAGCTTCTCATCGATGCCCTTCACCAGCCAGACTTCGCCCGTCATCGTCGCGATCGCGGCCGTGCCGTCACTGAAAAAATCGTGGGAGCTGATGAAGAACAGTGTGCCGTACGGATTCTCAAATGGGATCGTGATGCGATCCGTAGCAAAGGGTGTCTGCGTGCCGAGTTCACCCTTCGTCTCGATCCAACCCGGCCATTGAGCGGGACCACCGTGCGTCTTCGCCTCAAGGCCTGGCTCTTCGCCCCGCGCTGTGATGAAATGCGCTTTCCCGCTCGCCGTGTAGGAAAAAATCACCTCGTCGCCATGTCGATAGAAGCCTTGGAATTCCCCCTTCACTTTTTCGTTCGACTTGGAAACCACTTTTCCATCCATCGGCGCACCCGCCATGAAACCGTGCCGGGAATCGTTGAGGCGGATGAAGCCACCGCTCCACACCACGGGAAAAGTGAGCGTCTCCGGATTGAAGACCGCCGCCTTGTCCCCATCGAAACGCACACAAATCCCCTTCGGAATCACCAGACCCGCGCCTTTGAAGACGCCGCTGAAAAGGTTGCCGTGATCCTGTTCGGACCAGCGACCGTCTTTCCACGTGTCCTGATCGTTTTGATTGCCCCAGTGCCCTTGCTGGCCGCCATCCATCCCGGGAAAGGCAGGGATCAATCCCGGCAACGGCTTCTGCTTCATGAAGTGCAGCGCCTGCTTCCCGTAGTAGTCGAACACCCGCTCGCGATTCACAAACTCCTGCCAGTGCTCGTGGTTGTCCTTGTTCAGCGGCGGGAGGTCAGGCGTGAAGGCCGCAGGCGTCGGAGCCTTCACCACCTGCACCTCCGCATCGATCTCGTCAAAGTCCCAAAGCCCGAGCGTGTTGTCCATGCGCAGGCGTGGCAAACCTCCCGGACGAGGTTTCATCACGCCCCGTGAAATCCGCGCGTCATCGATGAGGCCATCACAGCCAAGCTTCCCCTCGACGAGTTGACCGAACGCCAGCCGGACTCCGCCGGTTCCCTGTCGATTCGGAACTCCGGCGGCACGGACGGCTTCCTCCCGAACCATCTTCCGATCAATCCAAAGCCGAACAAACTCCGCATCCACACTGACGACGAAGTCATGCCACTTGCCGTCACAGACATCGACGCCCGAATCGTAGTCGCCACCGAAGCCAGGCATGTAGAGCGCCAGCGTACCGCGCTTGGCATGGGTGTAGAGCTCCCAGTGCGTCGGCGATGATTTCGGCTCCTGCGCCACGAGGATGTTGTAAGCCGTTTTGCTGTCCAGCTTCGCTCGGCACTCAATGGTGAACGGCACGCGATACTCCGCACGCCCATCCGTCACCCATCCGCCCGCCAAGGCTTTGCCAAACGGCGCACTCAGGGATTCCGCCACCGCCACGCCCGACGTCTCCGCTCCTCGGGCTCCCCCTGCGACCTCTTCACTCCATGTCCGATACTCCGGCTTCGGTCCGGGTGGGTTGTCGTCCAATTGCGGCACCAGCCAAGCCAATCCATCCAAGTTGTCGAGCAGGCGCCCTTCCGCGTCCTCCTGCGTGTGGTTCAAGATCCCAATCGGGCCGCTGTAACCACTCGCCCGGACCTGTCGCAGCACCTTCACGTCCTCAGTGCCAACACCGAGGGGAAGGATTTTGCGACCCTTCGCCTCGCCATCGATGTCCATGCCGTTGAGATTGAGGCAGAGCAGCCACGGCTTCAGCGCCTCCAGCGCCTGCGGCAGACGGTCGAGGTGGCCGTGACCGTGGTGCAGATTGTAAACGATGCCGACGTTGTCCGTGCCGTGGTTCTTCTTCAGGTGCTCACACACCGCGATCATGTTTTCCGGCTCACCGCCCCAGCCGCCGTGGTTGTAGATCCCCACCTGACTGCCGATCGTCTTTGCCTTCTCCAGCGTCGGCAGCAGTGCCGCCGACGCATTCGCAATCCGCTCTTCCTGCGTCTCCCCGTTCGGCTTCACCGTCACCCAGAGCTGCGGATGGAGTTGATACTTTTCAAAAAGCCGCAACGCCGCCTCATGCACGCCCCAGAACGCAAACATCTCAATGCCGTGCTTCTGATAGGCCAGAATCTCCCGCTCAAACTCCGGCACATGCTCCGCGCGCCAGTCATACGCGATTTTCTTCAGCCCCATCGTCGCCACCATCTCCGCCCGTTCCTCCGGCGACCGCTTCTTCGCATCAAACGGCACGATGCACCACGCCACGAGGTTCGACTTCTCGAAGAGAGCCTCCGTTTCAGCCTGGCCAACACCCACCAGCAAAAACAAAACAAGGATCAACGAGAGTCGAGTCAGCGGGCGTTGGGAGGACAGGTTCATACAAAAAGTCGGGTTCTAAACGGGAGGCTACTTGCAACGCCACAGATCGACCCGCTGTATCACCCATGTCTGCGACGAAACCCGGATGAGAGGCGGCCGCAACGTAGCCACCTCGCTCCGCCGAGGTGAGCTCGCGACTCCCGCCATCCCCCAGAACTCCCGATCATCCGGCAAACGAAACCACCCGCCTCGCTGAGCGAGGCGGCTACTTTCCAAATATCTCAGTTAAGTTTCGCGACGATTTCCTCTAGAACAGAGAGGCACTCCCTCCCCATGACGCCCGACCCTGACCGCACCACCGAGATCACCCTGAACTGGACCAGCGCCCAGTCGTCGGTGATGGCGTTCATTCGTTCGGTCACCCCGCAGCTCGCCGATGCGGAGGACATCCTGCAGGAGACGGCGAGGCAGATCGTCCATCGCTACGACGACTTCGACCGCACGCGCTCCTTCACCGCCTGGGCCATCGGCATCGCCCGGTACAAGGTCATGGAATGGAG
Source organism: uncultured Verrucomicrobiales bacterium (assembly GCA_963976915.1). GTDB lineage: Bacteria > Verrucomicrobiota > Verrucomicrobiia > Verrucomicrobiales > Verrucomicrobiaceae > CAXBNA01. Next base: position 7,114 of record CAXBNA010000017.1, read on the forward strand.
ACGCCGCCAGGCGAAGCAGGAACTCAGCCTCGACGAGGACGCGATTGAGGCCATTCATCACGCTTACGCCGAGAAAGCCGAGGACTGGCCCCAGGTTGGTCGCGCCATCGATCACTGCATCAAGAAGGCACCGCCCGCCGCCGAGAAACTCCTCATCCTCCGCTACCTCGAAAACCTGAAACCCGCGGAGATCGCCAAGCGCCTCGGTTCCTCGTCGAATTCCGTTTCCGTTCGTCTCTCCCGCGCCCGCGACGCCCTGCGCGAGTGCATTCGTCGTCAACTCGCCCAAACCGAAGCCTGAACCATGAGCACCGACGAAGACAAATGGATGGACGCTTGGCTGGATGGCGAACTCAGCGCCGCCGACACGGCCAAGCTCAACGCCTGGATCAAAGCCTCGCCTGAAAATGCGGCGGCCTTCGCCGAGCGCACCCACCTGCACTCCCTGCTCCACGACTGGGCGCAGACCAAGGCCATCGAGCCAAGGCCGAAACCCCTCACCCGTTTTCGTTCCATTTGGCTGCCCCTCGCCGCCGCAGCGGCGGTTGCCATCGGAACCATGATCACCTTCTGGCCGAAATCCGCCACCCCGACCACCGCCCAACTCATCCACAATCCCGGCGCCCAGCTGATCTCCACCTCCCGCGATGGAGACTCGCTCCACATCGGTGACTACACATTGCCAGCGGGACTCGCAGAGCTGTTGTTCTCCAACGGCGTCGAGGTCGTCATCGAAGCCCCCGCCCGCTTCCGCATCGAATCCAACCTCCGACTGCATCTCCACGATGGCCGGATCGCCGCCAGCGTCCCGCCCTCAGGGATTGGCTTCACCGTCATCACCCCCACCGCCGAAGTGATCGACTTCGGCACCGAGTTTGGAGTGGAAGTCGGCGCCGATGAGAGCAGCGAGGTCCACGTCTTCAAGGGTGAGGTCGAGGTCAAGTCCTCCAACGAATCCGTCAAACTCCTCACCAACGACGCCACCCGCCTCGATCGCGGCAGTCGCTCCCCACGCCGCATCGACGTCGATGGCGAGCGGTTCATCCGGCGCATCGACGAGGTCGCCACCCGCTACTCACGCGGCGTGTTCGCGCTCAAACCCGCCGCCTACTACCGCATGGGCATCAGCGATGACACCGTCACCTTTGAAGCCGCGAAGACACCCGCCTATTCCGGCAGGCTGGTGAAGTTTAACCCCGAAATTCAGCCCTACTCCACCGGCAAGGTCGGCGCCTGCATCGCCTTCACCGGCGATTCCCAGAGCGTGCATGCGCAGGTGGATCATTGCCCGCCACTCGGCTCCGGTGGATTCAGCGCCGCCGTTTGGGTTCACAAAAAAGGACCGCCGAAGAATGCGACCATCGCCGCCCGCTGGACCACCGACGGCGAGAAACAGTTCCTGCTCGCACGCAACGTCACGACCAACACCATTGAACTTCAGCTTTGCCAGGCCGACGGCACCCTGGTCACCATTGCCGACACCGAAGCCCTGACGACCGACAAGTGGCAGCACTTCGCCTTTCTATATCGCAACGGTGCCGAAGTCGCCCGTGCCCCCTGTGGCCCAGTCGCCGAGCCCACCACACTGCCGCTGATGATCGGCGCCTCGGATCGATCCGGCAAGCGCCAGCACCTCTGGCGGGGTCGCATCGATGAGTTTGCCCTCTTCGACCGCGCCCTCACCCCCGAAGAAATCCGCATCACCGCCTCTCTCCAACCATGAAAGCCCTCCTGCTCGCAATTTCGTCATTCGCCCTTCTGCATTTGCTTCGCCCCGCTCTCCCTGCGGGCAGCATCGGCTTCGCCATGATGCTGGCTGTCTCGGCTTTGCCTCGGCTGTCATTTTCGGCGCAGCCGAACATCATCTACATCCTCGCCGATGACATGGGCTGGGGAGACCTGGGGTGCTACGGCCACCCCTACGCGAAGACGCCCACCCTCGATCAACTCGCCAGCGAGGGCACCCGGTTCACCCGCTTCCACTCCACCGGCGTCACCTGCTGCCCGGCCCGCACCGGCATCATGACTGGCAAGTTCACCGCCACCTACGCCAAGTATCCCGCCAGCTTCGGTTTCGGTGATCGAATCACCATCACCGAGCTACTCAAGCTGAACGGTTACGCCACCGGTCACTTCGGCAAGTGGCATATCGGCACCGTCACTGAACCCGGAACCTATGGCATTGACGTCATCGGTACGGACGAAGGCGAGGGCCGCAAGAAGCATGCGTCTGAGGGAGATCGCGGACGCGATGCGCCGATGTACGACCAAGCCCTCAGCTTCATCGAAAAGCACCGCGACAGACCCTTCTACATCAACATTTGGGATCACATCGCCCACCATCCGGTCAATCCTTCCGAGGCCGTGCTCAAGGCCTTTGGACCGCTCGAACTCGATGAATCTCAATTCACGCCCGCCATGAAGGAGAAGTTCGACATGTGCCGCAAGCTCGGCGGCGATCCGGTTGCCCACCTTCGCGCTTACCTCGCCGATGTGAAGTCGATGGACGATGAAATCGGTCGCCTCATGCAGCGGCTCGACGAACTCGGCCTGCGCGACAACACCCTTGTCATTTTTTCCACCGATCAAGGTGCCGCCCCCCTCCGAGACCCGGCGCAGATGGCCGGCAAAAAGAACAAGCCCATGAAAGCCCCCGCAGGCAGCGACATCGACGCCATCCGACTCAATGCCATGGGCTACGCTGGCCCCAACTTCCGCGGCGGCAAGCACACCGATCTCGAAGGCGGCGTCTGCGTCCCCTTCATCGCCCGCTGGCCCGGCAAGGTCCCCGCAGGTCGCGTCGACACCGAATCCATCCTCAGCGGCGCCGACTGGCTACCCTCCCTCTGCGCAATGCTCAGCATCCCGATCAACGCCGACGAATTCGACGGCGAAGACTCCTCCAAGGCCCTTTTCGGCGGCGTGCATGTGCGCTCGAAGCCGCTGTTCTGGAAGACCAGTTCCGAAAATGCAGACCCGACGATGCTCTGGGAGAACTGGAAGCTGCACGGTTCCAATCGCAAGAACAGCGAAGTCGCCCTCTACGACCTCTCCACCGACCCCAGCGAGCGCATCAATGTCGCCGACAAAAATCCCGCCGTCCTCGAACGCCTCACCACCCAACTCGCCGCGTGGACCGCCACCCTGCCAGAGGCCTATGAAAAGGGAGACGTCAGCGGCGAATGAGTGACCGATCCGAATTCGCACTTTTCAAGGCGGAAGCAACCCACTATAGAGTTATGGCGGATGAACCACCGCCCATTCCTGTTTTGCTTCAGCCTATTGGCGAGCCTCTCATTGCAGTGGGCGTCATGCTGTCTCGGCGGACCTGATTTTGATCCCGCCGAGATCGCTAAATTTAGGGAGCACTCAATGGAGCAGCTTCTTCAATTCTTTGATGGGCGAGAATCCAGTGATTCTTCCTCCAGCGACTTCGAAGATGCGATTGAGACGAGTTTTCCCGACTCTTTCTGGACGCTTCCCACCCGCGTCGCGGTCAATCAGTTTGTGGATCTGAATCGACGACGTGGATCTCGGGGTGAGCTGCCCACGGATGCTGAAACGCGACTGATGCCCGAGGAGGGGTGGCTGGTCTTCGAATGGCATTCATCGGCCTGCTATTCTTCCCGAGCCCACACCTTTTCGATTCGCTTCGGAGTGGATCGCTGCTGGGCGCTGGTGAGCCAATCCAGCTCCATCGGCGTCGTTGGATACAACCCCTATGTGGATCGTCCCGGATTTCAGTTTCGGGTAATCGACCTGAGTTCCGAGGAAGCTGCGCAACTTGTTGAGATCGCGACCATGCTCACGCAGTTCAAGCAACCAACAGAAGACTACGCCCGGAGTTCGAATGGCTTTTCCACCGCCGACGGCTCTGGAATTCTGACCCTGTGGGATGCGCAGGGGGTGCGCAGGGAACTGGCAGCAGGCATGGTGAGTTCCAGTGGTTCGGTAAGTTCTTGGTGGACCGGACCCTTTGATGAGGATGTGGCATTGAGCTTGATCGACCATCTTTTGAGCGAGGCGTGGCCCGAGCACTTGGGGGATCGATGGGGCAAACAGCCGAAGCCAATGCCTGTTGACCATAGCGTTTCGTTGGAGAGACGCCTCGCCACGGAGCTTATCGGAGAAGCCCGGCAGAAACTGGAGGAGCAGATTGCCGCAGCACTTGCGCACCATCAAGGGGACCCCTTGCCTCCAATGCCCCTTGAGGAACTCGTGAGAGTGATTGGTGACGAGGCCTTCGTGAAATTTCGAGAACCGATTGAGACTCTCCTGTCATCCTTAAATCCACCAACGGATGACGAAATCGCCTATCGGGCCTACCGAGAGCGAAATCGACGCGACCACTTTGGCCTCCCGATTATCAGCGGAACGGATGATCCTTTCGCCCCAAGACAGGAAGGAGGCAATGAGGCCGAGGCGCGTGCTCAGATGCTGAAAATTGAACAGCAACAGAAGGAAGAATCTCGAATGCTGGCTTTGGGCGATGCCCTGAGCGGCCAATCTGATTTCGTTCTTCGCGACACTGTCGAGCATGCAGCGAAACAACTCCGCGTCGTGACGAATTCTCTCTCGCTCGGATTTGCACTGGATCGCGAGGAAGTGGATCGTTCGTGGGGGATGAACCAGCTCCGAATTCTGGACCCCCGAACTTGGGCTCAACGAATCCTCGAAGACTTTCACGCGGCGGAACCGGGATCGAAAGCCATGTTGCTCAACACTCTCGCAGCTGGCCATCCGCAGAGCGCCGTTGACCTGGTAAAAGAATTGAATCCTAAGGACTTCGACCTCCTGAAGCTGGACATCGTCGCGATGGAAATCCGCGATGCTCCGTCCTCCGCAAACAAGCGTCTGCCGATGCTATTCAAACTGCTCGAAAATCGCGACGCCAACCCACGCGACCGGGTGAGGGTGATGGAACTTCTGAGTGAGATGGACCTCGGGCAGGAGGATCTGGATCGATTCGCTCAAATCCTCGTCGAGGACATCAAGACTCTCGGGCGAAAGACGGAGATGCCCGACTATTTTGGTGAGCCTGAAGCAACCATCTGCGTCGCGCCTGCGATCACCACACTCTCCCAATTGCCCCACCCTGAAAAACATGCGGACGTTGTGGCGGGAACCATCATTCCATCATCGTGGGCGTTTGATGCGGCGGTCGAGTATCTCGCCAACTGCGCTGCATTGACTCCAGAGCAACGGACCGATCACCTGGAGACATTGGTGCAACCCCGGTTCAGCCACCACGGAGGGATGATGAACGACGTTTTTACAGCGGCGCTCGTGCATGACCTTCGAGGTTTGGAGTCAGAGATGACTGCCATGGCGACCAAGGGTCCCGAAGACAGGGAAGATCCGGGTGCCGACAATGTAAGCAACCGCTTTCAAGGCCCCAAGGGCAAAGTTTATCACCGCGCACGCGAGGTGCTGGCTATTTGGAATGCTCCCGACAACGACACTCAGGCGCGCATGTGGATCGCCTTTGTTGTCAACCATCCGCACGAGTTCTTGCTCCAGCGTCCCGGCGACTTTGCTGTCGCGTCGCTGCGACGGAAGGCCGAATCAGCTCTGTCCGAAATCCCCGGCTCAAAACGGATCGCGTGGGTGAATGAGGCCCTCGAACTGAAGTCGATAGGCAAGTGGTATCGGGATGTTCGAGACTGGCTGCTCGATTTGGAGTAGCCCGTGAAGCATCGTAAAATGACCGCCTGTACGCCGGGTTAAAAGCGATGCCCACCCACCAATCCTGCCAACGATTGAAGGATGGGTTCCGCCCATCACAGAGACCAGATCGCAGAAGATCCAACTTTCTCGTTAAGAAAGCCAAAACCGACCTCTAGTAGAGAGTCACGATCACACCTTCAACGATGCACACCAAAAACCTCTCCCGCCGATCGCTGCTTCACGCCGCCACCACTGTCGCAGCCAGCGCGTCTCTCCCCACCTTCCTTCGGAGCCAATCATCCACCAAGCTCCAGCTCGGACTCGATGCCCATTCCATGCGCGGCATGAAGTGGAAGGCGATGCCGCTCATTCAGTATGCCGCCGAGCAGAAGCTCGATGCCGTGCTGCTCAACGGCTTTCACTACTTCGAGAGCCTCGACGACGCGCACCTGAAGGAAGTGAAGGCCTTCGCGGATTCGAAAGGCGTTCAGATTCGCATCGGTGCCGGCGGCATCAGTCCGGGCGCTTCCTCGTTCAAGCCTACGTACGGCACACCTGAAGAAGCCATGATCGAGGGCATCCGCATCGCCTTGGCGCTCGGTTCCCCCACCGTCAATTGCCGCATCGGGGCCATCCAGGATCGCTACACGCCCGGCGGCATCCGGGCCCGAATCGCCGAGGCCGTCACCACGCTCAAGGCCATCAAATCGCGCGCTCAAGATGCCGGCCTCAAGTTCGCTTTCGAGAACCATGCAGGCGACACCCGTTCCGAAGAAGTGCTGTCACTGATCGAAGCGGTGGGCACCGATTTCTGCGGCGTGATGCTCGATCCCGGCAACGCCCTCTGGGCGATGGAGGATCCGATGGAGCAGCTCGAAAAGCTCGGTCGTCACGTCCTCTGCACCAGCATCCGCGACTACACCGTCTGGACCTCCGACGACGGCGCGATGTTCCAGTGGACCGCCATCGGCGACGGCTTGATGGACGTGCCGACCTACACCAAGCGCTTCAAAGAACTCTGCCCCGGCGTCCCGTTCTTCGTCGAGACCATCTCCAATCAAGCCCGCCCCATTCCCTTCCTCACCGAGGAGTTCATGGCCGGCTTCCCCGACCTGAAAGTCACCGACATCGCCGCCTTCCTCAAGCTCTGCCGCAAAGGCGCCCCACCAACGATCCACAAAGCTCCCGCAGGCACGGACGCGAAGGCCTTCGATCAGCAGCTTCAGAAAACCGAATTCGAAAACAGCATCGCGACCCTCCGCAAATACGTCTGAACAATCTTCACTCCGGTTCGTCGTCTTCAGAGTCAATGGCAGGTGGCCAGGACGCTTCCCACTGTTGAGCTCGGGTTTCGAGGCTCGTTCTGACTTCTGGATCAATCAGTTGATGTTCCGGATCCTCTTGCGGGTTCTCCGCGAGGTCGAAAAACTCGACCCCCGCCCCCTTGTTTCGGGTATACTTTTTCGTGCCGAACAGCAACCCGCGCGCGCTACCACGCCAAAAGTAAAAGTCGCGTTCAGGCAGTGTCTCCTGCGCGCCTGTGAGCCAAGGCAACAAATCAATTCCATCGATCTCAAGCGGAACCTCACAACCCGCCAACTTCAGAATCGTGGGCGCCAAATCGATGGAGAAAATCTTTTCGTCGATGACGCGGCCTCCTTCAATGGTTCCAGGCCAGGAGGCCATGAAGGGTACACGAACGCCCCCTTCCCAGGTGTTTCCTTTGAACCCCCGAAAGGGCGTGTTGAGAGAGGTGTTCACTCGGGTGGGGCCACCATTGTCACTGAGAAAAACGACCAGCGTGGTCTCGCGTAAACCCTCCTCTTCCAGCGCCGTCATCACCCGACCCACACCGTCATCCACGCCCGTCATCATCGCTGCGAACGTCCGGCGTTTTTTGTCGGCGATGTGATGGTTCCGCTGCTGGTAGACCTCCGGGGCCTGCAGCGGTCCATGGGGTGCATTGTAGGCGAGATACATGAAGAACGGCTTGTTTCCTCGCCCGTGGTCCCCCCGCAAAAGACTCACCGCCTCATCGGTGAACAGGTCGGTGAGGTAGGTTTCTGGTGGCAGATCTCCAAGACCCAGGACATCCGAGTTGCGCTGAATCACTTGCTCCTTCTTCCCTGCCTTGGCGTCGAACATGAAGTAGTCCGAGGACCCTCCAAGAAATCCCAAAAAGTGATCGAATCCGCGAGCCATCGGCGTCTGGTCATCGGAATGCCCCAGATGCCACTTGCCAATCGCCGCAGTGTAGTAGGAGCGCCCGCTCATCTTGAGATGCTCCGCGATCGTCTTCTGCTCATGGGGAATGCCGGACGTCGACGCGCCGTTGCCATTGATGCCGAACTCCACGCTGTACTGCCCCGTTATGAAGCATGCCCGCGAGGGACCGCAGACCGAGGCAGGCACATAACCCGCTGCAAACCTCACCCCACTCGCCGCCAGCGCATCGATGTTCGGGGTGCGAATGTCGGCGCTGCCCTGACACCCCAGATCCGCATAGCCGAGATCATCGACCATGATGACCAACACATTGGGAGTCGTCTCAGCCCCCACCGGAGACAGGCAAAACACTGCGAAGAGGAGAACCAGAAATCGGACGGGTTTCATGAGAGATGAAGGTGCAAGGAATCGGTCGGAGGCAATGAAGCTGGAGCGAAATCTTGGCGGGTAAGATTCAGCTGCAACACAGGTCGAATCAGGGCGATATTCAACCCAATTGAAGTCCCCTGCTCTGGTGGGCTGAATGGCGATCACTAAAACAGATTTTCTGCTGTTAAGAAAACGCCCCGATCTGTCTAAAGTCTCCGTGGACGAAATCCAACCTCGTCCAGACTCCCGCCCAGCCTCACCCTCCTCAACCATGACCAAGCTCCTTCAATCCGTCGCCTGCGCCCTGCTCGCGCTGACCCCGCTCCACGCCGCCGATGCCGACAAACCGAACGCGGCCCGACCGAACGCGGCCCGACCGAACGTGGTTTACATCATGGCCGACGACATCGGCTGGGGGGACCTCAGCTTGAACGGTGGCGGCGTGCCCACGCCGAACATCGACAAGCTCTTCTCCCGTGGCGTCGAACTGACCCAATTCATGGGCTGGTGTGTCTGCTCACCCACCCGCGCGATGCTGCTCACCGGTCGCAATCCGATGCGGGTCGGCACCGGCCCAGAGACCGGAGGTGAACTGGCCTTGGAGGAGACCACCATCGCCGAAGGCTTCAAGGCCAACGGCTACCGCACCGGCGTCTTCGGCAAATGGCACAATGGCAACGATCCTGAAACCCCCGAGTTCAGCGCCCACTTCACCGAGGCTTTCAAACACATGCCCAACAAGCAACCCGCGTTCGGCCACGGGGCCAATGCCCACGGCTTCGACGAAGTCTGGGTCTACTACGGCGGCGGACCGGACCACTTCAATCGCCGCACCGTCAAGGGCGACGGACCGGTTTCCTGGTGGCACAACATGGAATTCCGCCCCCAGGACCAGGGCTACACCGACGATCTCCTCACCCAGCACGCCCTCGAGTTCATCCGCGAAAGCAAAGACGCTCCGTTCTTCTGCTACGTGCCTTTCCAGATCGCCCACGCGCCGCTTCAGGCCAAGGAGGAAGACCTCGCCGCCATCGATCCCCAGATGGCGGCCAAGCTCCCTGCTGCCAGCGAAAAGACGACTGAAAAGGGGAAGCACATCCACGCGGCGATGCTTCATGCGCTCGACCAAAACGTCGCCACGCTGTTTGCTGAGATCGAAAACCTCGGCCTGCTCGACAACACCATCTTCGTCTTCACCAGCGACAACGGCGCGATGGAAGCCGGCAGCAGCCTGCCCCTGCGCGGTCACAAGCACACGATCTATGACGGCGGCGTGCGACTCCCCACTGTGTTTCATTGGCCCAACGGCGGCCTCGTCGGCGGCAAGAAATGGGACGGCCTCTGCGGCGCGCTCGACATGTTCCCGACGCTGATGGCGATGACCGAATCCACGATGCCTGAAACCCGCCCGCTCGATGGCAAGAACATCTGGCCCGCCCTGCGCGACAACACCGCCAGCCCTGTCGACAGCTACTACTGGGTCTGGCGCAATGAAGACGCAATCCGTACCGAGCAGTGGAAGCTCCACCGCTTCTTCGATCACTTCGAACTCTACGACATCACCCAGGACGAGACCGAATCCACCGACGTCGCCGAGACGCACCCCGACGTGGTGAAAGAACTCAGCGCCCAAATGGATGCCTGGGCCGATTCCATCGGGGTCGCTCTCAGTCACCAGCCCGCCCCCGCCAAATACGATGCCCCTGCCGCACCCGAAGGCGAAGTCCTCGCCGTCACCGTGACCGTCTCCGACAAAGCTCAGCCCAAGGATCGTCTGGCCATCTCTCTGGCAAACTGGAGCGGCACCCAGTACGCCACCGACTGGATCGAATACGACATCGCCTTTTCGCCGAACACCCCGAAGCGGCACCCCTTTTTCTCCACCCTCGAAGGCAACAACTCGAAGCCCTTCGGCCCGCTCTTCAAGCTCGGCACCGGCGTGGATCAGCATGGTCGCGACCAAATCACCGGCCCCGGCATCGCCGATGGCAAAAGCGTTTGGGAACACCGCATCATCGGCCTCGCCAGCACCGCGCCAGGTCCGCTCGGGAAGCACGGCGTTGTTTTCAGTGGTGGCAAAGGCGGCACCTTCACCCTCTACCTCGACAACCTCCGCATCCGCCACGCCGACGGCTCCACCACACCCATCTGGACCAAGGGCAAAGACACCCGAGAAGGGAAGTTCAAAGAAAGCCCGCTCTTCAAAGATATCCAGGTGCGCACCTTGGATGTGACGGAGGTCGGCAAGAATTGAACATCCCATGAAGCGATTGCTCACCCTGCTTTGCCTTCTCGGTGCCTTGGCGCCTCTGCGCGATGCGTGGGCTGCCTCGCAAGCCCGGCCCAACATCATCTTCATTCTCGCCGACGACCTCGGCTACGGAGACTTGGCCTGCTATGGTTCCCCAGATGTCGCCACGCCGAACCTTGATCGCATGGCGCAGGAGGGAACGAAGCTGACCAGCTTCTACGTTTCGCCCGTCTGTTCACCGACCCGCGCCTCGTTCATGACCGGCTGCATTGCGCAGCGCGTGGGGATCGGAGGAGTCATCTTCCCGCGCAACAACCATGGATTGAATCCTGATGAAACGACGCTGCCGGAACTGCTCAAGGAACAAGGTTACGCCACGGCCATTGTCGGCAAATGGCACCTTGGCAACCAGGACGTGTTCCAGCCCCTCAACCACGGTTTCGACACCTGGTATGGCACGCCAGCTTCCAACAGCCAGGGTTTTGATCCGGGCATCAAGCAGTTTGCGGAGGACTGTGTCTGGCGCGAGGGCCTCAACCGCGAGAGCATCCTTAAAATGAAGGAAGCTCCCTGTCCCCTCGTCCGGGACAACGTCGTCATCGAGGTGCCGGCGGACCAGACCCAGTTCACGCAGCGCTACACGCAGGAAGCCATCCACTTCATCACCAAGAACAACGACACGCCCTTCTTCCTCTACCTGCCGCACAACATGGTCCACATCCCCGTGCACGCCTCGGAGACGTTTGTCGGGAAAAGCAAGCTGGGGATTTATGGCGACGCGATCCAGGAACTCGACTGGAGCACCGGCGAAATCCTGAAGACGCTGAAGGAATTCGGTCTCGACGAGAAAACGCTCGTCATCTTCACCTCGGACAACGGGCCGCATCTGGGCCAGAGCGCGAGTGCGGGACCGTTGCGCGGCGAAAAGGGTTCCACCTTCGAAGGGGGCGTGCGAGTGCCCTGCATCCTGCGCTGGCCCGGCCAAATCCCCGCCAATCGCGTGATCGATGAACCCATCACGATCATGGACATGCTGCCGACCTTTGTTTCGCTCGCCGGAGGCTCCGCACCCCGGGATCGAATTATCGATGGAAAGGATGTCTGGCCAGTCATCACGGGCGCTGAAGGGACGAAGTCACCGCACGACGCCATCTACTACCTGCGCGGCAATTCCGTGGCTGGCATCCGATCGGGCGATTGGAAGTTCCTGATCGTTGATGCAAAGGAAATGGCCTCACATGCGGAAGGCGAACTGAGTGAGGAGGAAAAGAATCTGTCTCCCAGGCAGCTCAAAAAACTCATGAAGGAGCAAGCAAAGACCGCCAAAGGGGATAAGGGCGAGGTCGAGATGCTCTTCAACCTGCGCGATGACCTCGGCGAAAAAAAGGATCTCAGCAAGGAGCACCCGGAGATCTCGGCCCGTTTGAAAAAGCAGTTGGACACCTTCAGGGCCGAGTTTCGGCAGAGCAAGAGACCGGCGGGGATCGCAGAGTAACTTTCGGACAACACACCTATGAACACACGCCTTCTCATCCTGCTCACTTTCGTCTGTGCCTGCGCTTTCCTGCGCGACGCCAGCGCTGCCGACGCGACCAAACCCAACGTCCTGCTGCTGATCGTGGACGACTTGAACACCTGGTTGTTGGGAGATGCGGATCGCTATGCCGGAAAGGTCGTCGCACCGAACATCCGTCGACTGGCGGAAAGTGGTGTCCTATTCAACCGCGCCTACACGGCCAGCCCGGTCTGCTCGCCTTCGCGCACCGCGCTGCTCTCCGGCGTGCATCCGTGGCATTCGGGCGTGTATGACAACGGCGTGGACATCGACGCGAGCGCGGCGCTCAAGACGGCCAAGGCGCTGCCCGCGCTGCTGAAGGACTCGGGCTACAGTGTGTGGTCCTATGGAAAAATCAGCCACGGCTGGGACTTCCGCGAGGCCTGCGACGAGTTCGTGCCGCACAAGCGCGACCCAAACCCGCCCGGCGCACCCTTCCTCCCGTTCACGCGGGGCGAGCAGGACTGGGGACCCACGCATCTGCCGGAGGAAAAGATGAATGACTCGAAGTATGCGGATGCCGCCATCGCCCAGCTCCAGAAGGAGCACGACCAGCCCTTCTTCGTTGCCTGCGGCCTGTTTCATCCGCACATGCCCTGGTATGTACCGCAAAAGTACTTCGACATGTTCCCGCTGGACGAGGTGGAACTGCCGCCCCTTCTCGAATCCGACCTCGACGACCTTCCGCCGTTGGGCCAGGCCATCACGAAGGGAAAAGCCAAGTTCGTCGATCAAGTGATGGAGAACGGCGTGCACAAGGAAGGCGTTCGTGCCTACCTCGCGACCACCGCTTACGCCGATGCGCAGATGGGCCGCGTGCTCGATGCTTTGGAAAAGAGCGCCTATCGCGACAACACCATCGTGATGCTGATGAGCGACCACGGTTTTCATCTGGGTGAGAAGCACCATTGGCAAAAGTCCACCCTGTGGGAGGAGGCGACGCACTGTCTGCTGATGTTTCGCGTGCCGGGTGTGACAGAGGCCGGCGGCACATGTGAACGCTTTGTTTCCTTGCAGGATGTGTATCGAACCCTCACGGAGTTGAGCGGCCTGAAGGCGCCCGATTCCGTTGCGGGTCGATCACTGGTGCCTCTGTTGAAGCAACCGGATGCGGAATGGCAGACCACTGCCATCTCCGCCTACGGTGACCGTTACATTGCCATTCGCGACGAACAGTTCCGCTATATTCGCTATCGCGACGGGCAGGAGGAATTCTATGATTGCGTCAAGGATCCGAACGAGTGGACGAACCAAATCGACAATCCCGATCTCAAATCAGCCATCGAACGACTCCGCAAAAGACTCCCGCCGTTGAACGAAATGATGCCCGAGCTTCCCGAAAAACGGGGCGGGGGGAAAGACGAATAGATCTATGAAAACGCTCCCCCTCACTCCGCTCCGAACCTTTCTGACCGCAGGCGTTCTCGGTCTCTGCGGCCTTGCCGGACATGCCGAAACACGACCCAGCATCCTTTTCTGCTTTTCTGACGACTGGGGCCGCTACGCGAGCATCTATCGCGATCTGGATCGGCCGGGATTGAACGATGTGATCGAGACTCCCGCCCTCGATCAAATCGGACGCAGCGGGGTGGTGTTCAACAATGCCTTCGTCAGCGCTCCATCGTGCACGCCTTGCCGGGCGTCGGTATCGACTGGCATGCCGTTCTACCTCTGCGGTAGCAACGCGTTCCTTCACAGCCAGGAATTCGGCAAAGCGCCGGACTCTTTCAAAACCCTCCCTGGTTTTTCAGAACTCCTCGTCAGGCACGGCTATCACGTCCTGCATTGGGGAAAGACGACGAACAAGGCGGCCAAGAGAGTAGATCAGACTCACGCCTTGCCGATCCACTATTTCTCGCAGGCTGTGTCAGATGCCCCAGACAAGGAAGCGAGAAAGCGGGAAATCTTCTCGTTCGTGCGCTCCAACTTTCGGGCGTTTCTCGACGAGCAGCCCGAGGGCAAGCCGTTCTTCTACTGGTTCGGCCCGCACAATTCGCACCGGCAGTGGGCCAGAGGTTCGGGCAACGAACTTTGGGGATTGGACCCGGATGCGCTCAAGGGAAAGCTGCCCGCGTTTCTTCCGGACGTGCACGAGGTGCGCGAGGACATCGCCGATTACCTTGGCGAGGCGCTCGCCTGGGACGCGATGGTAAACGAGTTGGTCGAGGAACTGAAGCCGCGGGGCGAAATGGACAACACCCTCATCATCGTCTCCGGGGATCACGGAATGCCGGGAATGCCACGCGGCAAATGCAACCTGCATGATTTCGGTTCGATGGTGTCCTTGCTCGTGAGTTGGCCGGAGCGAGTCAAAGCCGGCAGAAAAATCGATGACTTTGTCAGCCTGATGGATATCGCTCCAACGGTTCTCGAAGCCGCCGGCATCAAGCCCCCGGACCACATGCTGGCGAAGAGTTTCATGAACCTGCTCACGTCGGAAAAGAATGGGATCGTGGAACCCGGCCGGGATCACGTCATCATCGGCCGTGAGCGTCACGTGGGCCAAGCCCAGAAGGATCGGTCGCCCTATCCTTCGCGGGCGATCCGGACCGCCGACTATCTGTTGATCCGCAATTTCAAGCCGGGCCGGTTGCCCATGGGCGATGTCTATGATCTGGACGCCACCTCGGAGGATCTGCTCGAAAATCACTACCTAGCCTACCCGGATATGGATGCCAGTCCGACGAAGGTCTTTTTGATGACTCACCGGGAATCCCGTGGGAAATTCTTCGACTATGCGTTCTCCGCCCGGCCGGAGTTCGAGCTTTACGACCTGAAACGCGACCCCGACCAGATCGACAACGTGGCATCAAACTCCGAATATGCGGATGTGCTGGAAGCCTTGACCCATCGCCTAATGACCACCTTGCGCGAGACCGGTGATCCGCGAGTGGTGGGCGATGGCAAGACCTTCGATCAGAAACCTTACGTCGACCCCGACTATCCACCCAAACCGTGGACGAAAAAGGAACTCAACTTTTGACACCCTTCCAATGAGACTTCCCCCATTCATTTCCACCCTGCTTGCCTGCGCGGTTTGCACTGTGATTCAGCCCGTTCTTGGTAGCGACCTGGAACTCACGGAAACAGCCGATCAGATTCGCGTCACCCTGCGCGGCAAGCCCGTTTTGGAATACGTCAAGACCGAGAGGCCAGTGCCCGAAGGCATTGAGCCTCATTTCAGCCGGAGCGGTTACATTCATCCGGTTTACACGCCCGCCGGGCAGGAGATCACGGGCGATTTTCCCGCGGACCATGCCCATCAGCACGCGCTCTTCCTTGCCTGGACGAAGGCTGTCTTTGACGGAAAGAAGGTGGACTTCTGGAATCAGGCGAAGGACCTCGGCAAGATCGAGTTCCGCGAGGTGGTGGACGTAAAGCGGGAGGAGCAGCAGGTCTCGTTCAGCGTCAAACACGCCTTCACCGTGGCAGCAGGCGACGAACGTGTCGATGCGCTCCACGAAATCTGGACCGTCACCGTCCACCAAACGCCGGACGACCACTTCCTGTTCGACATCGAGAGCGTCCAGGAATGCGCCTCATCGAAGCCACTGAATCTGCCGGAATATCACTACGGCGGCATGGCGTTCAGGGGAAATGACCAGTGGCTGAAGGAAAAGGACGACCACAGCATTCATCCGGGTGACGTGCAGTATCTGACCAGTGAGGGCAAGGACCGCTGGGAAGGCAATCACACCCGGCCCCATTGGGTTGCCTTCTCGGGCGAGATCGACGGACAAGGCGCATCCGCTGCCGTATTCTGCAGTCCAACGAACTTTCGTTCGCCGCAGCCCGTGCGGATCCATCCCGAGAAGCCCTATTTCTGCTTTGCCCCGATGGTTGAGGGACCGTTCGCGATCGAACCCGGCAAACCCCACATCTCGCGCTACCGCTATCTGGTGACTTCCGGGGCCATCGACGAGGAGATGATTGAACGACATTGGAACAAATACGCGAGTGCGGAAAAGTAGCGGTCGCGAACCCCTTTCGAACCCACATCCTGACATGAAGAGCCTCAGCTTTCTGCCTCGCATCGCATTCGGGTTTGCCAGCCTCTTCCTGGGCGGCGCATTTGCTTTCGGCGAAGGCCCGCTGCCAAAGTTTACATTTCAGGCCATCGCTCTGGAAGGAAAAGACCTCACTTTCGCGCCGACGGGCGAACTGGAACGTTCCTCCATCATCAAAACCGAGGGGCACATTCCGAATCCGCTGGGCAAGTACTACCTCTATTATTCGCCCCACAAGCATGCGGGCATTGGTCTGGCGTACTCCGACAGCATCGAAGGGCCTTGGACCGAGTATGAAGGCAATCCGCTCGTCGAAGCCACGGCGATTCCTGATGTGCGCTGGATCAAGGCGACGGGCCAGTTTCATCTCTGGGGCCACAGCAAAAATACCCAAACCGAGATGTGGACCAGCACCGACGGCCTTCACTTCGAGCATCACAGCGTCAGCATCAACGCGAAGACCATCGGCACTCGCAACGCCACGTACACTCGCGCCTACGAGTATCTGCTGGAGCGCTACGGGAACCAGTACATCATGCTCTACTCGGGCTTCATCGAGGCGCGCGGCATCCGCTGCGTCTGGCTGGCGTACTCCAGGGATGGCAACGAGTGGACCCAGGAAACGACCCCGCTCATTGAGCCCATCGCGGGCGAAGGCAACGACATCTACGGCCCATCCTTGTTGCGGTGGCAGGGGCGAAACTTTATCGTTTACCAGGACCACACCGGCATGCGCGGCGGCAACGTCAAGTATGTGGAATTTGATGCCCAGCTCAACCCAGTGGCGGACCAGGGTGAGCGTCACTTGCTGATCGATCCAGTGCCGGACTCCCCCATCGACAATCGCTTTCGGGGTGGCGAATTCTACCGAGAAGGCGACACGCTTTACATGTATGCCAGCGGTTCCGAAAAGCCGCGCGTCATCGTCTATGCGACGGCGAGTGCGGCATCAGTCAGGTAATTGCTCAACAGAACAACCACCGCATGAAACCCCACCCATTCCTCCTGACCTGCCTCGGCATCGCTCTCTTCACCAGCACGCAGAGTTTCAGCAAGGCCGCCGAAAAGCCGAACATCGTGTTCATCCTGATCGACGACATGCCTTGGTTTGGCACATCGGTGCGGATGGATGCGGACCTCCCGGAATCGGCCATGGCTTTCCGCAACATGCCCCATGTTGAGAAGTTGGCAGAGCAAGGCATGATCTTTCGCAATGCACGCGCTGCGGCCGGCATGTGCGCACCATCGCGTTGCTCGATCATGACCGGCATGATGACCGCGCGCCACCTCTACAGCGGCAATGGCGGCTTTGGGCCCAAGTCGGACGGCACAGTCGAATACATGTCCCGCAAAGCGGACCTTAAGATGCCGCTGCTCCAACCAGAGCCGCAGGGCAACATTCGCTTTCCATCCATCGGCGACGTGCTGAAGGCCGAAGGCTACGCGACAGCGCACTTCGGCAAGTGGCATCTCTATGGTGGTGGCCCTGCGGAACATGGTTTCGACGAAAGTGATGGCGAAACGGACAATAAGACCTTCCGGCCAGCAGAAGATCCGGTGACAGGAAAAAAATCCGACACGTCCGACGATCCGAAATTCATCTTCAGCATCACCGAGCGCAGCATCGACTTCATAGAACGTCAGGCCAAGGCGGACAAACCCTTCTTCGTGCAACTCTCGCACTACGCCTGCCACGCCTTCTATCAGGCGCGTCAGAGCACGCTGGAAAAGAACGCGAAGAACCCTGTGTTCGAGCAGGTCGACAATCCGCGCGAGCGCACCGAAGCCATTCTCGGTGCCGCCATGGCGGAAGATCTCGACACCTCCATCGGAATGGTCCAAACGAAGTTGGAGGAACTCGGCATCGCAGAAAACACCTTCGTGGTGTTCACCTCTGACAATGGCTACCACGGGTGGAACGAGTCGTACGAACCGCTGCGCGGCGCCAAGTGGTGGCTCTGGGAAAATGGCGTCCGCGTGCCAATGATCGTTCGTGGGCCGGGAATCGCCGCCGGGTCGCGAACGGCTGCCAATGTGATCGGCTACGACTTTCTGCCAACGTTTGCCGACCTCGCCGGGGCCTCGGAGCATCTCTCGAAAGACATCGACGGCGTCAGCTTCAAACCTGTCCTGCTTGGGGAATCGCTGCCCGACAGCTACCTCAACCGTCCTCTCTACTTCCACTATCCGCACTACCGAGTGTCACCGCCGGTGTCAGCCATCGTGATCGGCGACACCAAGCTGCTCCATTTTTATGAGTGGCCGGATGAGAACTTCGTTTACGACTTGAAAAAGGACCTGGAGGAAAGGAGCAACATCGCTGGCTCTGACGCCGAACGCACTGCCCGGATGCATGAACAGTTGATGGATCGCCTCAAAGCCGTCGGCGCCTATTTTCCAAAGCCCAACCCAGATGCCGATCCAGAGGTCAAACGCTACGATCCGAATGACCTCGCCGATCAAGGCGAAGGCGGTGATCCGGAAGCAGGAGGCAGTGAGAAAAAAGGCAAAAGAAAGCCCAAAGAGGGACCACCCAAACAGAAAGAATGACCGGGTGCAGTCGGCAAGCGATCGCCGACGCACTTGATTCGCATTCTGACAAACCTGCCGGCCCCTCCTCGTTCACCGATTTCAATCAAGCGCCAAAAAACAGTACCCCAAGCCGACATAGCTGAAGGTTTCCGTGTATCCTCCCCTTTTCCATGCCCACGATCCAACCCTCCGAAGCCCAACCTGAATACGATGTCGCCATTGTCGGCTCCGGTGCCGGAGGTGGCCAAATGGCCTACACACTGACGCTGGCCGGCATCAAATGCGTCATGCTCGAAGCGGGGCGCAGCTACGACCCACTGACCGAGACACCGATGTTCATGCGCGGGGAACACGCACCCCTCGGCGGAGCCAAAACGCCCGACAAAATTTTTGGCTTCTTCGATGCCACCATCGACGGCGGCTGGGAGGTGCCGGGCGAGCCCTACACCCAGGCTTCTGACAAAAAGGAAGAGCAGTTCTGGTGGTGGCGCGCCCGCATGATGGGTGGCCGAACGAACCATTGGGGTCGAATTTCGCTCCGCAATGGACCCTACGATTTCAAACCGCGCTCCCGCGACGGCCTCGGCTTTGACTGGCCCGTCAGCTACGAAACCGTCGATCCCTACTACACCAAGGTGGAAATGCTGATCGGCGTCTATGGCACTAATCCGAACATGGAAAACACGCCCAACTCTCCCGAGGGCGTGCTGCTTCCACCGCCCAAGGCGCGCATCGACGAGCTGCTCTCGCAAAAGTACGGCAAGAAGCTCGGCGTGCCCTTCATGCCCATCCACCGCGCCGTGCTGACCAAGCCGCTCGACTGGCAGAACATCCCGAAGAAGCTGCATCCCGGCGATGAGTGGGCCCAGAAAATCGTCGCCGAGTCAATGATGCGCCGCACGCCCTGCTTCTGGGCCACCGACTGCGGACGCGGCTGCTCCATCAGCGCGAACTACCAGTCCACCACCGTTCACCTGCCACCCGCGCTGGCCACGGGAAATCTCGACATCATCCCCAATGCCCATGCCCGCGAAGTCATCGTCAACGACGACGGCAAAGCCACTGGCGTGCTCTACATCGACAAGACCACCGGCAAGGAGGAACGCGTCAAAGCGAAGGCCGTCGTGCTCGCCGCCAGCAGTGGCGAGACCGTCCGCATCCTGCTGAACTCGAACGCCGGCAAAGGCATCGCCAATTCCAGCGGCCTCGTCGGGAAGTACGTCATGGACACCGTCGGCACCGGGGTCAGTGGCCAAGTGCCTCAGCTTGAGAACCTCCCGGCCCACAACGAAGAAGGCGCCGGCGGCGCCCACACCTACGCGCCTTGGTGGGGCTACAAAGATCAGGCGGCTGGCAAACTCGATTTTGCCCGCGGCTACCACATTGAGACCGGAGGCTCACGGAGGATGCCACTCGGCACCAGCCCTGTTCCTGACCACGTGCTCTCCGGCAGCTACGGCTCGAAATACAAAGAAGAAATGCGCCGCTACTACGGCTCCTTCGTCAGCTATTCCTGCCGTGGAGAAATGATCCCGAATGAAGGCAGCTACTGCGAGCTTGATCCCGAAGTGAAAGACAAGTGGGGCATTCCCGTCATGCGCTGGTTTTGGAAATGGAGCGAGCACGAGCTGAATCAGGTCAAGCACGCCCGCCAGACCTTCAACGATCTCATCGAGAGCATGGGCGCCACCGTCCGGCACAACAAAGACGAGAAGCCACTCGACTACATCGAACCCGGCGGAAAAATCATCCACGAAGTCGGTGGCGCCATCATGGGCGCGGATGCGAAGACCTCCGTCTGCAACGAGTGGAACCAAACCTGGGACGTGAAGAACCTCCTCATCTGCGATGGTTCACCCTTCGCCTCCAACGCCGACAAAAACCCCACACTCACCATCATGGCGCTCGCCTGGCGTGCGGCGGATCACCTCATCGAAGAGTCCCGCAAAGGAAACCTCTAATCGCCCACCGACCATGCAAGACCACTTCAATCCCCGCATGTCCCGCCGTCAGGTCGTCCAATGGTTCGCCGCTGCCAGCGCCACCATCGCCGCCGGAGGCGCGCCCACATTCGCACCTCAAGCCGCAGCCGCCAGCGACTACGTCCCGGGCGCAGCCCCCGCTTTCCCCAACGGCTACGGCACCGATCCAATGCTCGCCAAGATGTACGAACGCGGTGACGTCTGGCCGCTCACCCTCAGCGAGGCCCAACGCCAAACCGTCACCACCCTCGCCGACATCATCCTGCCCGCCGACGACCTCGGGCCCGCCGCCAGTGAGGTGCAGGTGCCGGAGTTCATCGACGAATGGATCAGCGCCCCCTATCCCGACCAGATGGCCGAACGTCCCATCATCCTCGACGGCATCGAGTGGTTGGAAAAAGAAAGCCAGTCCCGCTTCCGCCAACCCTTTTCCGATCTCGATGAGAAATCCCAGCACGCGATCTGCGACGACATCTGCGATCCTGCCACCGCCAAGCCGGAGTTCAAAAAAGCCGCTCGGTTCTTTCGCCAGTTCCGCAGCATCGCCTCCGGCGGCTACTACGCCACCGAGGCCGGCTGGAAGGCCATCGGCTTCGTCGGCAACCTGACCATGCCCACCTTCGACGGCCCCCCGCCCGAAGTCCTCGCCCAAGTCGGCGTCGAACAGACCGTACCGTAGTCCTCTTGCTCCGCCAAGAGGAACGAACGACTCCCACCAGCTCGCTCAACTCCCATTCTTCCCCATCCACTCCGCCAGCCCCGCTCCAAGCTCCCCGCGCGGAGCGAGAGGGCGACCGGGGCCACCCCCCTCCGATCACCGAAACGGATTCTGCACCGTCACGCCGCCAATCTTTCGGTCGGCTTGCAGGTCTTCCGAGTACAGCACCGACGCCCCGCTTGCCATCGCCCCCGCGACAATCAGACTGTCGCAAAACCGATACTGCGTGTGCTGTTGGGTGGCCAATGCGGCCTCAAAGAGTTCCGGCGACGGCCACACCTCGCAGTGCGGCCACAGGATCACCCTCAGGAAGTCCTGCAAATCCGCCTTTGCCATCGGGACAGCAAATCGATGCAGTGCCACGTTCGAGAACTCCTGAATCACCTGCCAACGGATCACCCAATCGTCACCGGCCATCAACGCTCGTACCTGCGCCTGCTTCTCGGGTGCCGTGGGGTCGAAGGCATAAACGATGACATCGGTGTCGAGAAACACCTTAGCGCTCATTCATCGCCTCCCGACTAAACCCGCCGCCGGACTCCACATAGGCCAGCCGCTTCATCAATGCCGCCGCCGTGGCCGCCCGCTCCTTTCGTCCTGCCACCTCCACCAGCCACTCCCGAAACATCTGGTTCAACGTGGTCTTCCCGGCCAGGGCTGCCGCCCGCGCCTCTTCAATCAGCCTCTCATCGGCGCTCAGAGTGATGTTCTTCATTCACACAATTTTTGTGCACACGAATTTCTTGTCCAGCTGAGAACAACTTCGAGCAGGGCGACCTCTCCCGCGGATCCCAGCCCATGTGGAGATCCCTTCGTTGTTAAGAACTCGCCGAATCCGCGCAAGTAGGGTAGCCATCTCGTTCATGTATCGCTTCTTCGTTCTCCTCATCCTCCTCTGGGTCTTTGCGCCTCAGCGCGAGACCTCAGCCGCCGAGAAAACCAACGTCCTCCTCATCATGGCGGACGACTTCCGCGACTTCGGTGGCGCGTTCACTTCCCTCGCCGTCCAAACCCCAAACCTCGACCGCCTCCGCGCCCTGGGCACCACCTTCGAGCGAGCCTACGTGCAGTACCCCGTCTGCAATCCGAGTCGCAATTCAATGATGACCGGTCTCCGCGTGGAACAGACCGGCATTGCCGACAACAACACGATGCTGCGGTCCAAGCTCCCCGACATCGTCACAATGCCACAGCTCTGCAAAGACGCCGGTTGGCAAAGCCACGCTTTCGGAAAACTCTTCCACCTCGGTGGCGGGCGAGATCTGGACGCCAAGGCCGAATGGATGGACAGCGGCATTTCCTGGCACAGCGCTCAGGCCTACCAAGCCACTGACGTCGGCAAGAAAATGCTCGCTGGCCGTAACGTCACCGAGGGCGCGCTCAAGTGGTGCGCCTGGGGAGCCGCTGAGGGTTCGGACGACGATCAACCCGACGGTCAAATCGCCACCGCCACCATTGCCAAGATCGAGGCACTGGGTGACGCGCCTTGGTTCATCGGTTGCGGATTCATGAAGCCGCATGATCCCTTCATCGCCCCCGCGAAGTACTTCGAGCTCTATCCACCGGAGTCGCTGAAGCTCTGGACCGATCCCGCTGACACCACGCCCGTGCGTGAGGAAGCTGTGGGCTTTGGTGAATACGGCAAGGCCTTCGGCAAGTTCACCGATCAGGAATGGCGCGAGTTGTTCCGCGCCTACGCCGCCTGCACCACCTTCATGGATGCCCAGCTCGGTCGTGTGCTCGATGCGCTGGACAAGCACCAACTCTGGGACAAGACCCTCGTCATCTTCGTCGGCGATCACGGCTACCACACCGGCGAGCGCAACTGGTGGAACAAGAACACGCTGTTCGAACGCAGTTGCCGTGCCCCCACCATCATCGCCGCACCCGGCATGAAGGGCGGTCAGGTCAGCCGCTCCCTCGTCGAGTTCATTGATCTCTATCCCACCGTCGCCGATTTCACCGGTCTGAAAGTGCCCCACGAAGCCCCCGGCACGTCCCTCCGTCCGATCCTGGAAAATTCCGAAGCCACCGTCAAAGACGCTGCCTTCACCTTCCTCAGCCGCGGCCCCAAACTCACCGCCCAAAGCGTCCGCACCGACCGCTGGCGCTGCACCCTCTGGAGCGATGGCCAGACCCAGCTCTACGACCTCAACGCCGACCCCGAAGAACTCCATGATGTCGCGACGGCGAACGCCGATGTCGTCAACGAACTCACCGCGCGCATCCACACACTTCCAGACTTCAACCCATGACACGCGCCGTTGGAGTCAAGCCTTGAGGCGATCAGTCAAGCGGCCCAGTCCTGACGGATCTACCCTCGTCCACCCACCCCCATTGATCGGCTAAAGCCTTGACTCCAACCCTGTTTTTCCAGTTCGTGGGGCAATCAGTTCACCGAACTCTCATGATCCGTCATCTCCTTTTCATTTTTGCCCTCGCCACCTCGGCGCTCGCCCAGCAGGACACCGTCCTCCAACCCTACGCCGGCCCCTCGAATCCCGGCGTCGATACCCAAACCCTCACCCACAAAGTCATGTGCGGCTACCAAGGCTGGTTCAACTGCGAAGGCGACGGCGCCAACCTCGGCTGGGTGCACTGGGGCCGCGGCCGCAAGGACCCGATGGGGCCGGGGAAAGTCACCATCGATCTCTGGCCGGACGTTTCCGAATACGACGCCGATGAGCTTTACGCGACCGACTTCAAAAACGCCGACGGCAGCCCCGCCCAGGTCTTCAGCAGTCACCATCGCGAGACCGTCCTCCGTCACTTCGAGTGGATGCGCGAGTATGGCATCGAAGGTGCCTTCGTGCAGCGATTCGCCAATGGATTGAAACGCGATGACCAACGCCATCACAAGAACGTCGTTCTCTCTCACGCCCGTGAAGGCGCCAACCTCAACGGCCGCGCCTACGCGGTGATGTACGATCTCAGCGGCCTGCCCGCCGGCGGTGTCGCCACGGTTTGGACCGACTGGCGTATGCTCCGCGACGAGATGCACATCACCGAAGACGCCGCCTACCTTCACCACGAGGGTAACCCCGTCGTCTCCGTCTGGGGCGTCGGATTTGGCGATGACCGCGCCTACACCCTGGCCGAGTGCAAAGAACTCATCACCCAGCTCAAGGCCGATGGCTGCACCGTCATGCTGGGTGTTCCCACCGGTTGGCGCACGAATGAACGGGACGCGATCAAGGACCCCGAACTGAAGGACGTGCTCGCCCTCGCCGACATCCTCAGCCCCTGGACCATCGGACGCTACCGAACGCCTGCCCAAGCCACCAAGCACGGCGAGAAAGTCTGGGCATCCGATGTCGAGTGGTGTCAGGAGCGGGAAATCGATTTTCTCCCCGTCGTCTATCCCGGCTTCAGTTGGCACAACCTCACCGGCGAGCCCATCAACCCGATCCCCCGCCTCAAGGGCGAATTCCTCTGGTCCCAAGTCCTCGCCGCCAAACGCGCCAACGCCGAGATGATCTACGTCGCCATGTTTGACGAAGTCGATGAAGGCACCGCCATCTTCAAATGCACCAACGAGCCCCCCGTGGCCGAAGGCGCGACCTTCCTCACCTACGAAGGCCTGCCCGCCGACTTCTATCTCAAGCTCACCGGCAACGCCGGGAAACTTTTGCGAGGAGAGATCCCGGTGACGAGAGAGATGCCTGCAGGCTCTCATTAGTCAGCTGGCGACGGCGGTGGTGTGGCGGTGAGATTCGTGTGATTGCCAGAGCGAAGTTGTATGGCCGCCAAAGTCTCCTCATGGACTGCCACCGAGATGCCTTCAGTCACTGCCTCGAGACTCACTTGGCGCTGCGTCTTCTGCCGCAGGCGGGTGAGATCGGTCGTTAGTTGCTGGCGTGCATCGGCGAAGGATCTCACACTGCCCGGTTGACGTTCGAGGAGTTTGAAGATGCGATAGCCGTCATCGGCGTCGATGACGGGTGAGAGTTCGCCGATCTCTTGTAACTCCACTAGGGCGACTGGTGCCGTCGCCCCCCAGGCTGGATCGAATGACGTGACGGTGGAGAATCCGAGATCGCCACCGCGATACCGCGTTGCGCGGTCTTCGCTGTGCGTGGCGGCGAGTTCGGAGAAAGGGGTTCCTGCGGCGGCCTGTTGACGGATATCCTCTGCCTTCTTAGCCGGTTCCTTCGTGTCCTTGGAGACATAGATCATCGCCAAACGAAAGCGATCTGGGGTGGTGAATTCTGTTTGGCGCGCATTGTAGGCGGCTTGAACTTCCGCCTCGGTCACGGTGGGTGTGTCGGAGTCCGTGATGGTGGAGCGAGCTCGTGAGATCAACCATTTGTCCATCTCGCGCTGAAACTCCGGATCTTCATCGAAGGCATGATCATGCGCATACTGAAGTAGCCGCATGTCTTCCACCAACTCATCCAGAAGCGCGCGCTTGGCATCGTCGTTGTTGGCAATTTGACGTCGCTGGGCTGCCTCGGCGAATTCAGCGACGGTCAGCACTTGGTCTCCAACGGTGGCGATGAGGTCAGCGTTGGGGGTGGAGGGATCACATCCGGTGACGCCTAGAATGACAGCTAAAAATGCTGCTGTTGGGTAAGGTTTCATTTGGTCACCAGGCTGAGACGAATGAAGCGTCGATCCGTCCCGGGCTCACCCATGTATTGCGTATCACGGACACGGATCTGAGTGGCGTCTTCCAAAAGAGTGTGGACATCGACGTCTTGATCGCTGTCCCAGTTGATCAGGTCGTTCGAGGTTTCCACCACATAGTCGATGGCACATTGACGGTGTGCGGGCCGGGTCACGGTGAGTGTTAAATATTGCTCGCCGGTGGTCGGATCCTCAGCCAATTCGACTCGGGATCGAGCCAAGACAACCTCGCAATCCGCCGTTCGCGGGTCACCGCCGAGAGCATACTCCATCGCGTTGCAGATCGTGTCTTGATCCGGGTCCGCGTCCGCAGCGGACAGCGACAAGTCTCCTTCGGGAAGAGTGTTCTGGGCGAGCCATCGTGTCCACTCATAGCAGTCGGGAGCCGTGCCGTTGAGGAACTCCTCCAGATTGGGTACGCCATCACCATCCATGTCATCAAGACCGTCCAAAGGATTGTTGAGGTTGGTGATGGGAGCATAGCGTTGTTCCCAAAAATCGGGCATGCCGTCGAAGTCGGAGTCGGGAACGTCTCCAGCGACGTGGAGATCAATCCGGGCAAAGGTGCCGCGACGAATCTCGGCGAAGGTGAGTGGCCCAACAAATGGAGTTGTGTCGGCTTGCGTCAGCGTCGCCGCTTGCCCGTCGACCGTGACCGTGACGGTGTAATCGGAGTCGGTTGGAGTGGCTTTGAGAGATCGGTCTGCCAGAGTGAATCCTGCGAGCTGAATCTGCACGGGTACTTCCAGTCGGTAATTGAAGTCGGAGGCACCGATGG
The DNA here is from genome assembly GCA_963976915.1 of uncultured Verrucomicrobiales bacterium. Lineage (GTDB taxonomy): Bacteria > Verrucomicrobiota > Verrucomicrobiia > Verrucomicrobiales > Verrucomicrobiaceae > CAXBNA01. The sequence continues at coordinate 33,825 of CAXBNA010000017.1, forward strand.
TTTCGACATTCGTCGTGACGACGGTCTCCGAACTATCCGCCGCGGTGAAGGTCCACCGGATCTCGCCTGCACTGGCCAGCATGTTGGGTCCGAGCGACGAGTTGAATACCTTCCCGTAGACGATGAGGTCGGGCTCGGAGAAGGCGGACGTGCCGTGCGCGCACGGGACCTCGAAGGCAAGACCAAGACCGCAGGTGAGGGCCAATGATCGAAGGAGTTTCGCTTTCATGAAATTGAGTCGGTTAGATGCCGGAGTAGGCGTAGGTTTCGAAGAAGAGCTTGATGTCGGAGATGCCGATGCCGTCACGCTGGCTTGGATTGCCCGGCACCTTCTGGCCGGAGATGAAGATCTTCAGTCCCTCTTCAGGGTCATTCAGCAAGGTGCCGCCGGGGATGATGAGCATCCAGCGTGTGTTCCAAACACTGCGGCCCACCAGACGCGAGGTGCGCTCGAGTTCGTCGGTGGGGAACTCGTCATCACCGTTGTCGTGATAGGCGCGGAAGCGACTGAACCGGCGGATCTGGGCAAAGCTGTTGTCCAGGGAGTCATTCATCGGAATGAAATTGGGATCGCTCAGATCATTGTTGCCGATGGGGAAGGGCGTGGGCAGGACCTGATCGACGACATTGAACTCCCGAGTGGCCAGCGAATTGTAGGTCGGCGAGCGCATCACATCCAGGCCGACGGGAACCAGATACACGCGCGGTGTGGTGGCGAGTCCGGTGCCGTTGTAGTCCTCAAACCACACGCCAGCGCCAATGATCTTGGTGGCGAAGTTGGAGCTGTCATAGGAGCTGTCGCCGCCTGCCAGCGGCCAGCCGAAGTGATTGAGGCCGAAGGTGACGTTCGAGGAAAACTCGATGACCATGCCCGGCTGCGGTCCCGCTTGCTCGGGAGCAAAGGGCCGGCAGTAGCGGCGGAATTCCGGTAGTTGCCAAAGGTCGTCCACCACATGATCGGCCAGCACCTGCTGCCAGGCTTCGTCAGACGAGTCGCGCATGCGGAAGAGTTCGTGCCGCAAACTGAACTGACCGGTTTCCTGCTGAGGGTTGTTGAAGCCGAGCTGGCCCTTGAGCACGCGGAAGTTGGACGAAAGGCGGGCGAGCGGATCGGACAATCCATCCACGCCATGCACGGGCTCCCCGTCATCGTCGAAGATGCCGAGCGAACGCTGCTTCACGATGTTGGTGAGGAAGTTGCGCCCCGATTTTTGGGAACTGCCCAGCAGAGTCGTCTCGTAGTCGTACACTTTCGCGGATATGAAGGCATAACGGGCAGCCATGTCGAAGGTGGCCTTATAGCGCTGGAGGGCTTCGTTGCGGAAGTTGCGGAAGGCGATGTCCTGATAGCGAAGCTGCTGGATCGGACCGGCGATGCGGCGGCGAAACATGGAGCGTTCTTCCATGATTCGCTGCCCTTCGGCCAGAGTCGCCATGAACTCGCCGCCTGCGCCGCGCAGCGCCTGCTCGATCTGGAACAACTCCAGCCGCGTGGTTACCTCGTTGCGCATGGTTTGCTCGATGCCTTTGAGGCGCTCCTGGATCTCAAAGTCGAAGCCAAGTTTTTCGATCTCAAGGTCCGTCCAGAGCTCGGTTTGTTCCTTGGCGAACTCCATCGTGTTGATGGTGGTTTCCGCGATTCCGACCGTGGCTCGGAGCGTTGCCTGAACGACGTTTGACGAGGCGGAAATGACAGCCCGCGCAGGTGCACTGACATCTCCTCCAGAGGCCAAGCCTGCGATGATGGACTTCGGCAAGGCGGTCATACCGGTGTCGGACAGGTCGCTCGCCAAATCAGCGCCCTGCTCCAGAAAACTCTTGGCCGAATTGACGGTGGCCAGATAGCCATTGATGATCGTCGTTTCCGCCGCCCGATCCGTTAGAATTTTGAGTTGATTCTGCTGCACGCCGTATTGCGCCTCGAGCAGTTCGAGTTCGTCTTCGATCTCTGAAACGAGGCTGCCGTAGTTGCTGATGGCAGTGACCAGTTCCGCCTCCGCCTGGAGCATCTCGTTGAGGGCGAGCTGGATCGATCCCGGAGCACGGCGCTGACCCATAGCAGGCGTCGCTTGGAAGGCCCAGCGCCGGGTGGAGAGATCGTACTCGATCTCCAATGGCTCGCCGGAGAACTGACCTTGAAACTCCTCGGGCGCATACTCTCCGCCAGCACCGGTCACGTCTTGGGGAAAGTAGGCACCCACGGTGTCAGCGATGCCATTGTCACCATCCACGATACCGAGATCCATCGGACGGAAGAAGCCGGTGAAGCGCTGGTATTCGTCGTCGATGTTGTTGCCTCCTTGCTGAACGGCGAGCCTGGCAGCATCTCCCGACACTTCGGCGACATCGACGTACATCCACTTGTAGATGTCCGGTCCGTTGTAGCCGGTCGGGTAGGTCTTTCCGGGGCCGATGTCCCCCGCGTAGGGATAACCAAAAATCTCGATCAACCGGTTGCGGAGATCGAACTCGGCTTCTTCGCTCTCTTGGCGAAATTCCTCGGAGGAAATTTGAATGGATCGCAATCTTTCCGTCAACAGGTTGGCCTGCTCAAAGGCACTGAGCGCGTTGCCAGCAGCTGCCTTGGCGCGACTGTAGATCTGTTCGAAGTGGGTGCTCCTCTCACCGTCGTCACCGATTTCGTTGATCGACGGATCGATGTCGAAGGGGATAACGTCGCTGTGAAGTCCCAAAGGATTGAGACCGCGATCCCCGCGATCCGCCACAGCTTGGATGTTGAGGTAAGCGCTGCGGATTTCGCGCAGCTCGGTGATGGTGCTGCGATCAATGCGGTCGAGGCTGGTCTCATTGAACTGGGTGACCGGCGGTGCGCCCGCTGGTCGTGCCGCATTGGCCTCAGCGGCCAGGGTGGTGTCGTTGTCTTCTTCGGGCAGGATGGCCGTGGCCACCATCCAGTCGAGCAAGGCACCCTGACCCGCGCGGCGCGCCCACTCGTCCACACCCCAGGCGCGGTCGGACTCCACGTCTTTGTAGCCCTGCCACTGACCAGCGGGATCGGCGGTGTATTCGCTGCGGTAAGTCAGATCGACCAGGCTTTCAGCAGCCTTGGCGCGTGCGGCTGCCGCGCGGGCAAACTTGACTTCATCCAAGTAATCGACCGCCACCGGCACTCCTGCGATCAGCGTGTATTCCGCTCGGGGCTGCCAAGTGAATTTGTGATGGCGCAGCAGTCGGTAGTAGCTTTTTGCCGCACTCAGGTAGTGGCCCCAGGCATCGCCGTGCCCCATGGGATACATGGTGGCGGCGTCGTCTTCGCGAATGAATCCATCGGGTAGTCCCGTCTCCTGGTCACCGACTCGATCGGTGATCTGGTAGTTCAGCACGTAGGCTGGTTCGCCTTCCAAACCACTGGAGAAATTCCAAGGCAGGCGGTTGTAGAACGGCGCGGCCTGCACGCCGGTGGCAGAGTCGTCGCGACCGCGCAGCAGGGCGAGTTCCTCCGACATCAACGATGGCCGCTGATTCTGGAAAGCGAACGATCCGGTGGTGACGCTGCCGAAGTCGCCATCCGTTCCCACATTGAACCCAATCGTCGGGTCCTGACTGTCGGCGTAGGCTTCATTACCGAGCAGCATGTAGAAGTCCGAGATGCGGCTGGCGGCCAGCAGCAGCGAGTTGTTGACCGCGCCATTGGTGGCCTGGGGGATGCCGTTGATGGAGAGATCAAAGCCGCGACGCAACACCGTTTCGTAGAGCGCGAGCAGACCGACTTGATTGATGGAATCAGGATCGCTGTTCAGTGCCACGGCTCCTTCAAATGCCATGCCGATCTGCTCCAGCATCGTGATGTAGGTCGTGGTGGGCGCGGAATGGAAATTCTTCACACGCTGTTCAAAGGGATTGATCCCCTCCAGCACGCGCTTGATCCAGCCGGGGACAAACATCGGCGCGTTTTGTGAAACGAAGGACGGGTCACCGGCAAATCGACCGATGTCTGCCGTCCCTGCATTGTCATCGTGATCATAAACCGGGTAGGTCGTGCGGTAGGCGAGGCCGTCCGGATTGTTGGAGTCCGCAAGCCGGAAGCGGCAGTAGATCCAGTTGTCCGCCAGCGTGCGCAGTCCTGATCCCTCAATGGTGAGACTGTTCATTCCCACTCCCGTGCCGAGCGAGATCCAAGCGCCGGGCGGCACGTCCGTTGGCGCGGGGCGACCGTTCGCATCGGGCTGGTAGTACCATTCGAAGAGCAGTTTGTCGGGATCACCACCGAAGTCCCAGGCGTGCCGGACGGTGACCTTTTCGTCCAGCGGATTGTCAGACAGAACCACGCGCACCGATCCGATGTCCGTGGTCTGCACCACCTTGACGACGTGGAGCGCGACCGGAGCGGCACCCAGGGCCGGGTCATTGTTCTCGGCCAAGGTTAGGTAGCCAATGCGTTCGCCATCCTCCTTCACCGTGCCGAGCGTCAAACCCGCCGTCAGAGCGACACCACCTCGCGCGGTCTCGGGAACGATGTCGCCCGTGGAAATGACCGCGCCATCTTCGTTGCGACGGTGATCGAGACCGATCAACAAATCGCCCGGACTGACACCGAGGATGCGGCCCGTGGTGTCGACGCCGTTCGGATTACGCGTCAGCGTGTAGAGCGTGTCGATGGCCGAAGACCAGGCCGGTGCGGTGGTGATGGCTTTGGCCTCATCCCGCTCCGTGGTGCTGAGCACGTTGAGGAGTTCGAGAACTGCCGCGGGATTGGATTCGTCGATGTAGCCGCGGAAAATCAGGCGTCGGTTGATGGGATCAAAGCGGATTCGCGGCTTCAGGTGCGGAGGCAGATCGGGAAAGAGGTAGCGCCCATTTTCGGCGAAAGCGACGGGCAGCCCGAGATCGTTACCAGCGAGATCGGTGAGGAATTGTCCGGCGACTTGCGCGTCGAAGGGAATCCAGCGCTCGCTGGTCGAATCGATGAGCCGCGCGGTCAGGTTCAGCATCGAGTCACTGCCGGGAGCGCCAGGCTCGAGATTGCTAATCGTGGCTTCATTTTCATCAAAGATGATCGAGCCCGTGGCCCAGTTGAACACGCCGGGGAGACCGCGTTTCGGATTGCGCAGGGTTTCTCCCACGAACAGCTTCGGCACAAACGGTGGCCACTCGATCTGGTAGATGGTCTTGACCGGTTGGGTCTCCGGGGTGCCGATGTCGGCATCGATGTCGGCGGTGAGAAACTCCAGCCAGGGGATGTTGTCGCGATCATCCTCCACTCCGTCACCATTCGTGTCATACCAGAAGTTCGGCTGCGCGGCATAGTAGAACTGGGCGATGATGTTGCCTTTCGACCGCGCCCAAATCCCGCCCTTGTGATCTTGGAAAAAGGCGTTGGTCCCTGGAGGATCGATGTATCCCGTCAGCGGATGGTCCGGCAACAGCGAGAGGGGATAAGGCGCCTGAACCCGCTTGCCTGCGAAGCCGGTGATGACGCCGAAATCGAAGGGATGCGTTTCGGTTCCAACAGTGATCGCGTCCTCCAGGAGCACACGATAGACGCTAAACTTCCAGCGCAAATTGTCGGTGGCGTCCTGATACTTGAGCAGGACAAAAGGATCCGAGGTGAAGGTGCCAGCCGGACCGCGATGATTGAGGTCGGTGCGCAACGCGAAGGCGGCTTGGTAGTTGCTGTTCTGGCTCGGAGCCAGCAGGGCATGCTCCTCGTTGGGATTGAATCCTGGAGCCATGCGATCCGGCTGGTGGTAGATCCTCGGCGATTGGAATTTCGCGGGATCAAGCTTCTCCTGCGCAAAGGTGAGCGATGGCGTGACAACGATGGCGTGAATCTGCGCGGCATCAAAACCGCTGCCGTTGGTGAGAATCAGATCGAGGTTGGCGTCGGCGACTTTGACGTCGAGCGTGATGACGTGCGGGGTATAGTAATCTCCGGCTTCACGAAGCACCTCCATGTTGCTGACAAGGGCATCGCCTTCCACCGTGGCGGTGGTGGCCCGCGACGGGAGAGCATCGAGATCTGCGGGCGGCATCTCTGAGAAATGCAAGGCCACCCGAAAGGCGCCGGGACCCGTCGGAAAATGATACTCGAGCCGCGTGCCTTGTCGGCGGGTTTGATAGATCGCGTCCAGTGCCTGCGCCTCGGTGCTGGCATCGGAGACGGCGCTGCCTCCCACACCGTCGTCTGCGGCGAAAATTTGGCCGCCCACGTTCACTTCCGGGCCGCCGCAATTGACCGCGATGACTCCGCTGGTGGAAGAAGGCTCGCCAAACAGCTCGATCTCGGAACCGACACCACTGGCGATGATGATTTTGTCCGGGTTGGCGGGCCAAGCGATGCTGTTGTAGTGGATCGGCGTTGTGGGCCAGGCGACGCCGATGCTGGGCTCGCCATTGGCACCCACGACATCGCGGGAGGACCAGATCACCACCAGATTGTCGGCCGGTGTCGCCGGGTTGTCCTGATTGACCGGGATGATGCGCCCACGGCGCTCCGTCATGTTGAAGGCGGAATCGGCGAAGGCTGCATCAATCGGGGCGCGGGTGTTGGTCACGAAACCCCAAAGACCATCGGGATTGAAGCCCTGCGTCCACTGGGGATCGGGGTCATTCCAGTGCATGTGTTTGGTGGGATCAAGGGCGCGGCCAATCACCGCGTCGGTACTATCGGCAACGAGCCGTGTGTTGTGGCTGACGGTATGAACAGGCACCACCTTCACGGGAGCGGAGCCCGGTGCGCTGCTGGCACCGGCGACGTAGAGCAGCGTGCTCCAGCCCTCTCCCGTGGCGGTGAACACTTTATCCCCTGTGATGCTGCCGCCAGCCGAGGAGAAGAGCTGCTGGGCGAAAGTGTAGCCGATGTTCTCGGGCTCAAGATCCACCGGGGGCTGCGCGGCACTGCCGGGATTGACTTTCACCACATGGGTTTGCAGCGGCTCGGGCGGGACGGCATTGGGCACCGGCCAACGCACTGTGACCGACTGCACTGTCCCCGTGATGGTCGAGAGGTTGTCATCATCCTGCCAGCGAATATCGGCAATGATGGGAGAAACGGCGTAGAGGCGATTGGAGAAGCTGTCCCAGTGGAAATAGCTTCCCGCGTTGGGCAGTACGTCTTCGGTACCCGCCGTCAGAAAAATCGGCTGTGGAGTGGCCCCGGCCTTCGGATGCCCCTCAGGATAGGTGAAGGCATTGGGACCCGGTTCAATGATCTGGCCCACGAAATACTCCGGCAGATCGCAAAACTCGGGCAAGGGCTGGAGCGCGAGATCCACCGGGAAGATGAGGCTGCCGTAGTAGCGGGTGTGATCGTAATTGCCTGCGTTGGTGCGGGTCGTGGCCACATAGTCAGCACCGCTGTCGCCAAAGCCGTCCACCGTGTCGGTTCCTCGAAGTTGACGTTCTATATGGGTGTAGCGTCCGGCTGAAACCGTCCACAGCAAGGTGCCGCAGGGGTTGAGAGCCAGCCTTGCGCCATGGTAGTTGGGGGGAGAGTTTCGACGGACCACCTCGATCCCAGAAATGATGCCGTAGGCTGCTCCTTCCGGCCTTGCGAAGACGATAATCAGTTCCCCATCAGAAACCGTCACGTCATAGGCTAGGTCGATGGCGGTTAAGGAGCCACCCAGATCGTCCAAGTATATCGACACGGGGGACTGGTTCTCAATCGTGAACTTGCAACCTTCATTGGTCGAGTTTGAGGCAAATTTCAGCGTCACTTGGTAGTCCCCAGGGAGAACATCTAACCTAAAGATCATGCCCCCTGTCGTCACGAAGCGCTGGGTTTGATAAACATCGTCCAGAGTGGTTCCAGCAACGTCATCGGAGAAGGTGTAGCGGGTGCCTCCCGAGAGATAAACGTTTTCTGGCTCAAATGCACCTCCACCAGCCGCAAACAACGATCCCGCAGAGACACCCACGAGCCGGAGATCTGCAGTTCCCGCTCCGGGTTCGGGTGCTTGAATCTTCATCCACTGGGGATCCGTTCCGCGCACCGAACTGAGCTGCGCCACATAGGGGCCACGATCCTTCCCAGGCACCGAATGCGCTCCTGTCACGTAGGCATTCCCTGTCGAATCCAAAACCAGATCGTTCAGGGTCGGACGGTCCAATGCCAGACTGCCACTTTCGTCTGCAAACGGAATCGACACACCACCAAGGCTGCGCGCCCACATCCACTCGGCGGCGGGCGAGGCTTTGGCTACGAAGCCATCCTTGGTGCCGTTGTTGGGAAGCGTGATCTCAGGTGTGGCATCGTCGGCACTGGGCGTGAACGTCAAAGTGCCCGCTTCATTCTTATAGGGAATGTCGAAGTTACCCGAGACGATCAGGTTGCCGTCCGTATCCATGGCGAGCCCGGTCGGCTGCACATCCGAGTTGGCTGCTCCATCAATGATGGCATGCGCCAACCGCTTGCCGTCGGATTGACGCATGCGGATGAGGAATCCATCAATGTCATTCGATATGAACACCTCGCTGCTGCCAGCCGTAAGTAAGCCCTTCCACCAACCTGTGGCCCAGATATTGCCCTGACCATCGGCCAGCATTCGAGTCACCTCGGATCTGGACCCAATGGCACTGGCGGAGATCGGCATGATCCAGTCCCAATCCCAATTGGATTCATCCCGTTCGGGACTGCTGGTTCCAAGTGGATCAGGCACTCCGGCCTGGGCAAATTTCAGCTTGGCGATGAATCCGAGTCCCCGGTCATTTTCGACCGAACCGCCGGACGGCAGCGCCGCGATTCGGAAGGGCGCGCCGCTCGGTGGCACCATTTTCACTTCGTAGCTGGACGTCGATGAGCTGAGGGAATTGTCCTGAACCTCGCCCTTGATGTAGAGATGCCCGCTGGGGTCGGCGATGATCGCCGAACGCATGTTCCGATCTGTGCCCGAACGCAGGGAGAGCGCGCCCGAGAGATTGGCCGCCACCGGGCCGCTGCCAACTTCGGTAATTTCAATGTAGCAGATCTCCGCCCCTCCATTGCGGGCTAGGCCACTGAGATTCAGCAAAGAATTGTCAGAAATCGTGAGGCGACCGTCGGAAACGGTGATGGTCGTCTGATGGACATTGATGACGTTGGAATAGGAGGAACCAAAGAGGGACGAGATATGTGCTGGGCGATAGACCTGACCCTCAATGGACATGGCGAAAAGATTCGGATCGGTATACGGCTGGGGAGGGGCGGTTGCTTGGTAGGCCTGGAATCGTGTGGCCATGCGAACCTCATAGGTGCCATTGGGCAGTTGGATCTCCCAGTCACGGTTCGATTGCCGAATGTCGCTCGCCCACCCGTCAAACTGCATCATCGTTTTCTGCAACTCGGTAAAGCTTTGCTGACCGGAAACAGGAGACGCCTCCGCCGAAACGGCGCTGCCGCCCGGGGAGCCCACCCAGCCGTAGGTCTGGCCGTTGCGGCTTCCATAGCCTTCGCCCGTATCCGCAATGTAACCGGAGGGAGTGGGTGAGTAGCTGCTGGGTTGGAAGTTGATCTTCGCCACCTCACTACGATCCGCCTGATTGACCAAATCGAACTCCAGCGGCTTCACCCACTGCACTGTGCCACCTGCATCCAGCATGGTCACGAACAACTGTGACTCCAAACTGGCGTTGCTGGTATCAAGATTCGTCGCGGGTCCATTGACCGCAGAAAACGTGGCGTCGAGATCGAAGCCACCGAAGTTGGCGTTGCCCGAGAAGGAACCGGTGATGAAGACCTGGCCCGCGCCATCGACGTGGATGCCGGTGGCATAGTCATTGCCGCTGCCGCCAAAACTGCGCGCCCACTGCACCACGCCTTCATCGTCATACTTGATGACCATGATGTCTTCCGTTCCTTCCGGGCCGTTGTTGAGCAGGCGCTTGGAACTGCCACGCTGGCTCACCGTCCCCGTCGGGGCGTCGGCATTGTCGCCGAAGACCTCGACCTTGCCTTCCGCCGAGCTGAAACTGCCGACCACGTAGAAATTTCCGGCGGAATCGGTGGTGGAATCCAGCACGCGTTCCTGGTCAGGCCCGTCGATACGGGAGGAGAGAATGCCGGGCGTCTGGTCCTCGAAGCCGGATGCCAACCATGGGCTAGCCAGCAGTGATGCGCCAAGAATCAGCGGCGAAAGAAGGTGGTTTTTCATGGAAGGGATCAAGGCTGGGGATTGAGCTCGGAAAGGGTGGTTGCACGACGCAGTTCGAATCGACCGCCAGCGCGAATGGGCGCGCGGTGCATGCCGGTGACGGTCTCCTGATAGCTGCCCTGGACGAACCCGTTGCTGGTCGAGGGATTGCTGGTATCGACGCTTGAAAAGACCAGGGTGATGGCGCGGGTGATGTCCCACAGTTCCTCCTTGTCAGCGGTGAGCGGGACAATGATGACCTGACCCGGCACGGCAAACTCCGTGGGTCCCCACCCGTTCATCTCCCGCAGGAGCGTCGGTGTGCCATTCGCGAATTGGTTCGCGTAAAGCGTCACGATGTCTTCCGGCAGCACACCTCCGCCGATCCAAGCATCGATCTCCGCATCACGACCGCTTCCCGCAAGGGTGCGAATGGCTTCGGCATCGACGGAATTGCGTCCCTGCAAGGGACCGTCGAACTCAGGGGTCAAGCCATCGTGATCCGGATGGTAGCGGTGCCGATAAGGATGCGTAGGGGAAAACTTGTCGATGAAGATGGTGCCCGTCAGCGTCTGATCGGCGACGCCAAAGGTACCGGTCAGCGGAAGCTCCTGTTCAGGAAAGTCGTAGGCCGGACTGGAGATGCGGTGGCCAAAGGCAGCGCCGTCGCGGAGTTCCGCGCCTTTGAAGAGAGGGATCAGGCTGTCATCCGTGAGCAGGACGAAGCTGCCGGGAGTGGCTACGGAACCATCGGGCGCGCGTTCTCCGTCTTTCCACACTTGGATGACCTGCTTCAGCAAGCTCGTCTGTCCCGTGCCATCGACATGCAGAATCAAGCGATGGCGAAACTCGGCGGGCGTGTCTTTCAGCGTGTTGGGATCTGCATTGACCTCGGCCACTTGATCCAGCACCACATCACCCACCCAGAGACCGGCGAAACCGCCGCTGGCGACCGGGATGGAAGGCACCGCCGCCGTGATCGGAATCTCAATCTCGCTGCCTGCGCCGGAGACCACGATGTGACTGTCGAAACCCGCCGCCAGTTGGGTGCGATTCAGACCCAGATGAATCAGGAGACTGCCTTCGGCGGGAATGGCCGGAAGGGTCAACGAGGACAGCGGCAGCCAATCGATGCTGCCCAAAGTGTTGATCTCTCGCCAGCTCAAGGGCAGAGCGTTGGGATTGCTGAGAGTGACGGTGAGCGGCCAGGAGGTGGGGTTGCGCAGGGTGAAGTTGACGCGCGTCCCTTCGAGATTGAAGTCGAGCGAACGACCGCCGCCCAGATCCACACCGATCTGGCCGTTAAAGTCCGTCGCAGTGTCCGCGAAGATCCAGTAGGCCTCGCCCGAGTTCACCATATCGAAGGGAGCCATTTCCACCCAACGTCCCGCAGAGGTGAGTCGGAACTTTTTGCCCTCGCGCAGGCTGGGGTCACTGAGGAAAAACTCGCCGACCGTGCCGCCGCCGGAGGTTGGATTG
>CAXBNA010000018.1:0-45096 GCA_963976915.1 uncultured Verrucomicrobiales bacterium
CGCCTGAAAAATCGTGCTGTCGAGTTTCGCCGCATCAGCCGGGATGTTCCAAATGTTGCCGCCGATTTCCTTCGCCGCTTCCATCAGCGCCCAGGTGTTGGCACCCGGTCGCCAAGACACCAGAGCGTAGGCGTTGTCGAGCGGCACGACCGCACTGGCACCGGGAGGCACCGAGGGGGTGCTCTTCAAGGTGCCGCCCATCGTCGGGCAGTGCTTAATGATGGCGAAGGCCATGCCCGGCACCACCGCGTCGAGACCATACTTGGCGCTGCCGTTCGTTTTCCCCGGGAGATCGGGACGTGCAGCCGGAGTGCCAATGATGCGATATTCGCTGGCGGGCGTCAGGGTGGGCGCAGAAGGCACCGGCAGGGTCGATGCGAGCGGCGCGAGCTGGCCGTAGGTCAAGGTTTCCTGGGTCAGGCTGTTCGTGACGACTCCGTTGGCCACGACGCAGTTGCTGACGTCGACGCCCCAAGTTTGGGCAGCCGCGCTCACCAGCATTTCACGTGCAGCGGCACCGGCTTTCAAAAAGGTGGGCAGACGTGAGCGGATGCCACCACTGCCAGCAGACAGCCATGACAAGTTCGCCGGAAGGGGTTCCACCTTGACGGAGGTCCAATCCACCATCAGCTCTTCCGCCGCGCCCATCGACAGTCCGGTGTAGATGCCCTGGCCCATCTCGCCACCGCCAACCAGGATGGTGATGGATTCGTCCGACCCGATCCGAATGAAGGACGTGATCGTGGTGGGTGCCTCGCCGTCCGCCATTGCTCGACGTGCGCCACCTTCCATCGTTAGGGCGAGGAGGATGCCACCAGTGCGTTTCAGGAATGCACGCCGGTCGAGCTCGCTGGCATTTTGAATCACGGAGTCGAACATGGAATGTCGTGGAGTTTAGCCGCCGTTCGCAGCACGCTTGATCGCTGCCTTAATCCGCTGGTAGGTGCCGCAGACGCAGATGTTTTTCATCGAGCCATTGATGTCACCGTCCGAGGGATGAGCGTGTTCTTTCAAAAGTGCAGCTGCTTGCATGAGCATGCCCGACTGGCAGTAGCCGCACTGGGGAGCCTGTTCCGTGATCCACGCCTGCTGCAGCCGCTCGCCCGCTCCGGGAGCGCCTGCCGCATCCGATGGAATGCGAAACGCGTCCAAGCCCTCGACGGTCGTGATGGTCTTGCCGACCGCCGCGCCCACCGTGAAATCGCAGGATTTTTCGGCCTGGCCATTGACCATCACGGTGCAGGCCCAGCAAACGGAAATGCCGCATCCGTATTTGGTGCCCGTCAGGAAAAGGATGTCACGCAAGACCCAAAGCAAGGGGGTGTCGGATGGGACATCGACATCGTAGCTCTGACCGTTGACGTTCAGGTTGAACATACTGTCAATAAGCGTGACGCCTGCATTCGAATAAGTCTAGAGTTAATTCAGTATTAGATTATAACAAACTTTCGAGGATGAGACTCGATCTCACGAACGAGACCGGACCCGGGATTGAATCCCCCAAAGACACGTGAAAGGGTGGAAGATAGGTGACTGCCCTTCTCGGCTACTTCAGTTGCTCTTTGAAAAAGGCGGTCGCTTTCTCCATGGCCTCACCGAACCACTGCGGGCTGTTCCAAAAGGCGTGGCCGCCGTTTTCGATCTTGATCAGACCGGTGTCGAGCCCGAGTTCCTTGTACTTGGCCAGCATGCCCTCCGATTGAGCGATCGGCACGGTGCGGTCATCCGTGCTGTGCAGCATGAGCATCGGTGCGGAATCCGCGTCGATGTGGGTCATGGGCGAGATCAACGTAGCCAACTCCGCCGAGGCTCCGGTTCGCGTCGCGTAGGCAGACATATCCCCCGGCGCAGCCATGGCGACGGCCGCCTGGATGCGGCTCGAAACGCCCGCATTGCCGCCATCCCCCTCCAACTCCGCCACCTTGTGACTGCTGGCCAGCATCGCCGTGAGGTGCCCGCCTGCCGAGCCTCCCGTCGCACCGAGGCGATCCGGGTCGATCCCATACTTCGCCGCGTTGGCACGCACCCAGCGCACGGCCGCTTTGCAATCCACGATGGGGGCCGGAAACGTGACCTCCGGCAGCAGTCGATAGCCGATGCAAGCCGCCGCAAAACCTTGGTCGGCGAGATACGCCGCCTGCGCGGCAAACTTCGTCTTGTCGCCATTGCGCCAACCGCCGCCGTGGATCACCACGATGCAGGGAATCTTCTCCGAAGTCGGTTCCTTCGGCAGATACAAATCCAGCATCACCTCGCGGTCGCCGTAGGTGGCGTAGACGATGTCGCGCTCGACCCTCACTGAGTCAGGCAGCGCACGAGCCAAGGCCCGGCCTTCAGGGTTGCCGCGCTGGGCGTGGGTGAGCGCTGCGCTTGCGATGAGAGTGAAGACGACGAGCTGAGGGAAGATGATTCGCATGAACAGAGAGAACCCCCAGAACCAGCCCAAAGTTGCTTCCAAAATCGAGACGTCTTCGATGGACGAAAAAGAACGCGCAGCGTGATCAAGGAGGGGGACTGGCTCAGTCCCCTTGTCGGGAGGTGCACCTGCACTCCTCTTTGGGTGCCGGCAGGAATGCCATCCCTCCTTGGCTACTCCAGCCCCGCCTGCTGCAGCTCGCGCAAGGTGCGGCCGCTGAGAGGGGCATCGGGATGCAGGCCCATGACGCGCTTGGTGTCCTTGCCTGGTTCGGGCGCGCGAAAAACGGCCTGCCAATTGATGGCGAACTCGGGGAAGGTCTCCTTCATTTCTTCGACTCGATCCCAGTTGGCGAGCACGCGCTTTTTCGCCTCGGCGTCTTTGCCCTTGCTGGCTTTGAGCTTCTGCATCCAAGCGCGGGTATCGACGACGAGCTTCGTGAAGTCGAGACCGCATTGAATGAAGTGGAGGCGGCGACGGTACTTCTCGTCGGCACCGGCGATGTTTGCTGCGGCAGCATCGAGATGCGATTGCGCATCCGCAAACAAAGCGGGCGTGTATTTCTTCGGCAGATCGTAGGCGCGCTGGCGGCTGGGTTCTTCGGCGACAAATTCCATCCGCGTCTGCTCCAGCAACTTCCAGTAGGCTTTCACGTCTGCAGCGGCGGGACCGAAGCCACGCTGGTAGTAGTCGTCCATGAGCGCCTCGACATCCGTGTTCGGGTTCCAGGCGAGGTGGGCAAGCGCGTAGTAGTGCGGTCCCTGCGTGGCCCAGTGAAACCAGAACAGGTCGAAGAAAAGGCCGACGCAGTGATGCTCGGCCACAAAACGGAGGTCCTCGCCCGCCTGCGTCATCGCCACGTCCGGCATGCCCCAGCTCAGTCCGGCCTGACTACCAAGGTTGGGCCGCCACATGAGATGATTGGATTTCGCCGCCCAATCGGCATGCTGCTGCATCGGCAGTTCGCGATGTTCGGGGGAGCGCAGGTGGAAGTTGGCGACGCTGGAGATGATGACGTTGTCATCCGGCTCGACTCCGATCGGTGGATTGCGGGCGAGACCGTACGCGTTGAGAAGGATGTAGAGTTCGCGGTTTGGATACGTCTCCTTCAGCATCCGGGCGAGCGTGTTGGCGAAACGCACATCGCGGTCGGACTGTGAAACGCCTTCAAACTTCACGCCGCCGGGAAAATTCCAGGTCACAGGCTCGCCGTCGGGATGATCCCAGGCCAGGCAGTTCGCACAGGTACAATGGCCGGAGGTGTAGCCGTCGTTGGGCGAGACATTGAAAATTTTCTTCGTCGGGTTTTCCGCCAGTGTCTCTTCCACCTCCTTCAGCCACTGCTTCCAAACCTCGGGATTCGTGGCGCAGAGCTTGGTGTTGCGGGTGTTGAACTTCACCGGAGGCCGACTACCATCCGGCGCAGCGGCGAAGAACTCCGGATGCGTCTGGTAGTACCGATCAAACCAATCGCCGAAGCCATGGCCGCCATCGATCTCCATCGAGTCGAGCTGCACCCTCTGATAGCGGGCCCAGAGTTCGTCCACGCCTTCCTTGTTGTCGCCGAGGGAGAGTTTCTGCAGCATGCCGCTTCGCGCGCGGATGGTCGGATGATAGCGTACCTCGCATGGAGCGACGGTGATTGTCGTGTTCGCGATCACATCCTCCTCATTCGGCCACAGCCAGCGCACGCCGAGCTGATCCTGAATAAAACTGTAAACCGCGTTGGCGTTCCCATACTCCTGCTGCATGTCCGTCTTCATCGCGAGCCGCCCCTCTGCCTCCATGTGATTCGGGTCCCATCGGTCACGCCCCGCAATCACCAGATGGTTTTCGTTGGCGAGGATGAGCGTTTCCTCGGGATGCTTGAAGTCGAAGTCCGTCTCGGGAAACAGGGTCTTCACCGTCGGTGACGCGCCGATCCAGATCGCGCGCTCGGGCACGGTGTCCAAAGGCTGATCCGTCACCTTCGGGCGTTGACCACTGATCTTTTCCACGTAGTCCGCCAGCGTCATCGCCGCATCCCAGGTGCGCGGCGGATGGTCAGGAGACACGATGATCGGAGCGGGTTCAAGATTGGGGCCGACGAGAACCAGGTCGGCGGCTTGGAGCACGGTGAGCGGCGTGAGCAGCAGCAGGGCGGCAATGAGGGCGCGTTTCATATCGAGCGAATGAATCGACCGATCACGGTGATGGAGCAACCTCGATGAGGATGGGATGCTTCACCGAGATCCGGCCGGGTTGGGAGCGACAGCAGGTGACTGGAGGCAGGGCCGTTCAGCACAAATCCGCCGAGCCCTGCCACTGGCTCCACCACTGGCGGAACTGCTTCCACTGCGCGTGGAGGAAATCGCGCTGGCGATCGCTGAGGCGGTCGAAGTCGTTGAAGTGGCGACGGTATTCCTCGTTCCCTTCGAGCACCATAAGCTCCTTGTAGTAAAGCACGAGATCTGCACCCTCGTCGTAGGTCGAGAGCACGGCCAGTGCCTCGCTGAGTTCGAGCGCCAACCGACGCGCCGTCGGATCGCCCGCTGCCGCCTTTTCACAAAGTTCGATCATGCGCAGCACCTCTTTCGGCAGGGCATTGCCGACACCCGTGATCGCACCGGCCGCACCGCAGTGGACATAGCCGTGAAAAACCTGCGTATCGACGCCGACCATCAGCGTCAGGTCAGGATCGCCACTGGTGATGAACTCCGCCGCGTAGCTCAAGGACTTGGCGCCGCCGAATTCCTTGAAGCCGATGAGGTTGGCGTGGTCCTTCCGCAGTTCACCGAACAGATCGGCCTTGGTTTCGAAACCGTAGTGCGGGCTGTTGTAGATCACCGCAGGAAGATCCCTCCCGGCAGTGAGAATCGCCGCAAAATGAGCGCGTTGAGCGGATACGGAACTGCCACGGGAAAGCACACGCGGGATCACCATCAGCCCACCGGCCCCGACCTCGCGTGCGTGAGCCGCATGAGCGGCGGCGATTTTTGTGTTCTGCGCGCCTGTGCCGACGACGACAGGAATGCCCGCCTCCACCAGCCGACGCACGCCTTCCTGTCTCTGCTCGTCCGTCAGCAGAGGCCAGTCGCCCATTGAGCCGCAGTAAACAACCGCGCTCATGCCCACATCGATCAGCTCACGAGCTTTGCGAACGAGGGCATCAAAGTTCGGACTGCCGTTGGCAGCGCAGGGGGTCATCAGGGCCGGGATGCAGCCTTGAAAGATGTTGGATGAGGATGGTGCCATGATTGGATTTTGGAATCTATTTTCGGAGTGCTCAACCCTCTAATTGATTTCGGACGCAATATCAACTACTTGTCGTGCAAGCTCGTCATGACCCTCTCCGAACAGATCCAAGCAGACATCAAGGCACACATCGTCGCCGGTGAGACACTGCCGTATCCGCTCACCCTCAGTGGCATCGCCGGGCACTTCCAAGCATCCCTGATGCCGGCCCGCACGGCCGTGGAGCAGCTCATCGACGCCAAATTTCTCTCCCGAACCGAAGACGGCTCCCTCGTCATCAACCCGAGGCGCCGCAGCCGTGACCCGCATATTTCCCTCTCCAGCCTCCGCCCCACGGCACCGGTCGCGCCGGAGAAGAAGCTCGCCGAGCACATCATCGGCCTCAGCCTGCGCGGCACCGGTGAATGCCTGCGGGAGGAAGCCACCGCCGAAGAGTTCGGCATCGGCCGCACCGTCCTGCGCCGCATCTTCAACCGCTTCTCCGGGGAAGGCCTCATCGAGCATCTTCCGCGTCGCGGTTGGCGTGTGCGACCTTACAGCGAAACGGAAATGCTCGACTACATCGACATGCGCGAGACGCTCGAACTCCGCGCCCTCGAACTGGCCATGCCACGACTCGACGCCGACTTCCTGCGTCAATTGATCACCGGCAACCGGCCCGACGCCAGCGGCAAGCCCCAGCTCGACAATCGTCTCCACCGGCATTGGATTGACCGCGCGGAGAATCGCTACCTGAGCCAGTTCTTCGATCAAAACGGCATCTACTACGACACGCTCTTCGCCAGCGCCGTGCTGGACGATCAAACCGTCGCCCGTCGCGCCCGCGAGCACGGTCGCATCCTTAAAGCCCTCCTCGCCGGGGATCTGCCCGCCGCCAAAGACGCGCTCTCCAAGCACATCCGCGATCAACGAAAACACGTGGCCCGACTGTTCGAGGAAGCGAGCTCGCCCGCGGCTTGACCCGTGCTGACGCGCCCCGAGTCTCTCGTCGTGGCCACTGGACCGGTCGACGGAACTTACGGAGCGACGTCGATGACCACCTTGGCCGGGTAGATGAGACCCCAGTCTTCTTTTCGTTCAAAGCTCTGCAGTGCGGTGAGCAGACTCGGCTCCGCCGTGAACGTGGCGGTGACACCATTGGTGGTGACCTCAATGGGTTGACCAAAGTCGACGCCCATCTTGGGATGAAGCCACAGGCTGTAGGAATCGACGTGCATCGTTTTGCCGACGAAGCGATTGTTGCCAAGGTTCTCCATTTCGATTCGGGCGCCCTGGAAGGTGCTCTTGCTGCGTGTTGAGGAGTAGTTGAGCCATTCCTCACGGGTCGCCGCTGTTTTGATCATGCCTTCCTTGATCAGGTAATCGACCGGCACCGGACCCGGGGTGTGCGTCTCGATGCTGACCCAGTGATCGTGGAGCGACTCCGCCTGCCGGAAGGGATCGCCGCTGGTTTTGGGATCGATCATCTCGTAGTTTCCGCGTGGTGTCATGGCGATGACCTTTTGGGGATAGGGATCGCGGCGCTTGTCCACGATCCAGCCTTCCTTGCCACTGTAAAAAAGGTCGGTGGGGCTGAACCACTTCCCATCCCGGAGATTCACTTTGTTGTGGGTACCATCGGTCTCGATGTACACATGCTCATAGCCCAACTCGGTCAGGATCTCGTGGGCGAAGCGGGCGTGACTCACATCGGTCATGCGGTTGCGACAATCCTTCGGACTGTTCCAGTAAGAGTCGTTCTTGCCGTGCCAGATGAACACCGGCGTGTTGATCATGGTGTCAAAAGTACCCCAGGTCCACGAGCCGCCGCCGATGCCGACCCCCGCGAAACGATCCGTGCGCATCGCGTGGTTGTACGCTCCAATGCCCCCCATCGAGTAGCCTTCCAGAATGATCCGGTTCGGGTCGATGTGGTAGCGGTGCATGAACTCGTTCACCAGATCCGACAGGTAGCGCTCGGAGGCAGGCACGGACCAACGACCCGCCATCGCATCAAGCACCGCCCCTTCGGGGAAATTCACGCCGTGGCAGGCTTCGGCGGCGATCAGGATGTAGTCGCCCGCTTCCATTTCCTTGAGCTTTCCCTCCACCGACCGCCGCTTGATGTTGGCTCCAGGCTTGTAGGTGCCGCCGCCGTGCATCCATAGAATCAGCCCCATCGGCTTGGCTGGATCATAGTGCGACGGCACATAAAAGTTGAACGGGTGATCTTCGTTCCGCGCCAGCAGTTTCGGAACGGTGAAGGTGTCTCCCTTGATCTCCTCACCCTTGATCTGCGCATGTTCGGCACTGCCTCTGGGACGGATCGTCGCGATGACGGCATCGACGTCGCCTTCGTAGTTCTTCAGAGTCGCTTCCAGCGCCGTTCGGCCCTTCGCATCGGCATCGAGCCAGGCCAGTGCGGTCTGTTGAATCGCTTCATCTGCGAGAGCTAAGCCCGCAACCGACGTCATCAGGGCGGCAAGGATGAACGGCGTTGGAGAGAGTCGTTTCATGGCTTTGGTTCGGGTGCGACGTTGGGGTTTCGTCGAATGGCCTTGGTCCAAAACGGGCGATGAAACGAAGATCCTTCGGCCTCGCCCGCTTATTCTCGAGGCGCTGCTTCAGTCGCCCAATGGAAACGATCAATGCTGGTGCCTGGGCTTCTGGGACAGCACGTGCGTGGGCAGCGGGACGAAGTCGCCCTCGCGAATCATCCACTTTTCCATCTCGATGCCGAGTTCCTCCTCAATTTCGCGCTGGGGCGATTCACCGGCGAGGTTGTGGAGCTCGAAGGGATCGTTTTCGAGGTCGTAGAGTTCGACGACTGGGCGTGGATTCTGGAAGTAGAGGCGGTCGTGCAGCTTGGTGAGCCTGCCTGCTTCATGAGCGGTCTGCACCGCCGTCCACGCTTCCCCACCGGGCATGTCCACAGGCGTGTAGCTGCGGTCGGGGATCGCGTTGTAAATGTAGTGATAGCGCTTCGTCGTGATGCTGCGCGAGAGGTCGAAGCCGTCGGTGCGTGTGATCGGCCCGAAGTGCCAGCCGCGTTCGGCGAAGACCTGCTTTTGACCTTCGAAGGGCTTCCCGAGCAACGCAGGCAAAAAGCTGACACCGCTCATGCCAGGTGCCGGCTGGAGACCGACGGCGTCGAGGATCGTTGGCGCGAGATCGATGCCACTGATGAGCGCGTCACTGATCGTGCCCGGTTGGATCTTGGCTGGCCAGCGGATCAGCAGCGGGACGTGCGTGCCGCGGTCGAAAACGGTGCCTTTGCCGCGCAGCAGCGCCTCGCCGTTGTCGCCCATGAAAAGGACGAGCGTGTTGTCCTTGATGCCCCGCTTCTCCAACATGGCGTCGATCAAGCCGAAGCCGGTGTCGAGATCACGCACCTCGGCGAGGTAACGCGCGTAGTCGAGCCGCACCTCGGGAAGATCGGGCCAATCGTGCGGCAGCACGAGCTGCGCGGGGTCGATGCCCTCGTGGTCCTCACCAAAGCTGCGATGTGGCTGGTTGAAGCCAAAGTAGAGGAAAAACGGCTTGCCCTCCGGCACCTCGTCGAGCAGCGCCGAGATCTTTCCGCCCACCTTCGTGAGGTTGTCGCCCTTGGTGCTCGCGGAACGCACGAAATGATCGAAACGCGTATCCAGTTTGCGCATGCCGAGCTCCTCCAGCGTCTCCGTGATGTGCGGCGCGTCCTTCATCCGCCCGTCGAGATGCTGATGCCGGCCGTCGATACCGGTCCAGTAGCCGTTGGCGCGCAGCACATCCGTGAAGAACGGCACCTCCGGTTTCGCCGGCTGCGCAAACCGAGTCACGCCAAGTCCCACCGGCGACCGCCCGGTGAAGATCGAAATCCGCGACGGTGCGCACTGCGGCGCAGCGGTGTAGGCGCGATTGAACCGCATCCCTTGCGCCGCGAAGGCATCGAGGTTCGACGTGATGTTGAAGCGTTGGCAGTTCGCATCGCCATAGCAGCCGACATGCGGCACGCTGTGGTCATCGGAAAGGATGAGCAGGATGTTTGGCCTGTCCTCCGCAGCTGCTACGGAAAGACTCAGTGCAACGACGAACCAACACAGAGATCGCGTTTGGATGATTGGTTTTCGGCTGGTTCGCGACATGGGGGTGAGAACGAAAGTGGCAGCCTCACCATTTCATTGCTCTGCGACAGTACAGTAGCCATCTCGCTCCTGCGAGAGCGCTACTTTGCTTCGCTGAATCCCGCATCAGGGACATCCGACCCTACTGCCAAGAAACACGGAGTGAACACCGCAGAGATTGGATGGCCGCAGAGGTCTGATTCTGATGGCTTTTTCTCTGCGGCCATCCATTCTCTGCGGTGTTGTTTCATTCAATGAATCCGGATCGGCGGCGGGACTTTGTCCACCTCTGCTTCCCACTCGGCGAGCTTGGCTTTGAGCTCCTTCACCTTGTCGAGGTGCTCGTAGTAGAGGTCGTGGTGCTCGCCGATGTCGTCGCGGAGGTTGAAGAGCATTTCGACCATGTCGTCCTGCACGTACTTCCAGTCGCCGTGGCGGAGCGCTCTCATCTTGCGGCGGCTGCGGTCCACGCGCCAGCCGAAGGTGCGTTCAACGGTGGGTTGTTCCCCCTTGAGAATGGGCAGCAGGTCGATGCCGTCCATGGTCTTCGGAATGGGCACGCCAGCGGCGGCAAGGATGGTGGCGGAGAGATCCATCGTGATGGCGGGTTGCTCTGAGACCGCGCCTTTTGGGAGTCCGCCGTCCGGCCAGCGCAGCAGGCAGGGCACGCGGATGCCACCCTCCCAGAGCGTTGTTTTATGATTGAAGAGCGGCCGGTTGTCGGAGAAACGCTCGCCGCCGTTGTCGCTGGTGAAAATGATGAGCGTGTTGTCGAGGATGCCCTTGGATTCCAGCGCGGCAAAGATGTCGCCAATGCCCTTGTCGATGCTTCCCATCATCTTCGCGTAACCGGCGCGAGTGCCGTCATTCTTGTTTTCGTTCGTGTAGTACTGCGAAGGATCATCCGGCACTTGGTAGGGGTGATGCACGGCGTTGTAGGGCACGTAGAGGAAGAACGGCTGGGTGGACTCCTCGCGAATGTAGCGCACGGCGCGCTGGTGGATCAGGTCGGTGATGTAACCCTCCGCCGTGGTCATCTCCGTCTTCTCATAGAGCTGCTTCATGCCACCGAGGTAGTGGTAGCGGTAGTAGTCGCACTGGCCGCCAATGATGCCCCAGTATTCGTCGAAGCCGTGCTTCACCGGATTGTGCTCCGGCTTGAATCCGAGGTGCCACTTCCCGTAGCAGGCCGTGCCGTAGCCCTGCTTCTTCAACAGCGGCGTCAGGAAGGTATCCTCCGGCTCCAGGCCCATCGTGAACCGCTCCTCCACCGTCACCAGCTTGCCATCCACACGCTTTTCCTCCTCGGACGTCAGCCCGATCGCCCACTCGATCCCACAGCGCTGCTGCCAGCGTCCCGTGAGAAAGGCCACACGCGTCGGCGAGCACACCGGCGCGCTCGCATAGCAGTCCGTCATCTTCACGCCCTCCGCCGCGATGCGGTCGATGTTCGGCGTCTGGATGTCCTTCGATCCCATGCACCCCAGATCCGCATAGCCCATGTCATCCACGAGCAGCATGATGACGTTGGGTGGGGTGGGGGCGGCGGTTGATTCAGTGATGGCAGCAAAGGCGAGGGCGAGAAGCAGGAGGAAAGCCCTCCCGACGCTCAGCGTGAGAAGGACGAGCGGGCCAAGGGCAGGCGGAACGTTCATGGTGACTACTAATCACGATTGCCGAACGATGGCAATGTTCGTCATGTCGAAAGCCCACGCTCAACGACTTGGTTAGTTCGCGTTCTTGCGTTTCTCATATCCGCTCAAAACATTCATCGACAATCCGGCCAGCGGCAAAAACACTAGGATGCTGAATAGCCAGATGAACGAAGGCAATTCTCCACCGCGGAAGGTCCACGCCAATCTGAAATACTCGAGGAAGCATGTGAAATCCCGACCCTCACCTCGACTGACAATCGTGAGTGTGTACGACACCGTCCACGCCGCCATGCTCAGAAGCCCATCCTTGCTGGCAGCGAAGCCTTTGAAGCACCGCTCGGCGAGGCAGAAGCTGACTGGCTCACGACTCTACGCACGCGGATCTCTGCCTTGTGCCACCTGACAGGTTCGCTTTAATCCGGTGATGGATGCTCCGCCGATTCCCTCCCCCACCCTCGTCACCCGCTGACTGATCCGACCCGCTCCCATCTGTGTACCCGACCACTCCTCCACGAAGCCTAACGCTGAAAGCGAGTCGTGCCCTCATTCGACATGGCTTCCTTGCGCTGATCATCGTCGGATCGCCCTGTTTGGCAGAACGTGCCGGCTCCATACCGACGGAACTTCCGTCGCCAACGCCCACAGCTCTCGGTCACCTGACCTTCACCGCCGAGCAGCGGACCCGCTACGAAACCCTCGACGGACAGTTCCGCGCGGGGCGCCGTGGCGGCGATCAGGCCATCGCCTTCCGCACGCTGATCAAGGTTCAGGCCGATTTTGATCCCGTTCGTTTCCTCACCGAGCTGATGGACTCGCGTCAAGTCCTGGCCGATACCGGGTCGGCACTGAACACGGGGACGGTCGATTCCTTGGCGCTGCTTCAAGCGCATCTTGCATGGGACATGAGTCCTGACAGCCGACTCCGCATCGGACGCATGACGCAGAACCTCGGCGGTCGGCGGCTCGTGGCCCGCAATGCCTACCGAAACACAATCAACACCTTCACCGGGATCGATTGGCTTTGGCAACCCGATGACGGCCCCTTCACCCTCCACGCCTTCTACCTGCTTCCCGTTCGCCGCCTCCCCGGCGACCTCCCTTCCCTTCGCGACAACGAGATCCAGTTCGATCAGGAGGATTTCCGCCAGCAGTTTTGGGGACTGCGTGCGCTCATGACCGAACTGCCCTTCGACTCCCAACTGGAACTCTACACCTATGGCCTCCACGAAGATCCCAGTTGGAGGCGCGGCCGCGGCCGGAAGCTCATCACCCATGGCTTCCGTTTGAATCGAGCCCCGGCAGAGGGCCGTTTCGATTTCGACCTTGAGTCCGCTCTCCAGTGGGGGCAATCACGACTCGCCGCAGCGGGGCCACGGCTCGAACACCTCGCCTGGTTCGGCCATGCCTCCGTCGGCTACACCTTTGATGCCCCGTGGAAACCCCGGCTCCGGCTGGCCTACGATCACGCCAGCGGTGACGCAAATCCAAGCGATGGGCGCAATCAACGATTCGACACCCTCTTTGGCGCACGGCGATTCGAGTACGGCCCCACCGGTCTCTATGGCGCCATTGCCCGCAGCAACCTCCATTCCCCCGAAGTCCGTCTCACCATGAAGCCTCACGCAAAGGTCGACTTCAGGCTCGCGCATCGCGGCGTCTGGTTGGCCTCATCCAAGGACGCATGGACGAGCAGTGGCGTTCAGGATGTCAGTGGTGCCTCCGGTCATCACGTCGGCCAGCAAGTCGAAGTCAGCCTCCGTTGGAAGGTCATTCCAGATCGGTTCGAGCTGGAGACTGGCTTTGCCCACTTCTTTGCTGGCGACTTCCTAAAACGCGCCCCCAACGCCACCGGGCAAGGCGATACCAGCTACGGCTACTTTCAGACGACGCTGAGGTTTTGAGCCCAACGCGAAGCCTGCATGGTTCTGTATCTTCGCTACTGAGGAAACAGATGGAGATGATTCTCCGTCGCTGGATCCGGACGACAGAGAATCACATCGAACGGAAGCAAACCATCTTCGTTCAAGTAACAGTTTCGGGGAAGCGCATCAATGGCGAGAATCCCAAAGGCGTAATTGAAGAAGAGGACATGCTGACGAGACGGATCCGGCACGCGAGTCCAGCCGGACTGATCGAAATAAAGATCAATCTCGCGAGGATCCGCGGGGGACCCGTGATACTGAGGCTGCGTGATGACGAATGATACGAGACCGTCCGCCCACCTCACGACAGAGGCCAGCCTCACGTCATCCCCGAAGACATCAATCGCAGCGATCCACCGTTCCAAATACTCCAGAGGTGTCGCTGCAATGAACTCCAAGGCCTCACGAAACGCAGGAACTGTTGGATCATCACGCAAGTTCACCAACGGATGCCGGACAACTTTCGGAACCAATCCGAACCCGGGAGGAATCGTAACCTTGACGACTAGCCCCAAAAGGTCCCCGGACTCGACCGCATGCTCTGTCCCATAGTGGAGATCCACATTGACCGCGGAGAAAACGCTCCACGAAACGTCCTCTTGCTTCAAGATCCCAAGTTCGCCAGCGAGAGAAACCGCTCGTTCGGCTTGGTCTTCCGAGATGCGGGACCTGTCACCCCCAGCACGCGAGAGGTGATCTGCACATAGGTCGCGTAATCGCTCGTAGAAGGCTTCAAGCAGATAGCCTTCACGGCCTCGGCTGACGGCCGGATTTGGTTGGATTGAGGGCTGTTTTTTTTCGCATCCACTAGGGGACAGTGTCCGCCACGAATTCAGTTGAGTCAATACTGCCGTAGCACCCTGCGCCACGACCACTCCTCCTCACCATCGTTCAGATCGGATGACGATTGATCCCATCCATGAGCGCCGTTAGTCTGACCTCACCTCAGGAGCATCCCATTTCATTTCATGAAGATCCTCATCGTCTCAGACATCCACTACAGCCTGAGGCAGTTTGACTGGCTCGTGGCGCATTGCCGGGACCATGACATCATCATCATTGCGGGGGATCTGATGGAACTGGCATCGGCGGTGGATACGGACACTCAGGCATCGGTGGTGGGGCAGTACTTTCGGAAGATTGCCCAGCAGCGGCCACTGATCGTGTGCTCGGGCAATCATGATCTCGTGGAGGAATACGATGGTTCACGTTCGACCGAGTGGCTGGAGGATTTCGCGATTCCCGGGCTCGTGGTCGATCACGGGAGTTGGGAGAGTGACGAACTGAGAATCCTCTCCCTGCCGTGGTGGGAGACGGAGGAGGATCGGGAGAAGATTGAGCGGTGGTTGGATTCGCAGGTGATTGAGAATGATCTGCGTCCCGTGTTCTGGGTGAATCACTCGCCACCGAGCGGGACGAAGACGAGTTGGAACGGCAAGCGGGATCTTGGCGACAAGTACCTCGTGAAATGGATTCAAAAGTGGCGGCCCACGGCCGTTTTCTCCGGCCACATCCACAATGCGCCGTACTACGAGGACGGATCATGGATCGACAAGGTGGATGACACCGTCGTGATCAATGGGGGACGTCAGACCGGTGAAAAACCCGCAACGGTGGAAGTCGCATTGGAGTCGGGCATGGTCGTGTGGTGCGGGATGGAAGGCTGCGAACAGGCGGCGTTTTCCGTGGGGGGAATG
The DNA here is from genome assembly GCA_963976915.1 of uncultured Verrucomicrobiales bacterium. GTDB lineage: Bacteria > Verrucomicrobiota > Verrucomicrobiia > Verrucomicrobiales > Verrucomicrobiaceae > CAXBNA01. The sequence continues at coordinate 15,007 of CAXBNA010000018.1, forward strand.
GAAAAAGGTAGGTCTGACTGTCCCCATTCCGCCGCGTTGGGTGATTGAGATGGCGAATCTCTCACACGTTTACCAACCACCACTGGCCTGCAACGACGACTCTGTGGGGACACAGAGCCCTACCTTTTGGGCTCTAAAGAGCGACCGCCTTCTTTTTGAGGTCGCGGTGGACGATGGAATCGAGGACACCATCGACCATGCCCACGTGGTCGGAGCAGTCTTTGAGCTGCTCCTTGACGTCCACGAGGTACTGCGAGGCGGCGTCGAGGCGATGCGCGAGGAGGCGGGAGACGTGAAGATTGACGGAGGGGTTGGTTTGAAGGAAGTCCAGCGGCTCAGGGGCCGAAGCAACGACAGTGGGTTCGAGGGCTCTCACCGTGGCGGTGGCAGGAGTCTCAAGGAGGGCCGAAAGTTCGCCGAGGACGCTGCCGGGTGTCTTAATGACGGCGACCCGGATGCCGTTTCGGACCACCTCGACCTTGCCGCTTTTGAGAAAATAAATCCGATCCGGATGTCCACCCTCGGAGATGATTTCCTCCCCCGAAGCAAAGGAGGATTCAGGAAGCGCGGAGATCGATTCGCTGAGCGTCATGCGGTGAAGTAACCGGAAAGTGGGAGGGAGACAAGGGAGAGTTGGGAGGTGGCCCTGAGAGGATTGGCCGTTGGGGTGAGACAGGATTCACAGGATGAACACGATGGGCAGGATTTTTTGGGAGTCGTTTGGGCCTCAGATTCTGAGCGAGCGTATTCGGGCGTCGCGCAGCGACGCTTCATTGGAGGAACAATCCAGGTGGGAGATGATAACCCGGCCTTTAGACGGCGGGCTATGGAACGGGTGTCGCACTGCAACTTGAGGGTGTTCGACGCTGGAGGCGTCGCGGCCATTGGCCTGTGGTTGAGCGCAGCGACACCACAGGGAAAATCGATGCCCGAACGACGCCACGCAACAAGAGCACCCTGGTGGGGTGCCAGCCAGTGATGCTCGGTGGATGATGCGCTTCTTCACCCTTGGTGACCAATTTGTCCGCTGGCTGGCATCCCTGCCGGGATGCGATGAACTGGGCACCTCGCTGTGCTGAAAATCCGGGGGTGTCGCCCCCCGGCTAATGTCTTTCATGTCTTCGGCATGAGGAGACGACATCCACGATTGGGTCTTCGAAGGAGACGGGCAAAATTGAGATGGCACGTGCGGTGCAAAGGGATAGAGTTCGCATCATGAAGCTGGAAGAGATCGAAGCCTGTGCGATGAAGCTACCGGACTCAGAGAAAGCCGTGTTGGCGGCGGATTTGCTTTGCTCCCTTCCCGCCGTGCTGTCCGATGAAGACGAGGGAGTCGCCGAGGCTCGCAGGCGTTCTCATGAGCTTGCGGGAGATCCTTCGATCGGATGCAGTTGGGAAGAGATTCGGAGAGACCTCGGGCGTTGAGCGGTGAATATCATTTACCATCCGCGAATCAAAGATGATCTGCGGTCAGCGCTTGCCTATTACGAAGGTGAGGGTGGGCGAAAGCTAGGAGACCGCTTTTTCCATGAAATTGAAGTAGCGACTGGGAAGGTGGCTCGAAATCCGCAGGGCTGTCATTTCGTGGCAGAAGGCCTGCGGCGGGTAGGGTTGGAATCCTTTCCGTATCACTTCCTCTATGAAGAAACCGCGAGAGGTGTGCATTTTTTGGTGCTTCGCCATGATCGGCGGCATCCGGGTTTCGGCCTTCGAAGGAGAAGGGTGGGGTGAGTGAAGGCAAATCTCCGCCTATTTTTACCGACGGATTTTCGGAGCAAAGTTTCGTCAGGGATTCTCTTCGCTCTTTACGATTCGAAAACCGCGATTGGCAAGGTTGGCGATGGTTTGGGACTCTTCGATTGCCTGACACGAGCTGCGGACGCCAAGTGTCTCCGTTTGGTGATTCCACATGGCCATCTGCTGCTTCTTGTCGTCGAAGACGACACCGTAGCGCCGCAAAATGGCCGTTACCTCGTCGGCAGTCATATCTTTATCTATGCCCAACTTCCTTGCGCCAGATTTGGTGAGAGGGAATCCGACGAGCCGACTCATCAACTCGCGGTCGTCGATCATTTTAATCGGAGGAAAATCGTAGTTCATCACGAGAGAACCCCAACTCAACGCCTCATACGGATAGCATCCCGCCAACTCAGCAATATAGCCGAGGACCTTTTCCACCCTCACCCCATCCACATTAATCGTGATCCGCGCTTCCTCAGGGCCGGTTATCCGAATGCTTTTGGCATATTCAGGTTCCCCAGCGGAACGAAACAGTTCTCTTACCGCCTCTTCAAGAGATGCATCCTCGACGGAATAATTTTTGGCCTCAGCAGTGATGGCGCGGATATCTGATTGCAGCGGATCCTGTTCTTCTGCGACTGTGACCGATTGGGTGTGCGTCCACAATAGACACACATAAAACAGACTGGGATTCTTCATCGGGAGCCAAAGCCTCATGGAGAGAAATGCTACCACAATCGCGATTGATCTGTCACGAGATGCCCTTCAATGAAAGTCATGCGAGTGCGTCGTGATGGCGGCGGTGGTGGGGAGGGCGTGAGCTTCGAGGGCGTAGATGGAGAGGACGCCATCGACTTTTTGGACGCGGCCTTGGATGCGGAGAAATTTTTCCTGGGTGAGGGTGAGGCGGTGTTTCTCGAAGGTGGCGGCGGGGACGAAGGCGTTGGAGATGCCGGTTTCATCTTCGAGGCTGATGAAGACGTGGCCCTTCGCGGTGCCGGGGCGTTGGCGGCAGATGACCATGCCTGCGATGATGAGGTGATCGCCATGGCGGGCGTGTTCGAGATCGGCGGCGCGCCAGATGTCATTCGATAAACCGGGCCTGAGCAGGGCCATGGGATGGGGGCCGGTGGTGAGGCGGATGGCGGCGTAGTCGGCCTCGAGTCGCTCGGTGGGCGACATGGGCGGGAGAACGGAGGCGCGATCCTGCGGGGCGGGTTGGGAAAAAAGATCCTCGGGATCGTGAAGGCCTTCGACGTTCCAGAGGGCGTCGCGGCGGTGACTGGCACCGGGAATTCCGTTGAGGGCGCCGAGTCGGGCGAGGATGCGCTTCTCTTCCTTGCTGACGCGACTGCGAAGGAGGAAGTCGTCGAGGTCACGCCAAGGGTGGAGGGCTCGTTCGTGGAGGATTCGCCCGGCGGTGGTGCGGTGGAGTTTCTTCACCTGATTGAGGCCGAGGCGGAGGGTGTGGTCGTCCTCGACGGTGCAAAGGTCCGCGGAGTCGTTGACGTGGACGGGACAAATGCGGATGCCATGGCGTTTGGCGTCCTTCACGAGCGTGGCCGGGGAATAGAAGCCCATCGGCTGATTGTTGAGCAGGGCGGCATAGAACTCGACCGGGCGGTGGGCCTTCATCCAGACGCTGGCGTAGGCGAGGCTGCCGAAACTGATGGCGTGGGACTCGGGGAATCCATAGAGGGCGAAGGACTGGATGGAGCTGATGATCTTTTCCTGAACGGACTCGGCGACGCAGCGGGCGGTCATGGCGGCGCGGAGTTTGGCCATGACTTTCTGCATGCGGGCTTCGGAACGGTGGAAGCTCATCGCGCGGCGGAGTTCCTCGGCCTCGGTGCCGCTGAATCCGGCAATGACCATGGCCATCTTCAGGACCTGCTCCTGAAAAAGAGGCACGCCGAGGGTGCGCTCGAGGATGGGTTTGAAGGAGGGGTGGATGTAGTCGATGGGCTCGCGGCCGTTGCGGCGGTTGAGGTAGGGATGGACGAGGTTGCCGACGATGGGGCCGGGGCGAATGATGGCGACCTCGATGACGACATCGTAAAAGGTGCGCGGCTTCATGCGCGGCAGCGTGGCCATCTGGGCGCGGCTCTCGATCTGGAAAACCCCGACGGTGTCGGCCTTCTGCATCATCTCGAAGGTGGCGGGGTCGTCGCGGGGAATCTGAGCCAGGTCAAACTCGCGCTCGGGGCCGCGTTTTTGACAAAGCTCCACGGTGTCCTGAATGGCGGCCATCATGCCGAGCCCGAGGAGATCGACCTTGATGATGCCGAGGTCCTCGCAGTCGTCCTTGTCCCATTGAAGGACAACGCGGCCCGGCATGGAGGCGTTTTCGAGCGGGACGATGCGGTCGAGCCCCTGATCGCTGATGACCATGCCACCGGAGTGCTGACCGAGGTGGCGCGGGAGGCCGTGGATGCTCTGGTAGAGATGGAGGAGTGCTGGCAGGCGAGGATGTTCGTTGGGCATTCCAGCGGAGCGGACCTGCTCCGTGAGTTCGAGCGTGTGGCGGTAGTCGCCATACATGTATTGGTCGGAGAAGCGCTTGAGGACGCTGTCGCCAATGTCGAGCACCTTGCCCATTTCCCGCATGGCGCTGCGCCCACGGTAGGTGATGACGTTGGCGGTCATGGCGGCTCCGTAGGGGGCAAAGCGCTGGTAAACGTCCTGAATGACCGATTCGCGCCGGTCGCCGGAGGGCAGGTCGAGATCGATGTCGGGCCAACTGGTGCGGCCCTCGCTGAGGAAGCGCTCGAAGAGGAGGCCTGCGCCGATGGGATCGCAGCAGGTGATGCCGAGGCTGTAGCAGACGGCGCTGTTGGCGGCGCTGCCGCGACCCTGGACGAGGACGTTCGTCTCGCGGGCGCGATTGACGATGTCCCAGACGATGAGAAAGTAGCCGCAGAAACCGAGGCGTCGGATGAGGTCGAGTTCATGATCGAGCTGGCGGCGGATGCGCGGGGTGATTTTTCCGTAGCGCTGGAGGGCACCGCGCCAGGTCTGCTCGCGCAAGAAGGAGGTCTGATCATGCCCCTCGGGCGCGGGGTAACGGGGAAACTGGTAGCCGAGGTCCTGAAGGCGAAACTCGAGGCGCTCGGCGAGGCGGAGGGTTTCGTCGATGGCCCTCGGCAGATCCGCGAAGAGCGCGCGCATCTGGGCGGGTGTTTTCAGGTAGCGCTCGGCGTTCCAACTGAGGTGGGAGCCGGCCTTTTCGAGGGTGGTGTGATGGTAGAGGCAACTGAAGGCATCGTAGAGGAGGCGCTGCTGCTTGCGGGCGTAGCAGACGCCGTTGGTGGCAAGCACAGGCAGGCGATGCGCTTCGGCGAGGTGGAGGAGCTTCTGGTTGATGGCATCCTCGCCACGAACGCGATGACGCTGGAGTTCGACATAGACGTTTCGTCGGCCGAAGGCGTGGAGAAGCTTTTCCGAAACGGCCTCGCTTTCGGGATCGACTTGGCGACGGCGGAGCGGGCCTTCTTCATCGCCGGTGATGCAGACGAGACCTTCGGCATAGGTGGTGAGTTCGTCCCATGTGACGGAGTTTTTCTCCTTCTTCGCCCGAAGGTGGGCGCGGGTGAGCATGCGGCAGAGGTTTTGGTAGCCGGTGCGGTTTTGAACGAGAACGGGCAGGACGCTGCCGTCTTCGAGCGTGAGTTCGGCACCGACAATCGCGCCCGGATATCCGACCTCGTCGGCGGCGGACTTCAGGCGCGCGGAACCATAGACGCCATCGCGGTCGCAGAGGGCGACGGCGGCGAGGCCCAACTCACTGGCACGGCGGGCGATCTCCTCCGGCTGCGAGGCGCCACGCAGGAAGCTGAAGGCGCTGCGGGCGTGGAGTTCGGCGTAGGCGGGGGGCATGGCTCGTGTTGGAGTAAAGCCTTTAGGCGATCCGTCAGGAGGTGGGGCGCGGGTGGGGGCGTGCGTCCAGGGTTGGAGCGGGTGTGGTGATCGGCTAAAGCCTTGACTCCAACGGACTGGGATTTGCGATGGCGGGTGGGTTGTGGCAGGTTTCTGAAATGAAATTGACCATCGACATCCCCGACGAGGTGTGCGGCGATCTGAGTGACAAATTCTCGGATCTCAGCCGGACTGCGATGGAAGGGCTGGCCGCGAGGGCGTATGCGCAGGATGCGTTGTCGCTGGAACAGGTGCGACGGTTGCTGGATTTGCCGTCAGCTTGGGAAGCGCAGGACGTTCTCAAGCGCTGCGGAGTCTGGCCAGGACAGAGTGTGGAGGATGTGCGCTCTGACATGGATGCGCTGGCAGCCCTTCGGGGTTGAACACCATGATTGTCGTTGCGGACAATTCTGCCTTGTCCGCTTTGGCGGAAATGGGCCTTTTGTCCTTGTTGCGCGAGATTTTTGGCAAGGTTGCCGTCACGGAGTCGGTGAGAAATGAAGGAACGCGATCCGGAGCGCCGGACGTTTTGCGCGCTTGGTTCGCCAACCCGCCGGAGTGGCTGCAGCCAGTGCCTGATCCAGCCGAAGCTCTGGAGGAAACGGTCGGTTTGGGGTTGGGCGAGGCGTCTTCCATCACTCTGGCGTGGCATCATCGTCCGGACAGTCTCTTGATCTTGGACGAAAGGCGCGGGCGCCGGGTGGCTGCGGCTCTGGGGCTGCGCAAGACGGGTGTGGTCGCCATCCTTGCTGAAGCGGCGAATCGAGGGTTGGTGGATTTTGACGAGGCTTTGAATCAACTGAGGAGCACGGGTTTTCATGTGTCGGAGAGTGTGATTGCCGACGTTAGGTCGCGGCTCCGGTGAGACTGGCGTTTTTTGGAGAAGGGATTTCAGGATTGGGTGGTGGGGCGGTGTTGGAGGGTAGCCTTTAGGCGATCCGTGTGGTGATCGGCTGAAGCTTGACTCCAACGGGCTCAGCCGTAGAGGCCCTCGATGAACCAGGCTTGTTCGTTGGGTGGACCGCGGCGGGCGAGGCGGAGGAGGCGACCGTCCTGAAGCTGGACGTCCCATTCCTGAAGCTGCCAGCGCCCGGGGCTCCACCATTGGCCGCTGGTGATCCAAGGACCGGTGTGGGCGGTGATGGTGCCGTGGATGCCGGGGGCGGCGATGTGCTGGGGAAAATGACGCCGGGGATGGAGGTGGACTTGGGCGATGAGGGGTGGTCGGAAACGACGGAGTGGGAGGCCGTAGCGACTGGCATTTTCAGGAACCGGCGGTGGGAGCAAGCGTTTGTCGGCTCGGGTGATGGCGAGGGGTGACGGGGTTGACGTTTTCCCCATGCTCTCCTGAAACGGGCGCATGACGAAGGCATCAGGTGTGGTGGCAGGAAGGAGCTCGGGAGTGCCGACGCGGTCGGAACCCAGAAGAGCTTCGAGCCGGGCGAGGGTATCGGCGAAGCGGTTGGGATCGCGGAAACTGGACTGGAAGAAATCGAACTGACGGCGGCTGCCGGGGGCGGGCTTGAGTTCAAGCGAGGCGAGATCGACCGGAGCAAGGATGACGAAATTTTCGAGGTGCGTTTCGAGTACGCGGAAGAGCGGCTCTGGATCACTGCAGGGCTCGGGGATGCGGAAGAGGCGTTCGTAATCGGAGTCGTCCTCGTAATGCAGATCGAGGATCATTTCTCCGGCGGTGAGCCAGGTGGCTTTCAAGCGGGCGGTGAGAGTGTCGAGCAATCGACGGAGGAGGAAGAGCAGTGGCTCGGTGCTGGTGATGGCGTGCTCGATCTCGATGGATTCGCGAAAAACGGTGGGCGGTTGGACGAGACGGAGCAGGCGCTGCGTGCCTCCGGCGGCGAGGGTGAAGCAGGCGAGTGCGTCGGGGCCGAGGCGCTCGATGACGTCTTCGCGAGGGAGGGCGAGGAGGTCGGCGAGGGTTCGGATGCCCCAGGCGTCGAGGACGGTGAGGGTCTCGTCAGTGAGGTCGAGAGACTCGATGGGGAGAGGATCGAGGAAGTGGCGGAGGTCATCGCGAGTATCGCCGATGACGCGGATGGGATCGGCAAACCGGGCGGCGAGAAGGGCGAGATCGGGTGCCGCAGCGAGTCCCGCGCGAGTGACGAGGCCGAAGGTTTCCAGTCCGGTCAGTGCCAAGCGGGCAAAGGTTTCTGCACTGGTTTGGCGGATTTGTTTTTCGCAACCGAGGAGGTCGAGGGTGCAGATGCCTGCGGAGGTGGACTCGACATCGGCGCAGAGCTGGAGCGCTTGCCCGAGGAGGAGGTGCTGGCAGCGTTTTTCATCGCCGGGCATGCGGGGAAAAATCTGGAGTTCGGCACAGCGGGCCTGGCCTTGCGCGGCGGTCATGCCTGCGACAACTCCAGCCTCGGCGGCGGCAAGGTTGATTTGGAGGAGACGGCACTTGGAGCGCTCCTTGCCATCGGGCGTGCGCTCGGTCTGGGCATCGAGGGTGTCCTCCAGCACGGCCATCGGGACGTGGGCGTGGTTTTCCACAAGGCCCGCGCCAGAGAAGAGCGCGGCCTGAAGATGGAAGTGAGGGAGGAAGAGAACGGCGAACATGGGCATGACGCGGGTGGTGGATGCGGCGTTCTTTGGGGACAGGATGACGGGATTTCAGGATTGGGTTGGCGTGGACGAAGCGTCTGGGGTTAGAGCGCGGTTGGTGATCGGTTGAAGCCTTGACTCCAACGACGGATTCACCCGGCGCGGCGGAGTTCGGGGAATGGGAGGGGTTGGGGTTGAATGGTGGGACGCTGGCGCTGGACTTGGGAGCGGAGGCGGGTGGTGAGGTGGAGGCGGTCTTCGCGCATGGAGCGGAGATCGACCTGGGCGTGGATTTGCAGGCGAACCCGGGCGCTGGGGACGAGCTTGCAAGGCGTGCAGATGCAGCAGAGGGCGCGCGATTCCTCGGCCAGGGCAGCGAGGCGATGCCAGACGTGGGTGCGAACCTGTTGGAGCTCGCGCACGGGGTTGAGCTGCAGATCCATGAGGATGAGCGGCAGATTGCCATCGCGCAGGAGGAGATCGGCGCTGCGGAGGGCCTCATCGACAGTGCGGCAGCGGACCCAGAGGAGGCGCTGGCAGATGTCGATGCCTGCCGATTGGGGGTCGAAGGCACCCCGCCCATCGACCAACGCCGCGTGGCGATCCTTGCGGACGGATTGGCGGAGGATCTCGTCGAGCACCAAAGCACCTCCGGTCCGGGTCGGCTCGGTCACCAGCTCGACCATGGAGCCGGGAGAAAGCCGGGCTTCATCGAGGCAGGCGACGCCGGATTCGTAGTCTTCCACGGCCACGGGAGCCCCGTAGGAACGGGCGTGAGCCTCCGGGAAACGTTCCCGAAGCAGCTCACGAAGCTGGATGATTTTGGCGTCCATGGATACTGTTCATGAGAACAGTATATGGCGCGGCGTGATTTTCAAGGGGCGCCTTCTCTTTGAGCGCCCATCGACTGCTCAAATCCCCGCTCATGAAGCAAGCTCGATGGCTGCTTTGCCAGCGTGGCCCGCTGCTGATCAAGCTCGACTCTTGATCTCCGAGGCCTTGTGCGAGAGGCGGGGTGCCATCCTTTCAGGCACGCCAAGATGCGTGCGTCACTCAGGCTTGGTCACGCCGTTGGTGACACTGCCGCCGGTGATTTTGTTTTTGAGGCGGGACCAGAAATCGCCGTCGCCAGCTTCGGAGGGGCTGGCGCTGGGGCCGCTGTTGTCATCGCTGCGTTCGAAGACGGGGATGTTGAGGCCGCTGCCGTTGGTGGTCTGGATGCTGGAGAGGGATTTGCCGTAAGCGGCAAACGTCTTCACCGGGATCTCGTACTTCCGGAAGCTGGTGTTGAGCGTCCTGTGGGCATTGATGAAGGTGGTGGGGCTGTGGTAGTTCGAGTAGTCCTGAGCGAACTGGGAACGGTTCATGCCGATCTTGAGGTTCTTGCGGATCTCAAAGTGCAAGTGGACGAGGTACATGCCGTTGTTGCTGCCCATGGTGCCGATCTGCTGACCCTTCTCGACGATTTGATGGAGCTTCACCTGCCGGACGTTGAGGTGACCGTACTGGCTGTCGATCATGCCGATCTTTCCGTCGGCATCCCGAAAGGCGTGACGGACGATGATGCAGTTTCCCCAACCCGTGCCGATGTTTTCGGAAAAGACGACGACCCCGCGCCCGATGGAGTAAATGGGGGCTCCAAGATCGCTATTACCGCCACCGCGACCGTTCCAATCCTCACCCATGTGGCCATGTGGATAGAAGCCACGGGACTTGTAGTAGCCATAAGCGTCGGGCTTGCCGACAGGGAAATCAAAACCATCGGCCAACTGGCAGCGAATGACATCCGCCGCCTGACTGAATCCCGTGCAAATGAGGAGCAATGACACGACCAGAAGCCAGCTGGCGCAAAACGCGAGCGGGTGGGGTTGGTTGGTTGGCCGTCCCATCATTGGAGCAAAGGGGCTATGAAGATACCAGTATTGTGGAGTTTGGCCAGACGGAAATGCGGGTCTGGGATCTTCTCTGAGGATCCGGGGCCAAGCTCTCTAAACCGCCAGCGCTTCTTCGAACCGCTGGACGAGGTCCTCGATGGACTCAAGGCCTGTGGAGACGCGGATCAGGTTGCGGGGGACACCGCAGGACTCCGCCCAAGGGAGCTCGTCGTAATGAGCGAGGAGGGTGTAGGGACAGGCGAGCGTGAAATTGGTGCCGAGGCTGGGGCCTTTGCTGACGCGAAGCCGGTCGTAAACGGCGGGGCTGGCGGATGTGTCTTTCAGGACGAAGGACAACAGGCAGCCATGCCCCCCACCCTCGCGACGGATGCACTCAAGACCGGGACCCCCGTTTTGATCGGCATACCAGACAGCAGCGACAGCGGGGTGCGCCCGGAGAAAATCGGCGAGGGCTTGGGCGTTGCGACTGCTGATGGCAACGCGATCAGTGAAGTCTCGGGAATTCTCTTCGAGAGCGATGGCGTCCGCGTGCCATAGCTCGTGGTCGGCGTGCCCGGTCAGGTAGGCACGGAAGGTGGCGTGGTGTGGTGAAGCCCGATTGAGGATGACACTGCCAGCCATGACATCACCGGCACCGGAGAAGCTTTTCGTCAGGCTCGTGGTGACGAGATCCGCCACGCGGAAAGCGTCGACGTTGGCGAGTGTGGCGATGGTGTCATCGACCACCAGGGGGACACCGGGCTGCGAGGAGGCGCGGATGGAGAGCAAGCGCTCGAAATCGACGCAGCGAAGGAGCGGATTGCTCGGAGCCTCGCAAAAGATCCCGGCCAGTCGTTCAGTCTTCAGCAGGTGTGCCAGATCGTCATACTCGGCCTGGGTGAGGAGAGGCATGAAATGCGCCCCACTACCGAGCATCTGCTGGAGCTTCAGAACGTCGACGTACGGAAAATCGAGCTGGGCGGTTTTTCGTCCCGGGAAGAGTTTGGTGAGCATCCGGTGCACCGCGAAGTTCGCGGCCATGCCGGAGGGAAACAGAAAGACATCTGCTGCCTCCTGACCGGAAAGGTCTGCGAGTCGTTGGCGGATCTGCGCACTGGCGGCACAACCCGCCTCATGGGTCGAGTCGGTGGTGGTCTGGCCGAGTACAAGGCAGGCCTGCCGGGTGCTGACGACCTCGCCACAGAAGCGCCAGAACTTCCTGGCCGTGTCGTAGAGCCCGGCGGGGAAGATGGCGACGCCGAGCCCGTGCTCTTGCCAATCGAGGGCGCGGAGCCCGGCAGAGTCACAGTCGGAGATCCGCTGGACAAAATCGAGGCAGCGTTGGGCATGACTGAGGCGTGGGAAAACGAGGCAGCGCTCGCCCGCTCCGGCATGCATTTGTTCAGCCAGCGCGAACAGTTCTGAAACCGCTGGTGGGCAGCAGAAGCGTGGATAACCGGATTGGAACTTGCCCACCACCTCGGGGTCCTTTTCCTCGTAGCCGATGACGTGACTCCAGAGCGGCAGGCAGACAGACACGCCAAAGGGCGAGTCGGGCAGCGGCTTGCCGAGATCATCGGCCCGCCAAAAAGGGTGCTGGAGGAGGTCTGTCATGAGGGTGCCTGTCGGCAGGCAGATGCGTTAGCTCATGCCGATGGGCCAGACAATCAGACTGTCAGAGAAGCTGACAATCACCGGGGCGGGGCATGTGCGCGGTGTGGGATCCTCCAGAGGAGGCCGCTACTTCTTGGCAGGTGCCTTGTCTTTTCCTTTGCCCTTGCCTTTGGGAGCGGCTTCAGGGAGGCCCTGGCCGGGCTTGGGATCCAGATTGGCCTGAAGGTCGGCTTCGGTGATGGTGGACTCGACGCCATTGGCAGGAAGGTCGGCCTTTGCGGTCCAGAGGATCGCGTTGAGGACCAGCTTGCGTTGGTCGTCGTTGGCCCAGCCTTGATGAAAATGGCCACCAGTGAACCCGAAACCGCGCCCCCCGTCATCGCGCTCGACAGCCCAGGAAACGTGCTGAGGCTCCTTGCGCTCAAGCACGGCAGCCCGGACATCGGGATTGCCGCTGTGATGGCCGTCCGGGCGGGAGGCGGATTCTTCCGGGGGAAGGTCGGTCAGGATGGGCGTGACGCCCTTCATGTCCTTGCGGAAGCGCATGTGGTAGTACCATTCGTCATTGGAGCCGAAGGGTTTCACACCGGTGCTGATGGGATGATCCGGAAGGCTTTCGAAGTTGGCTTCCCAGTGGGGGTTGATGCTCCAGTGCGTTTCGAAACAACCTCCAAGCCAGTCGATGAACTCCTTGTTCCCAAGTTCGAGGGTGGGCTCGACGGCATAGTGAACACAGACCAGACCGCAGCCGTTCTTCATGACCTTGCCGAGCTGTTGAAGATGATCCTCTTCCAGCGCGGGGTGCTTCATCTGACCGTCGGCATAGATGACGATGGTGTCGGCAGACGCGAGTTCGTCTTGTGACGGCCACTCGCTGTTGAGGTGGTGGGTGATGTTGACCAAATCGCCAACGCTCTGTTCGAGGCACTTTTTGAAGAGCAGGATGCCTGCGTTGTGCTCATGCTGAGCCGGGCCATGACTGGGCTTGCCAGCAATCATGACGATGTTCTTCTTCGTCGCGGGTGCCCCTTCCGATTTCGCCGGAGCGGCGTCTGAGGCGGATGACGTGTTGTCCGTGCACTGGACGAGCAGAGCGCCGAGGGCAAGAGGAAGGAGGGCGATGAGAGGAAGGATGGACTTCATGGTGGGGTTGGCTTTAACGATGAACGAACGTCGATGCTTGCACCCGGCAGCGAACGGTTCAAGATCGGGTTCGTGAGATCTGAGGACCAGCCTTGGGATGCAGCGGAGCGCTACGAGCGGTTTCGCGAGCAAATCTTCGGCGCTGCGGCCCGGGAGGACACGCCATTCTTTGCGGGTCTGGGCACCTCGCCATCAGAGATGGACGTGCAGAGCCTGTGGTTCGAGGGTGCGTTTGGTGACGAATTTGAAGCCGTGGACGGCCAGCGCGTGAAGGTGACCGACTTTGGCGTGTGGAACTCCGCCGCCGGACCGGACTTCACCGACGGAGCGGTGGAGGTCGATGGGGAGGTTTTCCGGGGTGACATCGAGCTGGATCCAGATGTGCGGGACTGGGAAAGACATCGCCATGGTGCGAATGCGGATTTCAATCGGGTACGGCTGCATGTGTTTTGGCATGGGCCGGAAGAACGGCGGGCGTTCACGCGGACGGCGAATCATCGCGAGATTGTGCAGGTGCGTTTGACACCGGAGATGCTGGAAGGAAATCGCCGACCCAAATCGGGGCTGGCCTCAGCACGGCTCGGGCGCTGCTCGATGCCACTGAAGGGCCTGGAGCTGGACCGGGTGCGATCCATGATCGAGTCAGCAGCGCAGCATCGGCTGCAACGGAAGTCCGAGCGGCTGCATCGCTGGATTGCGCGGCATGGACGTGAACAGGCGGTGTTTCAGGCGTTGGGAGAAACGCTGGGATACCGCGGGAATGCCCACCCGTTTTTGATCTTGTGTCAGCGCCTGCCGGTCCGGCGGCTTTTGAAAATGTCCGGCGACGAGCGGGAGGCCATGCTGTTCGGAGTGTCGGGATTTTTGGAATCCGTGCGCTACGAAGACACGCAACCGGAGACGCGCACCTACCTGCGGCGCTTGTGGTCGGAGTGGTGGAAGGTGCGCGACGGATGCGAGAAGTGGTTGGAGGAAACACACCGACTCCAGTGGCGCGTCGCGGGAACTCGACCGGGGAATCATCCGCAGCGTCGGCTGGGAGCACTGGCGGCGATACTCCGGCTCTGGAAGGATGTGTATCGCGGGTTGAAGGAAGCGGAGGCCTGGGATGAGAAGTCGTGGCGTGGTGTGATGACCGAGCTTGAGCACGAGTTTTGGTCTGGGCACTACACGCTGCTGGCAGAACCGGCGGCCAAGCCGATGGCCCTGGTGGGCGACACACGGGTGCAGGAGATGATGGCGAATGCGATCTATCCGCTGCTGATCCCGGATCGTCCTCTGCTATGGAAGACGTATGTCGAGTTGCCCGCCCGGCTGGGGAATCAAAAGGTGCGCCGGGCGATGCTGCGATTGTTTGGCGATCATCCCGAAGCGTCCGAGTTTGGACGGAAGCTGCATCAACAACAGGGACTGTTGCAGATTTACGAAGACTTCTGCCTGGAGGATGACAGCGGCTGCGACGACTGCCCGTTTCCCGAGCAAATGCGGAAGTGGTGAGCCGTCTGGCTGAGGGGGCTCCTCTTTAGTCCTGACCGAAGGCGGTGAAGATTTTGCGAACCTTGGCGAGTTCCTTCTGAAGGGAGTCCACCTGGCTGCGAAGATCGACGGCCTCGTACTGAAGTTCGACAAAAGCGGGCGCCGTGGGAACGGCGAGTTTGAGGGCCTCGGGATCCAGCGCAGGCACCTCCTTGTCGGCTTTGCGGAGAAGATCAATCTCGTTGCGAAGATCCGCGATCTCGTACTGCATCTCGACAAAGGCGGGTGCCTTGGCCAATTCGGCCGTGATGTCTGGAGTCTCGGTCGAAGCGGGTTCGGATGCGACCGGCGGCGGCGAGCTGACCGGCGGCGACTCCATTGCGACTGCTGTCAATGGTCGGACGTTGGGTTGAATGAAGCGCCGACGCATCAATTGGCTTTGCTTGCGTGACGCAGCGAGTGATTTTCGAAGCGCTTGAATCTGGCGGCGGCGACGCATCGAAAGGTCCAAAGTTGGGAGTTTTTTCACCACGGAGACTGGGTTGGGGACTGAGGCTTTTTCAACGGGCGGCACCACGGGTGCAGGGGTCGCGGGAGTCAGAGGCACTGCAGGAATGGCGGGAATCGGTTCAGGCTTGGTCGTTTCGACCGCGACAGAGGGCGGCGGCGGAGCTGCAGGTGCTGTGACTGGAGATGGCGGCGGTGTGGCCGGGGCTGCGGGCTTTTCAGGAGCCACGGTGGGAGTGGGCGCTGGCTTGAGCTCGACTGGAGGTGCCTCGGCGGGAGGCGTTGCAGGCTCGTCTGTAGTTTTGGATTTGCGACCGAAGGAGAACATGGCGGTGGAAGAAGGAATCAGAATTGGGGGAGCAGGTTTTATCCCAAAGTATGAGCCTATTTTCCAGCGAAGAATGCTTCGGAAAATTGTGCTATCCGGACCTTCGGACTATCAGCGAATTGAGGATGCTTTGAAGGGCCGGCTGCCGAGCCGCACCCGAAATATCAAGTCGCCCTTCAAGCGTCCGTTTTTGCGGGTCCTTCGAGGAACCACGTGGTCATGGTGCCTTTGCCCTTCACTTCGATCGTGCGGGAGGTGCTGAAGCGATAGCGATCTTTAAGTTGCTGCCAGGTGGTTTGGCTGACTTGAATCCGACCGGGCTGGCCGAGCGATTCCATCCGGCTGGCAGTGTTCACGGTGTCCCCCCACAGATCGTAGAGGAATTTTTTTCTTCCGATCACACCCGCGACGACAGGTCCCGTGCTGATGCCGATCCGCAAGGAAAGCGGGCGTCCGCCCGGGGTTGGGATGTTTGAGATCTCCTCCTGCATCGCGAGCGCCATCCGGGCCACGTCATCGGCGTGGTTGTCCGAGGGCTCGGGGAGGCCCCCAGCCAGCATGTAGGCATCGCCAATGGTCTTGATTTTTTCGAGACCGAAGCGATCCACGAGCTCGTCGAAACGACAGAACACGTCGTCCATGAGGCTGAGCGTTTCGTCCGGGGAGAGCTTTTCTGAGAGGGCGGTGAAGCCCACAATGTCCGCGAAGAGGACCGTCGTTTCGAGTATTCCGTCCGCGATCGTTTCCGGCTGATCCTTCAGCCGCTCGGCGATGGATGCGGGCAGGATATTGAGCAGCAAGCGGTCGGCGCGCTCCTGTTCGCGCAGGGCCTGACGTTCCGCACGCTCAGTGGTCGTGCGGAGAACAAACGACACGATCAGCGTGAGCAGAACGCTGCCGATGGTGAGGGAGTCATCCATGAGAAGCAGGACGATCTCCTTCTGAACGATGACGAGCGGCTGATGCCAAGCCCGGATGGCGAGGATGACGCCCAGCCCCCCGAGCGAGAGTCCGACCATGGTCCACATGGATCGACTCGCCCGCCATGGAAACATGGCGAGGATCGCGGCGAAAAGAGGCAGAAGGAAAAGCTGTGTTGGTGCCTGATGCGCGTAGAGCGCCGCCAACCCGATCACAAAAATCAAAGACCAAACGATGAGGACCAAACGGGCATCCTGATGGCGAAGCCGCTGATTGAGGAAGATGGGAATCGCGAAGGGCAGGACGGCGAGGGAGCGGAGGACGGCAATCATCAGGGGCCCCGCTTCCCAGACTCCCCAATCCAGAATGAGCGGCAGTTCCAGCAGGAGGAAGATGAAGGAGAATCCACCTGCGACGAGGGCGGATAGATTGCAAAACCGTACATGCCGCGCTTGCCAAGCTGGGATGGATGGATCGACACCAATGTCCGCCAAACGAGACAGGATCGGCGGAGGGGGCGTCATGGGCAGCATTTGCGGAATTGCTGGTCCGCTGAGGAGGATGGCGCTGAACGAGGGTGGGAGCGAGTGGAAATCTCGATCCGTGGGACTGAAATCATGCCATCTGATCCCACAAGAGCTTGGCGACGAGGGCGAGAACCACCATGAGAAAGACGATGCGGATGAAGGGAGCACCGTGGCGGATGACCAGACCGGAGCCAAGCCGTGCCCCGATGAGCTGACCGCCCATCATGACCAGAGCGATGTCGAAACGCACCAATCCCGCGATGAGGAAGACCAAGAGGGAGGCGGCGTTGCTGGTGAGGTTGACGACTTTCGTGTAGGCAGTGGCACGCCGGAGTTCGAGACCGAGGAAGCTGATGCAGGCGATGGTCCAAAAGGATCCGGTGCCGGGCCCAAAAAATCCATCGTAGAAGCCAATGAGGGAGCCAAAGATCAGGGCGAAAGCCAGCGGGCGGAGGCGAGCCGCGACTTCCCTCGCTCCAAGGCGGGGACTGAACAGCGTGTAGAGCGCGATGCCGAGCAAGAGCCAGGGAACGACGGCCTTGAGAAGCTCGTTGCTGATCCGGGTCACCGTCCACGTTCCGACGAGGGAGAAGACAAACGTCAGGGCGATGGACCACCGCATGTCCTGCCAGCGAATCAGACCCGCGCGATGGTAGCGCATGACCGCAGTGAGCGTACCCCAAGTGCTCTGCGCCTTGTTCGTGCCCAGTGCCAGCTGTGGCGGCAGTCCCACCGCCAGAAGGGCAGGCACCGAGATGAGACCGCCACCTCCTGCGATTGAATCGATGAACCCCGCACCCAGTGCGGCGGTAAAGAGCAGTGCGTAGTCAATGGCGGTCACGCAGGATGACCGGGCTTCCGCTGGTGGATCGTGAGGGTGTTTCCATCCGGGTCCCGAATGGAGCCCAGAAAACAGACCGGCGTTTCGATAGGTCCAAACTCAAACATGACGCCATGACCTGCGAGATGAGTGACGGCTTCGTCCATGCTCGGAACTTCGAGAGCAATCGTCGGTCCGCTTTGTCCCGAAGCTTCCCACATCGTGGAGAGGGCCAATGTGCCAGCACCGATGTCGTACTCGACCCACCATTGGCCGGGTTCGATCTCATCTGCCATCGTGGGAGTCAGGCCGAGGACGCCTTCGTAAAAGGCCCGGGCCTTCTCGATGTTCTGCGTGGGGTAGCCGACGAAGGCAATCTCGCTGATCTTGAGCATGCTCGTCAACTCAATCGCGAGACCGCTGTCTGGCAACTGGTTTGATGATCGGGAGCGACAATGAATTGCGCCCATCGAGCGCTCAGGGACTATCTCCCAACGCTCAGGCTGATCCCGCCACTGCGAACAGAGATGGCGGGCGGGGAAATGATGACATTGGGCCCAATTCCAGGAACGGCTCCGAGGCCGGTGAACGGAAGCGACCTGCCCCTGCTGTAGCATCCCCCAGAGAATCCAGGCTGGTAGTAGCCGAGCGTGGGACTCGCGTGCCAGTAATTGGGGTAGCCCCGAAATCTGGGGACCGGCGAAAAGCTTCCGACGGTCAGCGTCCCACCACTGCCACTTCCAAGGCTGACAAACCCGTTGCCGTAATAGTAGTATCCGCCGCTGTTTCGCCACTTGGTTCCCCCGAACGCGGGTCCGGTGATTTGAGACTGCGGTCCGTAGGCAAAGCTGGTGTTTCCCAGCGGCGATCCAATGAACGGCACGGGTCCTCCCGGCACGAGGGACATTGGGGCATAGGCGGCGACCTGCCGCTCTGCTGCGCGCAGACGGGCGAGTCGCATCTCGTGCGCCTGGCGCTGCGCTTCGGCCATTTCCGCGTAGCGACGGTCCAGCCGGGCCTGTTCCTCAGCCCGAACCTTGGTGAGCTCTTTCTGATAGGCCTCAGCTTTGGCCGGGCTGTAGCCAAACTTCTTTCGCCACTTGTCGGGCAGGTCGGTAAACAGAATCTTGGCCGCCCCAACCTCGTGCCGGAACGAAACACCATCCGGATGGACTCGGACGATATGGCACTCGTGGTAGCGCTTGCCGTGAAGCGTCTCAATCGTGCCAACGTTTTCGGCAAAGGCCGTCGGAGAAAGAAGGGAGAGGACCAACAGAGCAAGGAACGGAACAGCTTTCATCATGAGTATCTCCAGCGGAGTTCTAATAGGTTCTGACCTACAGGCTCACGAGGCGTTGAAGCTGTCTAGAAGCTTATTTCTAGTGAATTCAGTAGAGTTGGAAATTCTCCAGAATAGGGTCTTCAATTGGCTTGTCTCAACACCGCTCCCTCGGGATTCCCAGCTTCGCTTCTCCATTCAATCATCCCCTCCCCTCTTGCCCACCTTTCACCGGCACCGGCCGCGACGGACTGAACGCCTCGGAAATCGCTGACCAGACATTGCGATTCGAGATCCCTCCGACTCCAATCGGTCGAACGGGTTCTCCTCGACGAAGCTACTGTAACTCCCGCAGACCGCTCTACTCTGCCTTCCCCTTTTTCTTCGACCGTCCATCCGATTCACGAGCAGGATCATACTCCGGGTTTGGGGTCGGCATTTGCGCACCGACATCCGTTCGCCATTGCTGAAGCGTCGCATGCAGGCGGGTCGTGACATCGGGATGCGTGCGCGCCAAGTTCTTCGACTCACCCAGGTCCATGCTCAAATCATAGAGTTCCAGCGCTCCATCCTCGTGGAACTCGATCAAGCGCCAGTCGCCAGACCGAACCGCCGAGTAGGGACTGTCACCGCCCGCGTGGTAATGGGGGAAATGCCAAAAGAGATCCCGATTCAGCGATGCCTTGGCATCCAAGAGCAGTGGCTTGAAACTGACGCCATCCATCCCGGCGTTGTAGGTTTCGTTTCCGTCCACATCGCAAACGTCCAAGATCGTCGGATACAGATCCGTCGTCATGATCGGCTCATCACACACACTGCCCGCCTTCGTCACGCCCGGCCATTTCACGATACCTGGAACGCGCACGCCTCCTTCATACGCCGAGCCCTTGCCACGACGCAGCGGCAGATTTTCGGTGAAATCATCGTGCTTCCCATTGCGCTGCGTGAGACCCCCATTGTCCGAGGTGAACACGATGAGGGTCTCATCAGCGATCCCCTGAACTTCGAGCGCGTCCAGCACCCGACCCACCGCCATGTCCAGACTCTTCACCATCGCGGCATACGTCGGGTTGTGGTGCACCGCCTTCGGATCCGCCTTCTTCCGAAATTCCGCCACGAGATCCTCCCGACCCTCAATCGGCGTGTGCGGCACATGGAAGGCGAAGTAGAGGAAAAACGGCGCATCGCCCGACTTCCGGATCTGCTCCACCGCCACATCCGCGAGGTGGTCCGTGAGGTAGTTCGACTTTGCGCCCACGGCCTTCATCGCTTTCTCGGAGAGGATGTAGCCCTTCGTTCCCGGTGGTTTATCAGAACTGAAATCAAACCCGTGCAGAGTCGGGTCTTCGGGCTCACCCGGAAAATTGAGATGCCACTTCCCCACATGGATCGTGCGATAGCCCCCGTCCCTCAGCGCCTCGGGCAGCGTCGTGTACTTCGCATCCAAACCCTTCGTCCAATCGGGAATCGCTAGCTTTGCGTGAGGCCGGTCTTGCCCTGGAATGAAGTCCGTGAGATGCAGCCGTGCCGGATACATTCCCGTCATGATCGATGCCCGCGTCGGCGAGCAGACGGTGCATGCCGAATACGCATCTGTGAACTTCATTCCCTCCGCCGCCAATCGATCCAAGTTTGGCGTCTCATAGAGGTCACTGCCAAAACACCTCAGCCCCGTCCACCCCAAATCATCGGCCAAAAAGAGCACGACGTTGGGCTTCTTCTCCGATTGGCCTTCGGCATGCGCCAAGAACAAACTCAGCGCCAAAACGATCCAAGTTGAATGCTTCATTGTGTGGTTCGGCATATGGGTCGGATTCACGCCAGTTCGGTCATCACCGTTTCGATCAACCGCTTGGTCGCATTGATTCCATCAATCGGCGCCACCTCGTGTCCCTCAAACTCGATGCCCATGTAACCGCGATAGCCACTGTCCTTCACGATCTTGAGCATGCGGCGGAAATCGACGTTCACCTCGTTGCCATCGGCGTCGAACGCCTTCGCCTTGGCGCACACAATCTTTGCCCAGGGCATCATTTCCTTCACCCCTTGGTAGGGATCGTAGTCGGTGAAGTTTTGGAAGTCGGGCAGCGTGCCGCAGTTGTTCAGATTCACCGCCTCCATCACTTCCGCCAACCACTTTCCGTTGCCGGAATGCCCCCCGTGATTCTCCACCACAATCTCCAAGCCAAACTCATCGGCCGCCACCTTGCACAACGCCTTCAATCCCGCCACGGCATGTCCCTTCTGCACCTCGGGATCGCCTTTCGAACGCACATCCACCCGGATGCAGGATCCACCAAGAATCTTCGTGGCTTCCATCCAAGGGCGATAGCCTTTGATCGCCGCTGATCGCACGGCGGCATCGGGCGAGTCCAGGGCATCCTTGCTTCGGCACAGCATCATCGTGTTCACCGCGCCCAGATCATCCGTGCGCTTCCGCAGGTCGGTAAAAAACGCGCTGTCTCCCGCTTTCTCCTCCATGTGACCGTTGAAGTATTCGAGCGCCTTGATGCCCGTGCCTTCCACCGCCGTCTTCGGATAGTCCTCAATCTTCAACTCCCCTGACTTGAGTTGGTGATTGAAGCTGTACTGCTGCACCGCAAATTTGAGCCAGGGCTCCGCTTCCGCGGCTGGCACCTTCGATAGTGCGGCAAGGGAAAGCGAAGCTCCGGGAGCGAGTGCGAGGTTCTTGAGAAGGTGACGTCGGTTCATGGGTGAGAGATCGTGTGCCAGCGCATCCCGCTTGTCACCGTTTATCCGTGCCCTCGATGATCCGAATGTGATTCGTGCTGTGAGTCTTGAACCAAATGTCGCCTTCCCCCCACAAGGGCTGCATCAATCCGTCCTTCCAGCCATCCAACTCCCGAGTCATCGACGCCACTCGATCCGGGTGGATTTCGACGAGGTTCTTCACTTCGCGCAGGTCCTCGTCAAGATGGTAGAGCGCATACCCATAATCCTGCACATAGATGAGTTTCCATGGGCCATCGCGCATGGCGCTGAACCAGAGCTTGTGCCAGTAAAGCTTCTCGTGCGGCACGTTCGCCAAGCCCTCCTGGGTTAGAAAGGGCAACAAGTTCACGCCATCGACGGGACGGTCGCTCTCCAAAAGGGTGGTGACATCTCCTCCGGCGGCCGCCACCGAAGTCGGCAGGATGTCCAGCGCGCTCACCATCCGGTCATCGACGCGACCTTCTGGAAACCTGGCCTTCCACTGCATCAGGAATGGCACCCGAATCCCTCCCTCGAACTTGATCCCCTTGTGTCCCGCCAGCGGCAGATTGCTCGAACCATTGTTGGTGGCTCCGCCATTGTCGCTGAGAAACCAGATGAGGGTGTTGTCCAACTCGCCCGCGGCTTCAAGCTGGTCGAGCACTTGGCCAATCGCCCGATCCATGGCCCACACCATCGCTGCATAGGTACGGCGTTTCTCGTTCTCGATGTGTTTGAAACGACTCAAGTCTTCTTCCGTCGCCTGCATCGGACCGTGCGGCGCGGTGAACGAAAGATAGACAAAGAACGGCGAATCGGAAGGCTGCTGGATGAACTCGATGGCCTGATCACCCAGCACATCGGTCAAATACCCATCAAAGGCCACCTGCTGGCCGTTGCGCTCAATCGCATGTGGATCGCCGGGTTTGTCACTCTTCTTGGGTTCATAAAAGTAGCTGCGGCTTCCCTCGCGCAGGCCGTAAAACGTGTCGAACCCGCGTTGCGTCGGGTACTGCGCCTCGGTGTCGCCAAGATGCCACTTCCCAATGACCGCCGTCCGGTAACCCAAAGCCCTGAGGTGCTGGGCCATCGTCTTCTCCTCCAAATCCATGCCATTGGGAAACGGTGGCGAGTTCGCCTCATGCCCAAACCGCTGCTGATAGCGCCCCGTCATCAACCCGGCCCTGGACGGACTGCATACGGAGGCAGTCACATGGCCATCCGTAAATCGGATCGCCCCGGCCGCCAACTTGTCCAAATTGGGCGACTGAATGTCCTTCGAGCCTTGGAATCCCAGATCTTCGTAACCCAAGTCATCTGCCAGGATGAGCAGCACATTGGGCTTGGAGCGCGTTCCGGCACCGTAACCACAGACGGTGGCCACGATGGTGAATCCAATCACGAGCGGGATGAGTGATTTCATGGTGCGTCGAAGGTGCCTTGGAGAAGGTGAAAACGATCCGATCCTCTCCATTTCGCAAAAAGCATTACTTGTAGCGCTTCGGATCGTAGCCTGCAGAAGCTCGCTTCTCTTGGATACGCGCTTTCAACTGCGCCACCTGCTCCGCATAACGCGCATCCGTCGCGAGGTTGGTGAACTCCCCGGGATCGTTCTTGAGGTCGTACAGCTCCTCACCCTTGGCTCCGAATCCCCAATGAGTGAATCGCCACTCCTTGCTGCGGATCGACTCTCCACCACTGCGGCTGATGGTGAAGACGAGGTCCCGGTTCCAACTCGGAGTTGCAGGCTCTTCGAGCAGAGGCACAAGACTTTGTCCCTGGAGGTCGGCAGGAGGCGTCAGGCCCGCGAGTTTGGCCACCGTTGGGTAAACGTCGACCAACTCGGTGAGTTGCGTGGTGGCCTTGCCATGAGTCTTAGACATCCACGGGACACTGAAAATGAGGGGCACCCGGGTCGCTTCTTCGAACAAATGCTGCTTTTGAAATTTGTGGTGGTGTCCCAGCAGGTAGCCGTGATCGCTCGTAAAGATGACCATCGTGTTTTCCGTCAATCCCAACTCATCCAGCGTGTTCAGCACCCGACCCACCTGAGCATCCATGTAGGAGACGCTGGCGTAGTAGGCCTCCAGCAATCCCTTGTGCAGCTCAGGCGTCACGCCGTAGTGAGAGATCGCCTTGTAATCGCGGATCACCTCCGGCACATCGTCGAGATCCCCCTCCGGCACCGTCGGAGCGACCATCGCTTCGCGGTCATACAAATCAAAGTACTTGGAAGGAGCGACCAACGGCACATGGGGACGCACAAACCCGCAGCCAAGGAAGAACGGCTTGTCGCGGTTGCGTTTCAGAAACTCAATCGCGGCGTCGGCAGCCATGCCGTCGGCGTGTTCGAGATCACCCGTCGACGCCTCCACACCGGTGAACGTCTGCGAACCCTTGTCCTTCGGCGACCATTCGGTTCGGACGCCCGGTGCGTTCTGCTCCAGCGCTTTGATGTTGACCGTTTCGTCCCAGGAAAGCGGATCATCGTGCTCGGCAGTGCCCGCGAGGATCTCGGGCGGAATGCCCATGTGGTAGATCTTGCTGACGCGACCCACATGATAGCCGTTCTGGCGGAAGAGCTGGGACATCGTCACCACGTCGGGCAGGTTCCGCCGCAAGACACCGCTGTTCCCGAGCATTCCGTTGGTATAAGGGTAAAGGCCCGTCATCATGGACGCACGGGAAGCACCGCACACCGGATACTGGCAGTGCATGCTCTCAAACCGGACGCCCCGTTCGGCCAAACGATCCAAGTTCGGCGTCTTGCACTGAGGATGGCCAAATCCGCTCAGAGCGGTGTTCAAGTCATCCGCCATGAGCAGCAGTACATTGGGCTTTCGATCATCCGCGCGAGCCAACGCGGTGCAGCCAATGGCGGCAAACAGCAAACAGGTCAGAAGTTTCATCATGACCGCATCATGACCGGATCGCATGTTTGTTCCAAGAATGTTTCACACACATTCACCACTCTCAGCGGACCACCGCTACCTCTGCTACGAGGACGGAAGCGAAGAACAGCACGACTTGAAGGCGGATCCCAACTGCAGGGTGAACCTCGCCGGCAAGGAGGATCCCCAACAAATCATCGAGACGTCCTCGAACGACCTGCCAAAAACGAATGCTCCCTATCACCCGGCCAATTCAAAACCGCCCATCAACGCCTGGTTCAACCAGCATTTCGCCGAGAACGGTATCGGCGTGAAATCAGAGTGTTCCGCGACTTAGGGCACCTGTCGCTCGCGTCATCAGCATTGGTGAATTCTGCGCAAGCGACCAGCCGCTGTAGCTAGGCTCTGTGAGCCCGGAACGCAGGCCGACCGATGATGCTTGCGGCTAAGCGCGAGGAATTTCCCAGAATCAATCAATCGGCGCAAACTTGAAGCTCTCCGACGGCACGTGGGCGCTCTTCATGATGGCTTCAATCTTGGCAACCACTTCAGGATGATCGGCTGCGACGTCATTGGATTCGGAGATGTCCGCATCCAGATCGTAGAGCTCGGTCTTGAGGGGATTCGGATTTTTGCGGTCGAGCATGTTCTGGCGAATGCCCTTCCACTTTCCCATCCACACCGCCTGCTGACCGCCATAGGCGGCAAACTCCCGGTACAAGTAGTCGCGCTCGGGTTGGGATTTGCCGAGCAGCGTCGGCGCAATGCTGATTCCGTTGACGCCTGTCGGCACCGGCACATCGACGCCAGTCAAATCCAGCAGGGTCGGCAGCCAGTCTTCCAGACCGGTGCGAAAATGGGAGGTCGTTCCAGCAGCCACCTTTCCCGGCCAGCGGACAATCAATGGCACCCGGACTCCGCCTTCATACAGCGAACCCTTCATCCCCCGCAACGGCCCGACGCTGTCGAAGAACGTGTAGTCGACCTCCTCCAAGTATGTCGCACCATTGTCAGAAGTGAAAACGACGATGGTGTTCTCCCGCAGCCCGAGTTCGTCGAGCAGATCGAAGACACGGCCCATGTAGGTGTCCATTCGGGTGATCATCGCCGCGTAGGCCGCGCGCGGCGTGAAGTGCGGCGTGTAGCCTTTGCCATTCTTCTTGGTGAAAGGCGGATCATTCCAACCGAGAGCGAGATACGGCTTCATCTCCTCGTCCGGCACATGCAGCGCGACATGGGGAATGATCGTCGGGTAGTACAAAAAGAAAGGTTGTTCGCGATGAGCACGCACAAAGTCGAGCGCGGCCGCGTTGATGCGATCCGGCGCGTAGTCGGTGCCTTTGAAAATCTCGTAACTCGCGGGATCTGCCGGGTCGCTGCCCTCCGCGAGCGGCGCATGTCCCGGCACCGGCGGATGGTTGTTGAGCGGCACCTTCTCCAAGTCACTCCAAAGGGTCTCGGGATAGTAGCTGTGCGCCGCGCTCTGGCAGTTGTAGCCGAAGAAGCGCTGAAAACCCTGCTTCTCCGGGCTCCCCGTCGAGGTCGTGTTTCCAAGCCCCCACTTCCCAAAAGCCCCGCTGACATAGCCTGCGGGCCGCAGCACTTCAGCAATGGTGACCTCCTCCGCCGGGAGGGGGTGCTGTCCCTCGGGTTCACCCAAAGGAATCATCGAGCGATTGTTCCGCACCGCCGCCGTTCCCGGGTGTTTGCCGGTCATCAGGACGCAACGCGATGGTGCGCAGACGGCATTGCCAGAATAGGCCTGCGTGAACCGCATGCCTTCGCTGGCAAGTTGATCGAGCCGCGGCGTTTGGATCAACTTCTGGCCATAGCACCCGAGTTCATTCCACCCGAGATCGTCGGCCATGATGAACACAATGTTCGGCGGACGCTCGGCAGCTGAACCCGTCAACCCGCCGAAAGAGTTCATCAAAATCGGAAGCGTCAGGTAGAAGGCGAGTCTCATGCCGCTGTTTGTACCCTGTGCTACCGTTTTTCGCAAGGGCGCAACGGCCAAGCTCACAGAGGCCAGCTACAACCCTCCCCGTAAAAGGGTGGCTTCTTATCCCTCAATGGCTCACCCTCGCCGCACCCATGACCACCGAACTCACCGAGCTCCAACCCAATTCCATTTTCATCGAAGTCAGCGGAGCGGGCCTTCCCGAAGTGGATGGGCTCTTCGTTCCCTCAACGGCACCGCCTGCCAGATCCGAATCGGGAACGGTCTCGAGCCTCGGCTACTGGAATGGCAAAATGGCCTGGGACCGTGCAGATGGAAAATCGGCGCGCAGCCCGGCATTGTCATACTCGAACAGTTACAAATCGTGGCGCATCTGCCGTCTCGACGGCCACCTCGCCTACGAGATCACCTGCGAAGACGAGTTGCCTCCGACCGACCGCGAGTGGCAGGTGTACAAGAAGGGTGTCGCGCCCGCGCCGAAGGTCGTGCTGCATCACTTCGATCCGCGACAGCCCTGCCCCACACCCAACGTCGTCTTTGTTCTCGGCGGACCCGGTTCGGGGAAAGGAACCATGTCCGAGCTGGCCGGGTTGCAACTCGGATGGACCCACCTATCCACGGGCGACCTGCTCCGCGCGGAACGCGAGGCGGGTGGTCCGGGCGCTGCCACCATCGAGGCGTTTGTCACTGCCGGAAAACTGGTTCCCAATGACATCATCGTGACGCTCCTCAAAACCACGATGGAGACGATTTCGCGAACCACCGGAAAGACCAACTTCCTGCTGGATGGATTTCCCCGCTCCCTCGACAACCTGGAAGGGTGGCGTGAGATTTTCGGCGCGGACGCGGAACTGCCCAAGATGCTGTACTTTGAGTGCCCGTACGCAGTTCTCGAAAAACGGATCCTGGGCCGGGCCAAGTACTCCGGCAGAAGCGATGACAATGTGGAGAGCGTGAAGCGGAGGTTCGACACCTTCAAGGCAGAGACGCTTCCGACCGTTCAGCTCTTCAAGAGCCTGGACAAGTGTGTGGAAATCGACACCAGCCTGAATCGCCAAGCCGTCTACGACCTCGTCCGCAGCAACCTCGCAGAGCATACGGATCAGTCACTCGCCGCGAACCCCCTCACGGAGCGGGCTGAAATCCTTCTCGGTCTCAGGCCTTATCCGAAGTCGGCGTAGACCAGTGACCGCAGGTTGCCATGGAGCATCGTTCCATCCGCGATGAGAACGGAGACGCGGAATGGAGCGACTTGGGGGCGGATTCCTCTCGCTTCCGCGCTCACTTTCCCGATGACGCCTTCGCAGGCTTCTTTTTCGGTGGGCCTTGAACTGTTTCCCCCTGACGTTCCGGTGTGGGTAAGACAGGAGTTTGGCCAGTGACCTCGACTCCGTTGATCTTCACATCGTCCCACATGCCCAGATCGTCGAAGGTACCGAGACCCACCAAGCCCCACTGATAGGTGGTGTCGGTCGCCGTCTTCACAGGCGTGGTCATGTCGTCGAAGTACACCTCAATGGTACCCTCAGCCACCTTGCGGACCAGTTTTACGTCGTGCCACTTGCCGTTCTGCCAAGGAATGCCGCCTTGGTTCTTCTGGGTGATCGGTGTGCGCGGCGCTTCCTTCACGATGAAGATCTGGCTGGAGTTCGGATCCGGCGTTTCGCCGAGGTGGACGTAGTAGAAATTGGAGTCATCCTGCCAGCCCCAGAAGATGCACATGTCGCGGTGACCACGGGACTCTTGAAGCGTCTGCACTTTGGCTGTCAGCACAAAATCACCGAGCACCTTGCCCTCCAACAGCGCAACACTGTGCGGGCTGCGAAAAGGCGGGTTGTACTTCGCGCTCTTGCCGCCAATGCGGAGGGCCTTGCCCTGCTCAGCCCCTGTTTCGTGCAGCGTCCACATGTCTTTCTGCGTGGGGAACCATGAATCGAAAGCATCCGTCTTCTCAAAGTCCTCGCTGAGAACAAGCGGCAGCGCGGCCTCGTCTGCCGACAGAAGAAGGGGAGCGGACGCCAGAATCCAAACGGGAATGCTCAAAAAGAAAGTAGGTCTCCAAATCATGCCCCAACATGAACCGCCAGCGGATCGTGGACAATGCTGATCTTTTGACAAGGACCGTATTCCGGGCTGCGGCCGCCCCTTATCGCCCTTTCTCGGGAGACATTTTGTTCGAACCCTCTCGCGTGGATCGTTGGTAGGTCCGAATCATTCATCCAATGCGACAAACTTCGCCTTACACGCACCTCCTCTGCATGCTGATGCTCGCATCGGGACTGATGGGGCCACTCCTCACGTGGGCTCAGGACGGTGGGGCCAGCACTCACGTGTTTGCCAAGACAGCCGATGGCCCGCTTCACCTCGACATCCATCTGCCAAAAACCGGCACCAATTTGGGCCCCACCATTCTTTGGATCCACGGAGGCGGATGGCGGCAGGGATCGCGCGGCAACTGGCACCTTGTCGATTGGCTCCCTGACAAAGGCTGCCCCGTAGTGTCCATCGACTATCGCTTGACCAACACAGCCCCCTTCCCTGCCCAGATCACGGATTGCCGCGCTGCGCTCGCATGGCTCCGAGAGCATGGAGAAAACCATGGGGTCGATCCCAAGCACATGGTGGTGGCCGGCCTTTCCGCAGGAGCTCATCTCGCCAGCCTTCTCGCCCTTTCGGACAATAACAAAACCACTCCCCTTCGCGGTATCCTGCATTTCTACGGCCCCTGCGATTTCATCGCGATGATGAAGTATGCGAAGAAGCCGACTGACGTTCTGAACACACCCGCCGCCCCCGTTTACGCACTCCTCGGGGGCCCCCTGAGGGACCATGCCAAACTCGCAGAGCAAGCCAGCCCCGTCACGCACCTCGATGCCGAAGACCCTCCGATCCTGATTTTCGTGGGCACCAAGGACTCACTCATGACTCAGCGCCAGTGCGGCCTGCTGAAAACGAAAGCCAGGGACGCTGGAGTCAAGGCGACCCTTCACACCATCGAAGGGGCGGGGCACGGAGGGCCTGCATTTTCAGACGAGACTCGGCAGAAACAGATCTTGGACTTCCTCAAATCGGTGGAGTGATCCTTGGTCCGACTTGCGACTCCAGCCGCCAAGCCCCTTCGCGAGTACGGCCAAGTGGCCCTGCCATCTTTCACGAACGTCCGCCACGCTTCGCACGCTCAAACCGTTTCCGACGTTCTTCTGCTTTTGCCTCGGGCAGCGAGGCCGAAGCGTCGTCGGGAACCGGTGACTTGGGTGAGGATGCCTTGGTTTGGAGTTTGTCCAGATAAGCCGATGAGGATTTCGGGATCGCCCCGGTCCTTCCCTGTCGCCGCGCACCACTCAATCCTAACTCCGGCATCCGCCATCCCGTTCGGGTTGCCAGCGCCTCGCCCAACATGCCCACCAGGACCAACACCAACAGCCAAGATCCCAGATCTGTGAACCGCACGATGGGAACACTTCGCCACGCCTGTCCCATCTCCAACAGTTCCCGTCCGCCACTCGCCGCTGAAACCGCCCGCAGTTCTTCGGTGCGCGCGTCATCAAAGGCCCACTCCGCAGATCCTCCCGCCAACACGGGACCAAACGTCAAAGCATGCTTGCCTGCCTGCACCGCCCCGCGCACCAAGTCGCCATCCGCCAATTCCACCTGGGCTTGATAGTGCCCCGGTGCCAGTCTTTCCCACGCCACTTCCCGCGAATCTTCGGCTCGCACGCCATAGGCCATCATCACACGCGGAGGCTTGCCGGACAGTCGTTCCTCCCATTCCGGTTCATACAGAAGATCCAGCGACAAGGTGCTGCTCTCCATGCGGTGAC
>CAXBNA010000019.1:0-44527 GCA_963976915.1 uncultured Verrucomicrobiales bacterium
GAAAGCCTCCTCGCCGCGCACGGGAGGTCAGAGATAGCTAAAGCCCGACCATCTCCGGGGCGATGGGGTATTACCCTACCGAATGGGGGAGAGGTTACCCACGATGCGGGCACATCCATGCCATCACCGCCGGGCGTTCCGCACGACTTTCACCAACTCCAAGACCAGAAGCGGGATGGTGCCGATTGCGACCAGCAGGAGGCCTTCGGTGAAAGGGATCGGTGAGGTCTTCAGGAAGCGGCCGAGGATGGCGTTGTGATGGCTCCAGATTTGGAAGCCATACGAAGCAGCAACGACGAGCAGTAGATTGAGATTGGTGAACAAGGAGATGCGCCAGACGGGCTTGGTCTCGCTGCGGGCACCGAAGGAGCGCAGGAGTTCGGCGAAGACGAGAACGGTAAAGGCGTGGGTGCGCGCTACCTCCAGGGTTTCTGTTCGGAGGCTGTAGAAATAGGCAGCGAACGCCACTCCGGCGGTGAGAAAGCCGGTGAGCGCCATGGTGCGGAGAAAGCTGCGATTCGTAATGCGCTCAGACGGGGGGCGCGGCGGGCGGTTCATCACATCGGGATCGATGGGATCGGTGGCCAGGCAGAGCGCAGGCAGACCGTCAGTAACGAGATTGATCCAAAGCAGATGGATCGGCAGGAGCGGTGTGGGCAGGCCGATGATGACGCAGACGGTCATCAGCAGAAGTTCCCCGGTGTTGCCTGCCAGCAGATACTGGAGCGTCTTGCGGATGTTGTCGTAGATGCCACGGCCTTCTTCGACCGCGGCGATGATGGTGGTAAAGTTGTCATCGGTGATGATCATGTCCGATGCCTGCTTCGTGACTTCCGTGCCGGATTTCCCCATGGCGATGCCGATGTCCGCGCCCTTGATGGCCGGAGCGTCGTTGACCCCATCGCCAGTCATCGCCACCACGGCGTCATTCGCTTTCCAAGCGCGGATGATGCGCAGTTTGTGCTCGGCGGTGACGCGGGCATAGACGGCGGTCTTGGGCGAGCGTGTGTGGAGTTCGTCGGCGGATGCCTTGTCCAACTCGACTCCCGTGACGGCCTGTTCGTCGTCTGAAGCGATGCCGAGATCTCGAGCAATCGCGGTCGCGGTGTGCGGATGGTCACCAGTGATCATCACGACTCGAATGCCGGCAGCGCGACATTTGTCGATGGCATCTTTGGCCTCCTGGCGCGGGGGATCATACATTCCGGACAGACCTACGAACACAAGATCCTGCTCCACGATGTCGGCCGTCAGCGCATCGGGTGCAGCTTCGTCCATGTCACGAAACGCCGACCCGAGGACCCGCAAGGCTTGTTGCGCCATCGTGGTGGTTTGTGCGAGGATCATTTGGCGATCCTCGTCGGTCAGGGGGCGAATGCCGTCGCTCGTATAAAGACTGGTGCAGCACTCCAACAACGGGCCGGGCGCGCCGTTGACGAGCGCACGGAGCTTCCCATCCGGTCTCTTGCGAATCTCGGTGCTGCGTTTGCGATCCGAATCAAAAGGGATCTCGTGATACTGCGGCATCTCCTTGTCGATGCTCTCGACACTGCCTCCGGCCTTGATGCCCGCGACGAGCATCGCGCCTTCGGTGGGATCGCCGATGACTTTCCATGTCCCTTCTTCCTCAGCGAGATGGGAGTTGTTGCAGCCGATGAGGACCGTCGCGAGTTCGAGCAACGGCGCGGCATGCGCCGCTTCCGCCTTCTTGCCATCAATGCGCACGTCCCCCTCCGGTCCGTAGCCTTCACCCGTGACCTCATAGTTTTGACCAGCGACGTAGAGCGCGCGCACGGTCATTTTGCCCACCGTCAAGGTGCCCGTCTTGTCCGTGCAGATGACCGTGGTCGAGCCCAGCGTCTCGACCGCCGCGAGTTTGCGCACCAGCGCATGGTGGCGCGACATGCGCAGCACGCCGAGCGAGAGCGCCACCGTGACGATGGCAGGCAAACCTTCCGGCACAGCAGCGACCGCCAGGCTTACAGACGTCAGGAACAGCTCCATGAACGGCGTCCCGCGCAGCCACCCGAGGCCAAAGAGCAGGACCACGATGCCCAGCGTCGCCCAGACCAGAATGCGCCCAAACGAATCGAGCTTCGTCTGCAGCGGCGTCTTCTCGTTTCCCGCCGTGTCGATCAGTCCCGCGATCCGGCCCAACTCCGTGTTCATCGCGGTTCCGACGACGACCGCCTCGCCCGTGCCCGCCGCCACGCTCGTGCCCATGAACATCATGTTCTCACGATCACCCAGCGGCATGTCCTCCTGCTCCAAGATCCCGGGCTGCTTCGTCACCGCCTCCGACTCTCCGGTCAGCGCCGACTCGATGCACTTGAGCGAGGCCGCGGTGAGAAGCCTGGCATCTGCGGCAATGAGATCACCCGCTTCGAGTGAGAGGATGTCGCCAACCACGATGCCTGCGGCCGGAATCGAAGCGACCTTCCCATCGCGCCGCACCTTGGCCTGAGGGGCAGCCATCTTCTTGAGCGCCGCGATGGATTTCTCCGCATTGTATTCCTGGTAGAAACCGATGACCGCATTGAGCACGACGATGGCCAGGATGGCGATGGCATCGACCACCTCTCCGAGCACGCCGGAGATCACGCCTGCGACGATGAGAATCCAGATGATCAGGCTCTTGAACTGGCCGAGGAAAATCTGGAAGGGGCTGATGCGCTTGCCTTCGGTCAGCTCGTTCGGGCCGTCCGCAGCGAGGCGTTTGGCAGCTTCCTGCGCAGATAGTCCCTTCGCGGAAGAATCAAGCTGCGCCACCACAGCGGCCGCGGCCTGGCTGTGCCACGCTGCGGCCTTGGGTTCTGGGGAAATTGGAGGAGGCGTTGTCAAAGAATTCGGCCCCTAACTGGCGCTCAGCCGCGCCAGGGTATGGTCCAACAAACGCTTCAACTTGTCAGCGGCACCGGCGATGGCTTGCGCAATCGTCTCCGCATCATCCGTGACCGCAATCGGTTGGTGGCCTTCCATGCGCGCTTCCATCATGCAGCGTTTGTCATGAGCGCCACCCTTGTTGCTGTTTTCATCGCTGAGATGCACTTCCACGCGAGTGATATGATCCGCCAGATGGCCGAGCGCGCTTTCCACCGTCGTTTCGGCATGCTCAGCCAGCTCTTCGCGACCTGTGATGTGATTGTCTGTGTTGATTTGGATTTTCATCGTTCGTTCCTTGTGTGGGATCATTGATTTGGCATGACGGGGGATCGCTATCTTGAAGGGCCGACGCGAATCACACATTTGCCGAAATTGTCTCCAGCCAGCATGCCAATGAAGGCCGCTGGGGCATTTTCCAATCCATCCACGATGTCCTCGCGGTAGTGGATTTTCCCGGCCTTGAGCCAGCCACCCATCTCTGCGGCGAATTCAGGATATAAGGGAGCGAAATCCTCGAAAATGATGAAGCCGCGCATGGTGATTCGCTTGCGCAATATCTGCCCCATCAGGTAGCCCAATCGATCCGGACCCTCGGGAAGGCCTGTGGCGTTGTATTGCGAGACCAGGCCGCACACGGGCACGCGCGCTCCGGTGTTGAGTTGAGGGAGAACCGCATCAAAGACCTTGCCGCCGACGCTCTCGAAATAGACATCGATTCCTTCAGGCGTTGCCGCGACCAACTCTTCGCTGAAGTCGGAAGAATGATGATCCAGGCAAACATCCAGCCCAAGAGTCTTCACCGCGTATTCACATTTCTCGGCACCACCTGCGATGCCGATCACCTTGCAGCCGAGAATCTTCCCAATCTGGCCGACAGTGGCACCCACGGGTCCGGTGGCGGCTGCGACGACGAGAGTCTCTCCCGCTTTCGGCTTGCCGATCTTCGTGAGACCGGCCCATGCCGTGAATCCCGGCATGCCGGTCACGCCCAGAGCCCAGGACGGATGTTCTGGATCACTGCCCAGCGAAGTGACGCCCTCTCCGTTCGAGATGGCGTAATCCTGCCAGCCGTTTGCACTGAGAACCCAGTCTCCTTTCTTGAAACCATCGAGCTTGGAAATTTCCACCTGCGCCACGGTTCCTCCAACCATCACCTCGCCAATTTTAACAGGCGGTGCATACGACGGAGCATCGCTCATTCTCCCGCGCATGTAGGGATCAAGCGAAAGGAATTCCGTGCGCAGCAGCATCTCCCCCTCTTGAGGCGAAGGGATATCGTCCGTTTTAAGCGTCAATGTGCTCTCTGTCGGAACACCTTCGGGTCGTTCTGCTAGAACGAGGCGGCGGTTGGTCGTTTTCGTCTGTTTCATGATCATGTCTATTGCACTTCATTGAGTTGCTCAATGCCCGCTCACAGTTCCTGGCTTGTGGGCCGGAACAGGATTTCGTTGATGTCCACGTCATCCGGCTGGCTCACGGCATAGACCACCGCCCTCGCAAATGAGTCGGCGGGAATCGCGCAGCTTTCATAGAATTTCAGGATGCCAACGGCGGACTCATGATCGGTGATGTGGCTCGGCAGTTCGGTATCGACCGCGCCCGGTGAGATCACCGTGGTGCGGATGTTGTAGGGCTTCACCTCCATGCGCAGCCCTTCAGACAAAGCCCGCACCGCGTGCTTGGTGGCGCAGTAAACCGCTCCGAGCGGCATCACCCTGTGACCCGCCACCGAGGAGACGTTGATGATGTGCCCCGCCTTTTGCTTCGTCATGTGGGGCAATGCCGCCGCGATGCCGTAGAGCACGCCCTTGATGTTGATGTCGATCATGTTGTCCCACTCGTCTACCTTGAGGAACTCAAGGGGTGACTGCTGCATCAGACCGGCATTGTTGAGCATGACATCGATGCGCCCATATTTCTCCACGGCGGCCTCCACCAAATGCTTCACTTGGTCGCAATGAGTGACATCGGTCTCCACGGCGATCGCTTTGCCGCCGGCACCGTTCAGTTCATGGGCCAGTTTCTCGAGACGCTCGATGCGACGTGCGCCGAGCACCACGGTGGCACCTTGAGCGGAAAGCAGTCGGGCAGAGGCCTCGCCCAGCCCACTGCTCGCTCCCGTAATCACTACAACTTTGTCTTTAATGTTATCGTTCATCGTTTTTCAGGAGTTCAGTTCCTCGAAGGGTTTGATCTTGGGTGCGGCGAACGAAGTGCTCGCGAATTCACTTCACCCAGACTGCGCCGTGCAGGGCGGCATCGCGATGGGGTGTAACCCTACTTGGAGGTCATGCTCTTCGCTGCACCACCCGATTTACTCGTGCCAGGCGAGGAGGCGCAAGGCATTCAAGACGACGACAATGGTGCTGCCTTCGTGCAGGACAACGGCGACGCTGAGCGGGATGACGCCAAATCCCGAAGCGATCAGGAGCAAACCGATGACACCGAGCGCGATGACGAGATTCTGGCGAATGATGCGCGCGCTGGCGCGGCTCAGGCCGATGGCGAAGGGCAGCTTGCCGAGATCGTCGCCCATGAGCACGACGTCAGCGGTTTCCAGGGCGACTGCGGTGCCGCCCGCGCCCATCGCCACGCCGACGGTGGCTGCGGCCAGTGCGGGGGCATCGTTCACGCCATCGCCGATCATGGCGATGACGCCGTGACCGTGCTGGAGTTCTTGGATCAAGGTCAGCTTGTTTCCCGGCAGCAACTCCGCGCGCACATCGGTGATTCCTACACGTTCTGCGACGCGTTGGGCCACAGAAGCGTTGTCGCCCGTGAGCATCACCAGACGCTCGATGCCCTGCGCCCGCAGCCGTTGCATCACTTCTTTGACCGAGGCGCGTGGCTCGTCCGCGAGGGCGATGACGCCGATGAACTTCCCCGCTCGGCGAATGATCACCGTGGTTTGCCCTTCGCCTTCGAGCTTGGCAATCGTATCGGCAAGCGGCTGGCCTTTTTCGGTCGCAGGATCGCCCGCAAAGGCCCGCATGGCGCCGACCAGGACTTCCGCACCGTCAACCTGCGCCTGGATGCCTTTGCCCGCGAGGTTTTCGATCTCGGTGGCCGAGGGGAAGGGGATGTTCCGTTCGTTGGTTGTCTTCACGATGGCCTTGGCCAGCGGATGACTGGATTGTTCTTCGACCGCAGCGGCGATGCGCAGGACCTCGTCCTCCGACGTGCCTTCAAAGCCGATGACTTGCGTGACCGCGAAACAACCCGTGGTGAGCGTGCCGGTTTTATCCAACGCCACGGTCTTCAGATGTCCGAGGTTTTCCAAATGAACACCGCCTTTGATCAGCACCCCGCGACGTGCCGCCTGGGCAATGCCCGCGAGCACGGCAGCGGGTGTGCCAATGGCCAGCGCACACGGTGACGCAGCCACAAGCAGCAACATGCCGCGATAAAAACTCGCGCTCCACGTCCAGCCAAACACGAGCGGCAGCACGACGATGACGAGCAGCGTGCCGACGAGAACTGCGGGCACAAAACGCCGCGCAAACGTCTCGGTGAAGCGCTGCGTCGGGCTTTTTTGCTCCTGCGCTTCGGCGACGAGTTGCATCACGCGGGCGAGCGTGTTGTCGCGGGCCAGCCGGGTCATGCGCACATCCAGCGCGTTGTCTTGATTGATCGTTCCTGCGAAGACCTCGTCGCCGGGCTTGCGCTCCACGGGCACGCTTTCGCCCGTGATCGCGCTTTGATCGATGCTGCTCTCGCCCGCCGTGATCACGCCATCCACCGGCACGCGTTCGCCTGGCTTCACCACGACGACGTCATCCACCGCGAGTTCTTCCACTGGCACTTCTTCAAGCCGGTCGCCGCGTTTCGTGAAGGCCGTGCGCGGCATGAGCTCCCCGAGCACGCCGACGGCATTGCGCGCACGATCCATCGCATAGTGCTCCCCTGCATGGCCGAGCGAGAAAAGAAACAGCAGAAACGCTCCCTCGGTCCATTCGCCAAGCAAGGCCGCCCCTGCCGCCGCCGCAATCATGAGTAGGTCGATGTCGAACTTGCCCCGAAACAACGCCGGCAAGGCCGCACGAGCCACATCGTAGCCGCCTGCCAAATAGGACAACAGGTAGAACCCGAGCGCCACCGACGCGGGAAGTCCGAAGAACTTCTCCCCGAAGAATCCGATCATCAGCGCCACGCCAGCAACCGCCACCGTCAACATGGACCAGCGCTCCTGCATCCAGTGCGGAAGGAAAGTCGGCGCAAAGCCGTGATCATGATCGGGTTCGGATTTCATGAAGATGGCTGGACGCGGGTTTCGTTGATCAACTGGTAACGAAGAGGGGTTTAGAAAAGGCGCAGCGTGAGGTGCAGGCTCATCCAGACACCGATGGCGATGAGGAGCCAGCCGCTGGCAGGAGCAATCCAGCGCTCGGCGGACTGAAGCCGCTGGTAAGCGCGGCCTGCGGCTTCGCGAGAAACTGCGAGCGCGAGCGCAAACACGAGCACTGGTGCGGCAGACCCGACGCCAAACAGCGCGGGCACGAGCCACGCAGACTGCTCCTTCACCGCCAGCGGCAACAGACTGCCGAAGAACAACGCGGCCGAGACGGGACAAAACGTGAGCGCGAACACGAAGCCCATCAGAGCGCAGCCGACGAGACCCAAGGACATGAGCTTTTCGTTGAGCGCGCCGCCACCGCCTTTGCCAAACGAGGGCAGTCCGGGCAACATGCCGAGCAGCGCCATGCCGACGAGCACGAGCAGCGGGTCGAGCAGTTGATTCATGTGCTCTTGAAGGAAGCTCGACAGCAATGGCGCGGATAACAAACCCCAGGTGATGACGCCGCCGATCACGGTGTAAGCCAGGGCACGGCCCGAGGCGTAGAGCAAACCCGGCAGCCACGTTCGCCCGCGCCCATTGCCCTGGCTGAAACGCGCCACGTAGCCGATGGCGGCGATGTTGGTGGCAAGCGGGCAGGGGCTGATGGCGGTGAGCAGGCCAAGCCAGAGCGCGGCGGCGAGCGCTGCCATGAAAGGGGCAGTTCGGGAATGGTCATGGCAGCATGATCTGGTCGATATGCTCCTTCAGATAGGCACGCATGGCCGGTCCCCCGAAGAGATGATCCCACACGGCATCCAGCCGTTGCCATGCCACATCGCTGCCATCCTTTCTTCTCACAACGACGACGGTGGAGGTGGTGATGCCGTAGTCCTGGACGAAGTGCTTGTTGGCAGGCGCCTCGAAGTTGATGACGCGCCAGGTCATGCGTCCGCTTTTCAATTGATCGCCAAAGTCTTTCTCGACCACCGTATGCGCCGCGGTGCCGATTTCGCGGCAGGCATTGCAGCGCGTGGCAGCGTGGAAATTGATCACCACGATGCCTTCAGCGGGCAGCATCTCTCCCACACCCGTCGCATGAGCTGATGAAAACGTGCGCACACTCCAGGTGCCCAGGCTGACAGCCACAAGCGTGAGCAGGCCGTAGCGCGTGAGGTTGAAAGCGAGCTTCATGCTCAGGCAGCGATGAGTTTTTCCATCTCCTCCAGCACCGGCACCCGCCCTGAGACGATGACCTTGCCATCGATCACGAGCGTGGGGATGGCGGTGATGGCGTAGTCGATGAACTTCTTCGGATCGGTTACTTTCACGATCTCACACTCCAGGCCAAGACGTGCGGCGGCCACGCGGGCGCATTCCTCCATGGCTTTGCACCGGCCGCAGTTGGCCCCGAGGATTTCGATTCGTTTCATGCCAGCACCGGTTGAACCTTCGAGGACGCCAACCGGGCGAGCGCGTCAGGGCCGACGGGTTCCTCCGCCTGCCAGGGCAGCCAGGCGGTGCGCTTGGCCTGCTTCTCCACCACCTCGCTCAGGTAGCGATGCTCGGAGGCTTCGCGGCATTGCAGCAAGGGATCACAGGAGCCGCTGTTGAGCAGGCTTTGATCGATGACCCAGGCGAAGGGCTCGATGCGCGCGCGGCGCAGGTCTTCCTGCAACGCGGCGGCTTCATGCACGGGCGTAGCCTCGGGCAGGGTGACGAGCAGGATGCGGGTGAAGTCGGGATCGCGCAGGCGTTCGAGGAGTTTGAGTACTTCCTCCGGTTGGGTGCTGCGGGCCTGGCGTTCGAGTTCGCGCTGATAGGCCTCGCTGGCATCGAGAAGGAGCAGCGTGTGCCCGGTGGGCGCGGTGTCGAGCACGACGAAACGGCCGGTGCCTTGGCCCACCTCACGCGCGAAGGCACGGAACACGGCGATTTCCTCGGTGCAGGGCGAGCGCAGGTCTTCTTCGAGCAAGGCGCGGCCTGCGTCGTCCATCGCCGCACCTTGGGCCAGCATCACCTCGCCTTGGTAGGCGGCAGTCTCCGCAGCGGGATCGATCTTGCTGAGCGTGAGGCCCTCCACCTTGCGATGCAAGGTCTGCGCCACATGCGCGGCGGGATCGGTGGTGCTGAGATGCACGGAATGGCCGCGCTTTGCCAGCATGACAGCGATGGCGGCAGCGACGGTGGTCTTGCCCACGCCACCTTTGCCCATGGTCATGATCACGCCGTGGCCTTGTTGCTCGATGGTGGCGACGAGATCTTCGAGACTTTCCATTTCGGGCGGAGTCCAGCCGCTCTCATCCGCTTTCACACACTTGCCTTGGACATCGCCGCTCAGCAGCACACGCAGGCCGCCGATGCCGAGGATGTTGATGGGGCGCAGTGGCACGATGAAGCTCGGCATGGAACTGATAAACTCACCCGCTGCCGTCAAGGCCGACAGCCCACGCTGCTGCATGGCCTGCGCAGTCACATCTTCCGGGCAGTTCGTTTCAAAGGTGCCGTTCACCACGAGGCATTGGTTGCCCACGCCGATGGCGCGCAGCTCTTTCGAGGTGCGCTCGGCTTCCCGCAATGCCGAGCCTTGTGGGCGGCTCACGAGCACGAGCGTGGTGGACGAAGCATCCGCCAAGGTGTTGACCGTGGCTTCATAAATGACGCGCTGCTTTTCCAGCCCGGCCAACGGCCCGAGGCAGGAGGTGCCGCTGGTGTTTGTGTCGAGAAACTGATCCCATGCCTTCGCCAGGCTCATCAGGCGCAGCGTGTGGCCGGTCGGAGCGGTGTCGAAGATGACATGGTCGTAGTCCTTTGCGGCTTCGGGATTGCCGATCAGTCCCGAGAACTCATCAAACGCGGCGATCTCGACCGTGCAGGAGCCCGAGAGCTGCTCCTCCATGCTGCGCAGCGCCGCCTCCGGCAGCAGCTCGCGCATCGGGCCGATCAAGCGCTCGCGATATGCGGCAGCCGCTTCGACGGGATTGATGTTCATCGCATCGAGACCCGGCGCACCCGCGATGGGCGTGGGCTGGTTCGTGAGCTTTGCTTCCAGCACTTCATCGAGGTTGGAAGCCGGGTCCGTGCTCACCAGCAGCACCCGTTTGCCCGCCTCGACGAGTTTCAGTGCCGTGGCGCAGGAGAGCGAGGTCTTGCCCACGCCGCCTTTGCCGGTGAAAAAGAGAAAGCGTGTCGCGGTGGCGGCATCGGGTTGGTAGAGCGGCAGTTTCATGGTAACACCTCCTCTTTGCCAAGAGCGACGCGGAACCAAGCGGGGCGCTCATCCTTCGTCGGGTATCGGCCTTTGAGATGGACCTCACCATCCCAGAAGATAAGCGGCAGCGCCTCCGTGCCCTCCTTGTCTAGCAAGGCTTTCACGACGGGGTTCTCCACAAACGCCATGGGCTGCTGCCCCAGATTGAAGCGCTCGACCTTGATGCCACGCGTGCCGAGCTGCGAGAGCATGGCGGCGAAGTTGACGAGGTCGGGATCAATGTCGGTGCCGCAGATGCCGGTGGAGCAGCACATGGGCGGGTCATAAACTTGGATGGTTTTCATGGTTGGGCGTGTGGCGCAATGTGTTGACCTCGCGGCTGAGGGTTGTGGGGTGCATCCTCACTTGTTGAAACCAAGATACTTGGCGATTTCGCCAAGGAAATGTCGAAGAAGGGGTGGATCTTGCGTTTTCAATGCCCGACAGTCCGTATCGCACCCGGCGGGAGGAACTCAACCCGTCCCCCTGAGGCGCTTTACAGGGGTATGTTGGGGGATGTGTCAGCCGTTTCATCGGCCCGTGGCCAGCAGCAGGATACCGGTGCCGAGGGAGATGGCGACTAGGGAAGGTGATTTCATAGGTTGGAGGTATGGGCGTAACAGGAACTGTTGGATCACGCGACCAAGGCTGCGCGGTATTCTTTGATGGCGGTCTCCACCGCTTCACGAGATTCGCCAGTGTGCTTTTGGATGCGTTCCAGTAGTCGATCCTGCTTGCTGTCGATGAACCTTCGATCATCAACAGTGAGTTTGGCCCACTCTTGTTTGAGGTTAGCCTTGGTGGTGTTCCAGTCACCTTTGATTTCGAGTGTTGTCATAATATTGACCTTAGCTCTGCCGCGCGAAGTTCAATATGGGGTAAAGACCTACCGGTCCTCACTTCGATGCGGCAAGACCGAGCACTCGGCACACCGAGCGTGCGATCATGAGTTCTTCGTCCGTGGCGATGACGCGCACCGTGGCGCGGCTGCTTTGCTTGCAAATCACAGCGGCAGAGACGGCGTTGCGCTTCTCATCGAGTTCGATGCCGAGGTAGTCGAGCCCCTTGCAGATTCGGGTGCGGACCTGCGGCGAATTTTCGCCGATGCCACCGGAAAAGACGAGCGTGTCGAGACCATCAAGCACCGCCGAGAAGGCACCGATCCATTTTTTTGCCTGATAGCAAAACAGCGCCACCGCCTCGGCGGAGCGCGTGTCCGTGGCTTCTTGATCCAGCAGGTCGCGCATGTCGGAGCTGGTTTCGGAGATCCCCAGCATGCCGGACTCGTGATTGATCATGCGGCCAAACATGGTCGGGCTCATCTTCTCTTTGCTGGAAAGAAACGCGAGCAAGCCAGGATCGAGCTCGCCAGAGCGTGTGCCCATGACCAGACCGGAGGCAGGCGTGAAGCCCATGCTGGTGTCCAGGCTCTCGCCGTCAGACACCGCGGCTAGGCTGGCCCCGTTGCCCAGATGCGCGAGGATCACACGCCCCTTCGTTGCGGCAGGGTCGCCGAGATGCGCGAGTTCTTTCATCAAGTAGGAATACGACAAGCCATGGAAGCCGTAGCGCTGGACACCCTGAGCTTCGTAACGTCGTGGAATGGGCAGCAGCCGAGCAACGCGCGGCATGGT
This sequence comes from uncultured Verrucomicrobiales bacterium, assembly GCA_963976915.1. Taxonomy (GTDB): domain Bacteria; phylum Verrucomicrobiota; class Verrucomicrobiia; order Verrucomicrobiales; family Verrucomicrobiaceae; genus CAXBNA01. The sequence goes on from CAXBNA010000019.1 coordinate 12,041, forward strand.
GCAGTGAAAGGAGGTGTCAAAGCAGGCCAGTTGCGGCAACTTCGGATGCCGGTGATGCAGAGTCTGGATCAGGTCAATCTCCTGCGGCAGGTGATCCGGAGCGTAGGGAGTGATGTGGTGAAGCTCTCCAACCAACTTCGTCGTGATAAGCGTGGGCTCGGCATGCGCCATCCCATGCACGACACGATGCCCCACTGCTCGCACCGAGTCGAAGACGTGCCTTTCCTCCAGCCAGTCGATCAGAAACTTGCCGGACGCAGCATGATCAGCCTCCGCGATCGGGAGGCTTTCCTGCTGATCCTTGGCCGGGTCATTGAAGATGAGATGAGTCCCCTCCAGGTCAATGCGATCAATCTTTCCATGCAGACCCAACGCCAAAGATTGATCGATATGATAGACAGAGAACTTGATGCTCGATGATCCCGCATTGAGTGCGAGGATGCATTGGGCGGGTGGCAAAGTGGCGCTCGACATTCTTTTTGTAAGCCTTTTGATTTGGAATAATGCTCGGACTGCTCGCGTGCTTCCACATGTCAGAGATTTATGTCGGCCCCGAGTGATACTTCAGTGATAATGTCGGCGGTGGTTGCGTCTGCGAGTTGCGTGGAGTCCGACGGTGAGACCAGTTGTCTGTTTTGGATGAGGAACAAGCGTTGGAAGCTCTACAGCGATGGTCGGTTTTACGACATGAGTTCGGACTCCGAGGAGAAAACGCCGGTGAAGGAAGATTCCATGTCCGAAGAGGCCCGAACTTCATGGGGGGAACTGAGACGCGCTGCGGCTGCGTTTGAGCCGGGTGGGGAGTGAATGTGGGTTGGGGCAATCCGTCATTGCATTGATCGTCTGTGACGGATCAGCCGATCAAAGTATCTCAGCGACGAGCAAGACGACCAGGATGATGACAATGAGGCTCGCACCGCCACCGAGGTATTTGTTGCCGGTGCGGAAGCCGTAGCCGCCACCTCCGATAAGAAGGAGGATGAGGAGGATGAGGAGGATGTTCATGAGATGATGGTTGGTTGGTTGGCTAGTTCCTTGTAGATGGAATCAGTCATTGGTGAGGATGACCTTCAGTGCCTGCTCGCGTGCGGCATGGCCGAAGGTCTCGTAGGCGCTCATGACATCGCGGAGCGAGAATCGGTGAGAGATCAGTTGCTTGGGCAGAAGCCTGCCGGACATGACGGTCTTGAGCAGCAGTTGCGTCGTCACGGCATCGACCAAGCGGGTGGTGATGGTGATGTTCTGCGACCAGAGTGTTTCGAGATGCAGCGGTACGCTCTCGCCATGGACACCGATATTGGCGATGCGTCCGCCGGGGGCGATGATGGTCTGGCAGAGGCCGAACGTTGCCGGGATTCCAACGGCTTCGATGGCCACATCCACGCCTTTGCCATGGGTCATCTTCATGACCTTGTCCAATGCCTGGCCCTCGCTGTTGTTGACCAGCTTTGTGGCCCCGAGCCTTTTGGCGATATCGAGACGATGCTCATCAACGTCGATCATGATGATGTCTCCCGGTGCGTAGAGTGTTGCGGTCAGCAGCGTGGCGAGCCCGATGGGCCCAGCACCGATGATGGCCACGGTGTCGCCGGGTTTGACGCAGCCGTTGAGCACGCCGCACTCGTAGCCGGTGGGCAAAATGTCGCTGAGCATGACCATGGCTTCCGCGTCCGCATATTGGGGGATCGGGTGCAGGCTCGTGTCCGCCCAGGGGATGCGCACGTATTCGGACTGCGTGCCGTCAATCGTGTTGCCCAGAATCCAGCCGCCCTGTTCGCAATGAGAGCACATGCCACGGCGGCAATACTCACACTTTCCGCAGGAGGTGATGCACGAGATGATGACGTGGTCCCCCTTGAGGAAGCGGGTGACGCTCGTCCCGGTCTCTTCAATGACGCCGATGCCTTCGTGCCCCAAAATGCGCCCCTCCTGCACCGTCGGTACGTCCCCTTTGAGAATGTGCAGGTCGGTGCCGCAGATGGTGGTCTTGGTGATGCGAACGATGGCATCCGAGGCCTCCTGCAGTGTCGGCTTGGGCATGTCCTGAAGAGCCTTCTTTCCAGAGCCATGATAAACAAGTGCATTCATGCGGTTGGTCGGTCGATTCGATGTTCCAACTGCTCGTGCGCTTCCACGAACCAGAGATTCATGTCGGCCCCGCGCGATACTTCAGTGAAGATATCGGCGGTGATTGCGTCTGCGAGTTGCGTGGAGGTCGCAATCGCCTTGCGCATGAGTTCAGCGTAGAAGGCGATGGCATGGGCCAGTTCCGCGACATGTTTGGTGCCACTGGTGATGTCCTGCGGGTACTCCGGCAGGCTGGACGTTTTGGCGGCAACACGAATGGTTCCCTGCGCAATGCCGCCAAGCTGGACGATGCGCTCCGCGATGAGATCGACAAATAATCCAGCTTCGATGTAGACTTTGTCGAACAATTCGTGCAGTGCGATGAAGTTGCGACCCTTCACATTCCAGTGCGCCTGCTTGGCCTGCATCATCAGATCAATCGAGTCCGATAGTCGCTCCTGCAGCAGTGCCGCGATTTCGATTCTCGTTTTCTCCGGCAGGCTGTTGCGGGTGTGAGTGAGCTTGTTTGTCATGGCTCAAACGATAGGAGGGGGAGCCATGTGCTCGCTATGGGGTGAACACCCCAAATGCACGGCTACCTGTTCCTCGAACCATTGCTGCACATCCAGAGCTGGCTGGAGCACTAGGACAAGATTCATCGCCAGTACGGTCTCTGGTGACCAATCTCCCACGGTTCTCGCGGTGGCGGTCTCAGGTTGGCGAGGTGCCTTCATGCTCCGCGAGTCAATCTAGCGCAGCGTGATGACCGGGCTCTTGGACGCGAAATGATCGCGGACATGGGCGGCGATCTGCCGGTCCGTCATTTTGTCTGCGGTCTCGACGGTCACGATGTAGCCTTTGGGAAGGGCTTTTTCGAGTTCCTTGACGAGTTGCCCTTTGGCCTCGCCAGGGCCGAAAACCAGAAGTCTCTTCGCGTGACGAACGCGCGCTACGACCTCTCCATAGTACTGTTGCAGTTGCGCCGTGAACTTTCGCTCGGTGACATCATCGGCCTGAACTTGAAGGGCCTCATAGGAAGCCATGGAGCGTTCGCCATGACTGCGGCCCGGTTGGCGGTCCGCGTCTGAAAAGATCACGTTGATCTCTTCTCCTGAGTTGGTTTCCTGGACGATGACTGCTTTCCGGTGGTCGATCCACATGCCGATGTTGGTTTTCATAAGGTGTTGAAGGGGTGTTGGGGGCGGTGCTCCCGGTGGGGTTAGAAGGACTTGTGTCGAGTGTTTTTGTCGACGCGCTCCTGGATCGAGTCAGTCCAGGTGAACATGCATTTGACGACATCCATGAAGCCCATGAATTTGTTTTTCTCCTGTTGGAGCTCGACCGCCGCCTGTTGATACTCTTCCTCGGAGTCGATGGTGTTGCCGCTCCTTGGTTGCGGGGCGCGGGCGAGACGGGCGAGCAGCTTTTGAACCTGCTCATCGACCTCTTCGCTTGTTTGACTTTTCAACAATTCCAGTTTGATGCGCAGCGCCTCGGTACAGTCATGAATGACGTCCATGTGAGCCTCCATGGTCTTCGCGATGGCATCCCACTCCGTCTGGGCCGTTGGATTCAGACCGACGGACTGCCCGTGCAGTGACTTCAGCGTCTGCATCAGCCGTTTGTCCTCAAGTTGCAGGTCCTTCCATGTCTGTAGCGCTTTGGAGTGTCGATTCGTTTCGCGGCTCTGGATGTCATCTTGAATCTCGCCCACCAGTTCATGAACTCGGCGCAAAATGGACTCCACCAGATCCCAATGATGACCCCAGGCCGTGTCCCAATCTCCTGGTGAACCGTATTCGCTGCTCAGACCACGACCCCTTTGCAGTACGACAATCAATTCCCGCTCCAGTTCAACCAAACGTACGGCATCGGTACGGAGTCCGATTTCAAGCCTGGCGAGAATGTGCGTTTTGCGGGGTTGGACTGTTGGCATGTTCAACCATGCACCCGGAAGTCTCCGCTCCGCTATGGGGTGTAAACCTACCCTGCGGTTGCGTCCTTATTCATGCCGCAGCGCGTCGATGGGGTTCAGCTTCGCCGCCCGGCGTGCGGGCGTGTAGCCAAACAGCACACCGACAATCGCTGAGAACGCGAAGGCGATGACGTTGATCTGCGTGTTGAAGTGGAAGGGTACTTTGATGACCTGGGCGAGGCCGTAGCAGAGGGCGAAGGCGAGGAGGATGCCGACGAGCCCGCCAATGCAGGAGAGCGTGACGGCTTCGACGAGGAATTGCAGCAGCACCTCGCTGGCGGTGGCTCCAATGGCAAGGCGGATGCCGATCTCGCGAGTGCGCTCCGTCACGGAGACGAGCATGATGTTCATGATGCCGATGCCGCCGACAAGCAATGACACGCCGGCCACCGCCGCGAGCAGCATGGTCATGAGCTGCGTCGTGGAGCCGAGCGTTTCGGCGATCTGGCGCGTGTCGAAGATGTTGAAGTCATTGTCCTGATTGCTTTGCAAGTTCCGCCGCTGGCGCATGATCTGCGTGATCTCGGCGATGAGCGCGATGCTGTCCGTGCCTTCGACGGCGGAGATGGAGATCTGATTGATGTCGTTGGAGGACGTCCTGCCGATCAATCGCCGCTGCAAAGTTGAAAGCGGCATGATGATGGTGTCGTCCTGATCGCCCATGCCCGCTTGACCTTTGGTAGCCAACAGGCCGATGACCTCGATTGAAGCGCGGCCGATTCGAATGCTGGCTCCGATGGGGTTGTCGGTGCCAAACAACTCCACGCGAACCGTGTTGCCGATCACGCATACGGCGCTTCCGGAGCGCAGATCGGCGTCGGTGAAGAAGCGACCTTCGGCGATGTTCCACTTGTTGATCTGGAAGTAGGTGGATGTGGTGCCGGTGATGGTGCTGGCGCGGGCGTTGTTGAGATAAATGGTGCTGAGCGAGGCAGTGCGCACCGGCGCGATCGCGGCGATGCTCGCGATCTGCTCGCCGAGAATGACGGCATCTTTTTCAGTGAAGTGCGGCACGCCTGCGGAGGAGCCGCGCGAACCAAAGCCAGCTCCGGGACGCAACGTGAGCAGATTGCTGCCGAGGCTGGAAATCTGCTCCTTCACCGCCAAGGTGGCGCCTTCGCCCAGCGTGACCATCGTGATGATGGATGCCACGCCGATGAAGATGCCCAGCACGGTCAAAAAGGCACGCGTCAGATTGCGGCTGATCTCTCGCACGGCGATGGCGAAGGCGTTCCAGATCATGAGCGTGTGGTGTCTGAGGCCACGAGGCCGTCTTTGATCACGATGGTGCGTCTGGCACAGGCGGCGACGTCTTCCTCATGCGTAACGAGCAGAATGGTGATGCCGCGATTCGCGTTCAGCCGCGTCAAGATTTCGACCACATCCTGTGTGGTCACGGAATCGAGATTTCCCGTCGGCTCATCGGCAAACAGCGTGCTGGGTTCCGTGACGATGGCGCGTGCGATGGCCACACGCTGCTGCTGGCCTCCCGACAACTCACCCGGCGTGTTGTTGAGCTTGTTCGGCAGGCCGACGGAGTTCAGCGCCGCGATGGACTTCTCCTCACGCTCCTTCCTGGCCATGCCACGGTAGAGCAGCGGCAGCTCCACATTCTCCAGTGCACTCGTGCGCGGCAGCAGATTGAAGCCCTGGAAGACGAATCCCAGCGCATAGCGCCGCAGCAGGGAGCGCTGGTTCGCATTCAGCGTCTCCACCTCGATGCCTTCATAGCGGTAACTGCCGGTCGTTGGCGTATCCAGACAGCCGAGCAAATTCATCAGCGTCGATTTGCCCGACCCGCTGGGCCCCATGATCGCCACGAACTCGCCGCGATGAATCGTCAGATCGATGCCCTTCAGAGCCTGAAACATGGCATCGCCCACCCCATAGGTCTTCGTCAGGCCACGCAGTTCGATGAGCGGTGGCCCAGGCGCGTTGCCAGCGGGCTTTTCAGATGGGAGTTCGGTTGGAATGGCAAAAGGCTTCGTGACGGGTTCAGCACCAGTCTAAGTCATGCACGCCAAGGACTGAATGGGGTGAACACCTGCTTTTGAGTTCACTCCCAAAAACCAAATCAAGTAGGTGCAGGCCGATGATTTCGGCAAGGGCGGCGTGGTCCCTGGACACCGATTCGCCAAGCAGCATCCGTGCGAGCTGAAGCTCTGCACTCCTTTTCCATCCAGTCGCTGGATACCTCTGGCCCCATGCCTCGGCCAGTTCATTAAAGGGTGTCAGGCGGTCAAATCGTCCAGTCTTCAATCACGAGGCCGGGCACACGCTGAAACTCATCCACGTTGTTCGTCACCACCACATCTCCTCGCGAGCGAGCCGTGGCTGCGATCCATAGATCAGCCTCGCCGATGCATTGCCCTTTCGCTTCGAGAGCGCACCTGATCGAGACGTAGTGGGTCACGATGCTCTCATCTGGCCAAAGCACGGCGAAGGCCTTGATAAAACTTTCGACCACTGCCGCGTTGCCGACTGGCTTCGCGCTTTTGGCTGCTCCCACTCGCAACTCCGCCAGCACTTGCATGGGGACGCGCACCTCGGATGCCGGAGTGGAATTCAGTCGCTGCATCACCTTCGCTGATTTGCCGCGCAGGCAAAACACAATGGTGTTGGTGTCGAGACAGTAGGCCATATCAATGCCTCCCCGTTATTCCTGATCCAGTGGTGCCACCGGTCTTGCGTCACTCCGGCTTGGTGCCACGAAGGTTTCGTCCTCAATGCTGGCAAAGAGCCTCAGCCATCCAGTCGGATACCCGTTGGCATCGGCCGCTGTCTCCATCGCAGCGAGCCGCAACCGCTCGCATGCCCAAGCCTCCAGCGGCTTGTGCTCGCGACGCGCAGACTCCTCCAGCGAGCGCGCCAGCTGAGTGTCGAGTTCCAGAGTGAGAGTTGACATACGGTTACCTGTAAATCACAGCCCCCTTGTTGCCAAGGCTGCAATGCAACAAGCGACGGCGGATGATTCGGTGAGAGTGGCGCGGCCCTTTGGCCGTCGTTACCTCGCTTCCTGATGCAGGCGCTGGATTCCGCTGCCTCCATGCCTCGGACTGTTCATTTCCGGGCTTGGCAAAGTTGTCGGACCGTTCGCATCAGTATCGCCCACGCCATAGCTCTTCGTCAGACCACGCAGTTCGATGAGCGGTGGCTGGTTCACGGGGCAGGGGTGTTGTTCCGAAGGATGACCTCCATGCCTTCGGTCAGAACTTCGCCGGAGACTTCGGTGTGGCGGCCGTCGCTGATGCCGGTCTTGATGGGGATCGGATCGGCTTTGCCGTCGAGGATGACGAAAATGCGGGCGGTGGGTTTGAGTTTGTCGTCGGAGGCTTCGGGTCGGCTGCGGTTGCGCGTGGGCATGGGGATGAGGCTTTGCACGAAGGATTTCTTTGCCGCGCCGGTCTTGACGGCGGTGCTGGGATCGAAGCGCAAGGCGCTCGTTGGCACGACAAGAACGTCTTTGCTTTCTGCGACGCCGATGTCGGCGGTGGCGGTCATGCCTGGGCGCAGACTGAGGTCGTCGTTGCTGACTTCGAGGTCGGCCTCGTAGGTCACCACATTCTGCGTCACGGCTGAGCCATACGAGACAACGGTGACGATGGCGGTGTAGGAGCGGTCGGGCCATGCATCGACGGTGAAGGTGGCTTTTTGGCCCTTTTGCACACGGCCGATGTCGGCTTCGGCGATGGTCACTTTCAAAATCATGCGCTCCAGCTTTTCGGCGATCACAAACAACTGCGGTGCGGTGAAGCTGGCGGCCACGGTTTGTCCGGGCTCGATGCTGCGGCTGAGCACGATGCCGACGATGGGCGATTTGATGATGGCGCGGCTGAGATCGTTTTCATTGATGAGCACCTGCGCCTTGGCGGTGCCGACTCCGGCCTGCGTGTTCAGCAGGTCGGCCTTGGCTCGCTCGGCAGTGGCGATGGCGGAGTCGATGGTGGCTTTGGAGGGCACTTTGCCGCCGCTGATGCGCTGAAGCTCCTGCTGGCGGGCGAGCAGCGCGGCGCTTTCCTTCACCGTGGCTTCGGCGAGCGCGACGCGGGCCTCCGCAGCTCGCACAGCGGCGCGGTTGCTCTCGGTTTGCTGCAAAAGCTTGCTGGTGTCGAGTTTGGCGAGCTGCTGGCCTTTGGTGACGCGGTCGTTGATGTCGGCGTTCACTTCGAGCGTGATGCCGGAGAGCTCGCTGCCGACGGTGACTTCGGTGGTGGGTTCGAGATTGCCTGTGGCGGTGATGATGAGGCTGATGTCGCCGCGTTTGAGCGGCTCGGTCACGTAGAGTGGCACCTGGCGCTTCGCTGCTGCGATGCGGCTCCGCCAAAACCAGCCGCCGCCGATGAGTGCGAAGACGATGAAGCCGAGGATGAGGTTGCGTTTGAGATGGCTTTTGGATCCGCCTGCCTGGATGGCTTTGGCGAGATCGGCGGGAGCCAGTTGTGTGGAGGTTTTCATGTCAAAAGGGCGACCAACCTCCGCCGAGGGCTTTGTAGAGCTGAATGCAGGCGTTCGCGCTTTGCGCTGTGGTGGTGACTTCCTGCTGCTCCAACGTCAAGAGGGTGCGCTGGGCATCGAGTGAGACGAGGAGATCGACCTGTCCCGCCTCATACTGCCAGGCGGCCAGCTTGACGGCTTCACGCGCTGCTGCCGATGCTTTTTCGACGATGCGGTGCTGTTCGGCGTAGCGGCGCACGGCCGCGAGCGCGTTTTCCACTTCTGCGAGCGCGTTGAGCACGGTGGCCTCATACGCAATCAGCGCCTGCCTCTCGCGTGAACTCACGGCGCGGATGTTTTGCCGAATGCGGCCCGCATCGATCACTGGCGTGGCAAGACCGGCCAGGATGCTCGCGATCGCTGAGTCAGGCGAAAAGATGTGACCTTGCTTCAGGGCGTCGATGCCGATGGAGCCGCTCAGATTGAGTGAAGGCAGTCGCGCCCTCTTGGCCGACTGTGTGCGTGCAAACGCGGCCTCCAGCGCACGTTCGGAAGCGCGAACGTCGGGGCGCTGCCGCAGCGTTTCAGCAGGAACGCCGGCGGCGATGCGCGTGGTCATTTCCGGCACGCGATGCGTGGCCGCGAGTCGCGAATCGAGTGCACCCGGAGTGCGCCCCGAGAGCAGGGCGAGCTGGTTTCGGCTCTGAACGACGCTGAGTTGCAATGCAGGCATGGAAGCCCGTGCCTGCTCCAGCGTGCTGATGGAGCGCTGGGTGTCCAGCGCGTCGCCTGTGCCCGCCTGCTCGCGCCATTGGGTGAGCTGAACGGTTTCGCCACGCGTGCCAAGACTGCGCTGCACGACGGCCAACTGCGCCTCCGCCGAGCGCAGCGTCACATACGCACCCGCCACATCGGAGGCGAGGGTGACCTTGGCGCCGTAGAAGTTCTCGCCGATCTCTTCGAGGTCCGCAGTGGCGGCTTTGAGCGTCTGATACTGCTTTCCGAACAGATCCACCTGCCAGCTCACATCGATCGAGGCTTTGTAGGACTCGCTCGTCGTGATGATGTCGGTGATGCCGCTCTTCGTGCGTGCGCCCCGCCCCGATTGGTTGGCGTAGAGCGATGGAAACAAGTTCGCCGCCTCCACCCCACGCCGTGCGCGATACTCCGTCACCTTCTCCAGCGCCGAACGCACCGTGGGGCTCGATTGCAGCGCATCCGTGATCAACCCATTCAGCACGGGATCACGAAACCGCCGCCACCAAAGCGCGACTTCAAGCGGTTGCGAAGTGGTCGAACAGTGCTGCCATTTGGATGGCACAGTGACCGCATCGGCAGCCATTTTTCGTGTGCCTTTGCCGACGCAGGAGAACAGAGACAGCGCCGCGATGACCAGACAGAACCTGGCAGCACTAGAGATCATGAATGACCCTCGGTGGGAATGCGGGACGCAGGGCACTAAGCACGGCGAGTCCGTTGACGATCTCCTGGGCGATGGCTCCGTTGACGGAGCTGTCACGGTGCCGCCATAGCACCGAGAGCAGTGATGGAGAGGCTTTGACCATGAGTTCAGGCCTAGTCGCGGTCTTTGCTGGCAGGAGCGGATGTGACGGCACCCGTCCGGATTTCCGTGTGGCGGATCTGGCCGCCGATATTGGCCGTCCAGGCCATCAAGCCGCTTACCGTGAGCGATGCGATCACCATCAAACCCGCGAACCACGCTGGAACGGGCTTTCCGTGCCGTAGCATGAGCAATCCGATGAGGGCGATCACTCCCAGCGCACCGATGCTGGCAAAGGCAACGCCCGCCGCTTCTTCATGCTGCTCGATGATTGTTTCCGAAACTCCAGGCAGACCTTCAACACCTTCTTCAGCAGGTTCCCCTGTGAGGTAAACAGGCACGGCCATGAGTGCGACGAGGACGAAGATGCCGAGCGCCGTTTTCTTTAGCTCTGTACTCTGCCGCCAGATGCCGAAGGCGAGCAGGCCTAGCCCGAAGGCGGTACCGAGAACAGGGAGGTGATTGAGGACGAGATGCAGGTGGGTGAGTGTCATGGAGGCTTGAGTATCCGGCGGGTGTTCTCGTTTCACCATGGGGTGAAAACCCCACTGCTTTCGTAGGCTCAGAAATCGAGGGAGAGCCACTGCCCGTCTTCGCGCTGCCGACAGCGGTGTCGCGCTAAGGCTTGCCACCGCACTCCACGACGCTGCCGCGGATGCTCCGGGTCCCAATTCATTCCGGCGACACAATCGACGACGCGCCTGCTGTAGAGTTCCGGCAGTGCTGGCGGAGTTGAGCGCCACGGACTCGCCACGGGGAGAACACCCCGAAGGCGAGGCCGCTTAGTGCTCGATTACTTCACGAGTGCATCGACGCGGGCTTTTTCAGCAGCGGCTTGTGCATCGACGACTTTTTTGTCGGCGTCGAGTTGAGCTTGGTCGGCTGCTTTGCGGCGTCGATGTTCGCCTTGTCGATAGCTGCATTGGTGTCCGTTTGTTCCTTTGCGGTTTCAGCTTCGGCTTCCACGCTGTCTTTGCGGGAATCAATCGCCTCTTTGCTGGCTTCGGCACGGTCGTCGATGGCTGCTTTTTGTTTGTTGCAGCTGGTGACGAGGAATGTGGACAGGGCCAAGAGGATGAGCGTATTGGTTTTCATGGTGTTTGTGGGGTGATGTGTTGGATGGAAGCTAGGCGGGACTGTTGCTTTGCCCGGCAAGGTGAAGGATGTGGCCTGTGCGCTCAATGGGGTGAAACCCTATGAGTCAGATCTCGATGGGCACCTGGTTCAGCGCCTCGCGATTGCTGCGTGTGCGAGCCAATTCGGTGAGCGCTTGATTCGTGGCCAGATCCTGATCCAGGCATGTTTGGAGGATGACGGACGCTTCTTTTAGAGCCAGCACTTCCGCCCAGTCACGGAGGCAACCGTAGGATGCGATTTCGTAGTGTCCGATCTTCTGCACGGCGGCGATCAGTGCCGAATTGATCAGGGGGAAGCCTTTGCACTGATCCAGCATGTCATGACTTTCATAGAGGAGAGCGACGATGGTCTCGCTGGTTTTCCGAACGGGCTCTTCTCCAAGTATACGAAAGATGGATTCGATACCTGCCACGTGGGACTTCTTTTCCTCCAAATGCGTCATAATTGCCTCCTTTAGAGAGGTGGATGTCGCTGCCTCGGCCATCTGCTGCATGGCTTGGATGAACCGGGTTTCAGCATCGTAAATGACCGTGAGTCGATCGAGAAAGAATGTCTTGAGTGTCATGGCTGCTATTTTTCTTGGATTGAGGCAATGATTTTGGTGGTCAGATCCTGGCTGCATGATTTTGCTCAGCGATCAGTTCAGCTTCTGCTGCGAACCAGTCATTCAAGTCATGGCCGTCATCTGAGCCGTGTTTTTGAAAGTTCAGATAGGCACGGAAGGAGACGTCATCGAATGACGGAGCCATTGCCGGGACTTTCTGAACCGGCGGTGGCCAGCCACGCGAGCCTGAAGACAGAAATGAGCGGAGGCCAAATTCGGGAGAGGCGGATAGGTACATCGCATGACGAGTATCCTGGGAATCCGGTGCTTTTGAAATGGGGTGATCACCCCATTTGTGAGCTGCATTCGACATTGTCTGGAGACGAGGGGCATCCAAAACGCACACGCGTCACCGAACGTTCAATCCACCACGAGCGTGAAGGATGCTTCGCCACGCAGGGCCGTGGAATAGGGACATGTCTGGTGTGCTGCATCCATGATGTGCCGGGCCTGAGCTGGATCGACCCCTGGGAGGAGTGCATGAATCTCCACCGCGAGACCCATGCCAGGGTCATCATCTTCAACCAGGCTCACCAAGGCGCGGACCGTGGACTCAACGACCGAGGAACCCATTCGTCTGGCCGCGTTGACCAAAGACCCGTGGTAGCAGGCTGAATAGGCCGCTGCAAACAACCTCGCATTTTCCAGCGCAGTGTGCGGCGACTTCAAAGTCTCGGATCGGGCCCCTTTGGAAATCGCTTCTTGCGTGAACAATGGTTTCATAAGGTTGCGAGGCTAAGCATCTGCGCACGGTGATTGCGATGGGGTGTACTCCTACCTCCTCCTGCCGCAACGCATCGAGCGCGGGGGCTTCACTTCCGCCCGGGGAGCGCTTCACGACGCTGGATTGCATCAGGCCATTCGAAGCGACGTTGGCTCAATGACAGATGGAAGTGTTGGTGCTGATCGCGCACGCCACGTCTCCAGCAGCACGGTGGTGATGGTCAGCACCACGGGCCCCAGGATGAGCCCAGCGGGGCCGAAAAGCATCAATCCACCCACCACGGAAATGAAAGCGAGCACGGTGTGCAGCTTGAGCCGGTTGCCGACGAGGACCGGGCGCAGGAAATTGTCGATAGTTCCCACGACCAGCATACCCCAAAGGATCAGAATGACGGCTTTCCCCCAATTGCCTTCCAGGGCCAGGAAGAGCACGGCGGGAATCCAGACGACGAACGCGCCCAGCATGGGCACCATGGCGAGAATGGCCATCACCAGACCCCACAACAGCGGAGCAGGCAACCCAAGCCACCAAAACATGAGCCCGGCGAGAAGTCCCTGAATCGTGGCGACGGCCAGCGTGCCATAGACGGTGGCTTGGATGGTGTCACGGACGCGTAGAAGGAGCGTCTCTGTTTCCTCTCTGGAAAGCGGTGACAGGTGGTGCAGCGAGGCGAGGGCAGATCGGCGATCCCGCAGAAAGAAGAACAGCAGGTAGAAGATGAGGCCAAAGCCAATCACCTGAAGCAGGGAGCCACTGACGAGGCTTCCGGCGATGGAGCTGAACCAGGCCGCGATAGATTTTGCCGTGCCCGGCAGATCCAGATCGCGCTCGAGTTTTTCTGCCACAGGAGCCAGCTGCGGCTGTGCTTCGATCGCTCGCCGCCACTCACCAGAGGCAACCTTGGTTTCGATGAGCTGTGCGCCCTGAGCGGCCTGGACGACGAGTTTCTGACCGACAAAGAGCACTGGAACGACGACGATCAGCACGATCACGGTCACCGCGATGATCGCAGACAGACTGGGATGACAGATCTTCGATTCCAGCCATCGCTGAAACGGCGTGAAGAGCACAGACAAGGCAAGCGCCCAAGTCAGTGCGGGTAAAAATGGCTCCGCCAGCAAGTAGCAGAGGTAGATGCCCGCCGCGATGGCGGCGATGAGCACGAGTGTCCGAAGTCGGATGGCTTCTGGCGCATGCTCAGATAGTGAAATCACCTGACTAGGTCTTCGTTTGTTGGGCTGCAGCCGAGGCGACCCGTTGTTCGAGGCTAGCTTCATCATTGCCGGCGTCGATGAGCTGCTCGGAGATGGTTTCTTCCTTCTCCTCGGGCATCACCGCCACACGATGGCTGCCAGATTCGATGGTCTCGCCCCGAACGATCATGTCTGGAACGACTTCATCATCGGGGCTGATTTTGTCATCCGAGATGCGGGAGGCGGCTTCGAGGACGAGCTCGTTGAGGTCGTCGGAATTCGCCGGATCCGTGAGTTTTTCTTGGATGGGGCTCATGAGTCTTGGATGATGAAGCCGACTTTGAGGGTGACCTGCCAGTGCTGAACCTGACCCTTGTCGATACTGCCGCGGGTTTCGATGACCTGGAACCAACTGAGGCCCTTGATGGTCTTGCGGGCGCGTTTGAGTGCCTTGTTGACGGCATCCTCAATGGAGGTTGTCGAAGTCCCGGTGAGTTCGATGAGTTTGTAGACGTGATCTTTCATGAACACGAACCTAGCCTGATGAACGTCGAGTCTGCGATGGGGTGTACACCTACTCTTGCTCTTCCGCGAGGGCGGGATGCATTCCTGGCGGCGGGACTGGTTCTTCGTGAGCGATCGGTGCTGCGTCAGTCGACCAGTAGGAGGCGCCAACAGGCCCTCGCACGCACGGGGGCAGGGCTTGACTGCCATAAAAGTGACTGAGCCCGATGCGCAGGCCGTGAGAGATGGGGGGATGTTTCCCGGACACCGCGACGAGATTGCACACGCATTTGGGGCCGTTGCGAAACGCACATGCCATGGGGCAATCAGGGTTGGGCCGGCGGAGATTCATGGCGGTTTCTCGCGGCGTTATCCTATGCCCAGCCGTGGTGGCGCTCGGCCGTCAGTTCCGCTTCGGCGCGCAGCCAGTCTTCCGTAGGATCGCCTCCTTTCGATCCCCGCTGCACATAGCTCACGTAGGCTCTGGCACGAATCGCATCCTCGGAGTGGGCGACCGGCTGCGAGGCCTCACGCTGGGGTGCTGAGGTCCTTGGCTGTGAGGCTTTGGCTTTCCGGACGGGTGAAGATTTGGGATTCTGCCGACCTTTGGGTTGAGGTTTCGTCTTGGGGCTTGGAGCGTTTTTGACGCGTGGGGACGGTTTGAGACTCGATGAACCCTTGACCTTTGGGGCGGCTTTCGTGTTCGTTCGGCCTTTGGCCTTTGGAGAGACTTTGGCGTTTGTTGATCCCTTGGCTTTTGGGACGGCTTTCGGGGTTGTTCGGCTTTTTGCCTTTGGGGAAGCTTTTGCGTCGGTTTGGCCTTTGGTGGATGGGGTGCTTTTGTCGGGTCTCATGAGGTAGCCCATGGTCCAAAGTCAGCGTCACCGTTGCAATGGGGTGTTCCCCCCATTGTTGGCGGCATTCCCAGTAGGCTCCTTACTCGCATTGTGCGAAGCGCTCGGCTGTCAGCTCTGACTCTGCGCAGAGCCAGTCCGCCACATCGTGACCGTTGGAGCAACCGTGTGTTTGATAGATCAAATAGGCACGGCGGGCGATCTGTTTTGCCGTGAGCGGCGGCAAGGAATGGCGGCATTCCGCTGCGTTGGTGATGGCATGATGGAGTGATGGAATCTGTGGTTCATTCATGTTGGGCGGATGATCCCTTTCTTTCTTGAGTTGCGCGATGGGGTGTTGTCCTGCCTTTTTGCGGTTCGCTGCCGACATCACAGGGTTCCTCTGAGATGACAGTGGCGGCGCGGAGAACGAACTCGTTGAGATCGTCGCTGCTCAACCGGTCCGGCAGTTGGTCTTGGAAGGGGATCATGAGTCGTGGATGATGATGCCTGCTTTGAGGGTGACATGCCTGTGTGGCACCTGGCCCTTGTTGATTTTGCGATGGGGGGACGCCCTACTCATCCACTTCCGCGAAGGCCGCGTACATTCCCGGCTGCGGGGCTGTTTCCACGTGAACGCCCGGATCTTCGTGAGTCGACCAGTAGAGGCGGCTCCGACCGAGCCTCGCACACAGGGCGGCAGGGCTTCGGGGCCGTAAAAATGCCCGAGCCCAAGGCGCAGGCCGTGGGAGATGGGTGAATTTTCCGCGGACACCGCGACGAGATTGCACACGCATTTGGGCCGTTGCGAAACGTGCGTGCCATGGGGCAATCCGGGTTGGGACGTCGGAGATTCATGGAGGTTTCTCTCGAAGTGTGCTCCTGCCCTGAGGGGCGTTTGCAGGTGCCGTTTGATCCAGTTCACGAAAGCCCGCGGCATTCCCGAATCCATCTTGGCTTGTTCGCTTCGAATGCCTCGAGACTGCAGGCAAAGGTGATGAACGATGGATATTCGAGGTGCGGCAGGCTCTGCTTCAGCGCCTGTTTGACAAGAACAGGTTGGACCGGCTTGGTGCGCTTGGATGACTGCGCGAATCACCGTGGCTCCGGCTGTCGTCATGACTGCTGCTGTAGCGCTGGCTTTGTCCCGAGCTGCGATGTGCGTTGTTGTCGCCATGTTGCTCGTTGCGTCCACCGTAGTAGTACTGCCCGTTGTGGTAGTAGCGGCTGGTGTAGGCCTGCCCATTGTGGGAGTACCTGCCGGCTTGGTACTGTCCGCCGGAGTAGTAGCGACCGTTGAGATAGTAGGCGCTGCCGACGTAGTTGCTGGGAAGCGTGCGGTAAGTCTGGAAGCCGCGACCGTAGGAACTGCTGGAGCTGTAGCTGCCTCCCGGATAGCCCGGTGTCACGCAAGACGCCAAGGAGAGGGTCACGAAAAGAGCGGTGATGAGCAGCGGCTTGGTAAGGTGGTGGGGGATCATGGACACACGCTAGGCGCGGAGTGAAGATTCCACCATGGGGTGATCACCCCAATCGATCACTCGACGATGGTGACCTGTACGCTGCTCTCGATGATGCCGACGGCGATGGCGTGGCGGGTGAGACCGGCGGTGTCGTGGATGTTGAGTTTGTTCATGAGGCTCTGACGATGCTTCTCGACGGTCTTGATGCTGATGTGAAGTTCCTCCGCCGTTTCCTTGTTGGCGCGGCCCTCAGCGATGAGTTGCAGCACTTCCATCTCGCGTGATGTGAGAGACGATGCCTTCTTCTCGACCGGCAGTTCGCCACGCTGACGGGCCGCCTGCTGGTGGTGATTCCGGCGCTTGGAAATGCTGGGACTGAAGAAGGTGCTCCCGTGGAGAACTTCGCGAATCGCCTTCGGCAGAATGTGGGCGGCGGTTTGCTTGATGAGATACCCCGAGGCGCCGATCGCCATCACAAGCGAAACATAGGCATCGTCGCTGTGGGCGGAGAGGATCAGAACTTTGGTGGCAGGTTTGGCCAGCAGGATCTGCCGGGTCGCTTCCATCCCGTTGAGCGAAGGCATTGCAATGTCCATCACAACCACGTCGGGAGAAAGGCTTTGGGTGAGTTCCACGGCTTGGCGGCCGTTTTCGGCCTCTCCGATGATCTCGATGTCCTCTTCCAGCTTGAGTAGGGCTCGCAGCCCCTCACGCACAATCATGTGATCTTCGGCCAGCAGAACGGTGATGCGTTTCATGAGCGTTTGAGTTGGGGCTTGGGGTTGGGTTTCTTGGTCGGCAGCTTCTTGACAGCGACAGAACGTTCGGTAATCTCCACGCGAATGGTGGTGCCTTTGCCGGGAGTGGAACTGATGGTGAAAAGGCCGCCGATCATCTCCGCACGTTCCCGCATGCCCAGCAGACCAAGCCGTTTCCGGCCCTTGGCCTGTGCAACGTTCTCCGGTTGAAAGCCGTGGCCATTGTCGATGATCTCGACGCTGACGCTGCCCTTGTGTTGAAGGATGGCTATTTGGGCCCTGCTTGCGTGGGAATGCCGGGCCACGTTCGTGAGCGCCTCCTGAACGATCCGGTACAGCACGGTGCGCACGTCACTGCTGAGCCGTTCCACGCCAGCGAAGGCCGTAAAACTGATGCGGACACCCGTCTGCGCCATGAATCCCTGCAGGTAAGACTCCAGTGCGGGGATCAACCCCAAGTCGTCAAGCACGGTGGGGCGCAGGTCACGTGCAAAGCGATGCACAATGTCCACCGACTTTTCCACCAGCCGTTGTGTGACAGCGATCTTACTCTGGAGATCTTTGGCGCTTGACCTGCTTTGCGTCCTTAAGGCCGACAGCCGCACATTGATCCCCGTCAAAGTCTGGGCGATCACGTCGTGAAGTTCCCGGCTGATTTTCTGCCGTTCTTTCTCTTGGGCAAAGAGGAGGCGACGCGACAGCTCCCGGAGCCCTTCCTGCTGGCGGCGGGATTTGCGCAGCAACTGGCTGGTGGTCATTTCACTGGAGCGCAATGCGTCTTCGACGGTGCGGCGTTGCGCAATCTCTTGTTTCAACTCCGCATTCGACGTCGCCAGTTGGGCCGTCCGTTGGCGCAGGGTCTCGATCGTGGCCTGTAGTTTGATGTTGGCCTCCCGTGCTCCGCGGTGGGTTTCCTCAACTGGACTGAGGGCTTCGGCAAAAAAGACTCCAGCGCAACGGATCACTTCGTCTCTGGTGTCTGCCGAATCGTGCGGAAGCATCAGGGCAATCAGCGATTCCTCGTGCAGACGTGCCAAGTCGAGCGTTTCCAAATTCAAAGCCACTGCTTTGACGCCAAGCCGCCTCGCGGGTTCCAAAGTCGTGCGCGGGTCCCCCTTCAAATGGCGGCGAAGTGCCGTCAAATAGCGGCGGGAAAATTCAGGTGCCTTGGTTTTCATCAGGAATGGCCAGTCTGCTGGCGAAGCGGTTGATGGTTTCGACCGACTCTTTCACCAGCCGCTGAGTGGTGATGAGCTCTTGAGCAAAACCCTCCTCGTTGGCGAAGGCTTCCTGTTTCAAGGAGAGCAGTCTAACATGAATACCGAGCAATGTCTGCGCGATCTCATCATGCAGATGAAGACTGATCGATCCCCGGGCTGCCTCGGTGGCCACCAAAATCTTGCGGGTGATCTTCTGCAATTCCTTTTCCTTCAGCCGCGATTCCCTGAGTTTGAGTTCTTGGGTGGTCGCCACAGGAGGGCGTGCACGCGGTTTGCGCGGCATTGGCAGCGGCGTCGGCTGGAACTCATCGGGTGCAATCATGTCACTGCTGAATTTGAGCGATGGGGTGTGAAACCATGAATCGACCACAGGGTCGGCCAGTGGTGGCTGGATGTGTATGGGGTGATTCCCTACCACCCGGCCCCTACTTCGTTTCTGGAGTCGCGCAGCCAATCCTCGGAAAGCATCTCAAAGCATCTGTGATTGGAGGAAGATTCTCAACCGTCCACCGCCGATCCGCCATGGGGTGAACACTCCATGGCGGGAACTGGCCAGGGCCTCCAATGTTTTGAAGTGAAACACATCCCGATTCCGATTCGTCCGTCTTTGTTCCTGGCTTCGATCCTTTGGATGCTGATTGGCACGGGTTGCGTCTCATCTCCTCCCTCCGCGTTGGTTCCCAACGTCAATCGAGAGTCCTATTGGGGCGGCGACGCCATGACTGGCAGCCCATCGGTGCGCATCAGTCTTTCGAGGCAGCGCGCTTACTTTTACAAAGGTGGTGCCCTTGCGGGTGTCTCTCGCATTTCCTCCGGGCGCGAAGGTCTGGACACGGTGACGGGACACTATCGCATCCTCGAAAAGGACCGGGAGCACAGGTCATCCCTGTTTGGGGACTACCTGGGCGCCGACGGGGAGGTCGTCCAAAAGGATGTGGACACCAGCAAGGATCCCATGCCTCCCGGGGCGACCTATCAAGGGGCCAACATGCCGAATTGGATGCGCATCACGGGCGCCACAGGCATGCACACAGGTTTCCTTCCGGGCTATCCCGCCTCTCATGGCTGCATTCGGATGCCTGACTTCATGGCCGCGGCCTTCTTTCGCTCCTTGGAGGTTGGAACGCCCGTGAGCATCGAGCCCTGACCTGATCCCCGCTTGGCGCTGGACCGTTCCCCAGTGCCCCGGCCTTCACGAAGTTTGCAAAACCATCTCATGCCCTCAGACGATTCTGATTCATCCACGGCCAAGACAACGGCAAATCCAACTTCGTACGAAGACGTTCAGCCACAGAGGTTGGAGATCCACATTCCATGGGTGACCTTCATCAAATTCTTTGCCGCCGTGTTGACGGCCTATGCGGCCTACATGCTCTGGCCACTTCTGCTCTTGGTGTTTCTGGCTCTGTTTTTGGCTGTGACCTTGCATGCATTTGTGGCCTGGCTTGATGTCCGGGGCGTCAGGCACTGGCTCAGCCTGCTGGCGGTCATCGGCGGTCTCCTCACCGCGCTCGTCGTGAGCATGGCGCTGGTCCTTCCCGCTCTGATCGACCGGGCGACCGCCTTTAGCCAAAAGCTGCCGAAGTTTTATGAGGAGGCGCTTCAACACCTGCCGATCAGTGGAAGCATCCGCTACAACCTGGAGCACCTGCTGGAGAGAACGGACTGGACCGAGGCATCCACCTGGCTTGGCAATTTCTGGTCGGCTGGAGGGGTGGCTCTCAGCGGCATCTCAGAGACCGTGCTGCTGCTGGTGATCGCGCTCTATCTGGTGATCGACGGGGGCAAGACGTTCGAGTGGTTCCTGGCCTTTTTCTCTCCGCTGAAGCGTGCCAAGCTGCGCCTGACCGCCGAGGAAATTTCACACGTGATCTTTGGCTACGTCACAGGGCAGTTCATCACCTCCGCACTGGTAACGATCTTTACGTTCGCGGTGCTGAGCATCCTCGATGTGCCGGGTGCCCTGATCCTCGCCATGTTGGCGGGACTGCTGGATGTGCTACCCATCGTGGGATTTATCATGGCCACCGCCCCGGCCTTCCTGCTGGCACTGAGCGTGTCGCCCCAGGCGGCCGTGCTCGTTCTGGGGTTGTATCTGCTGTTTCATGCCATCGAAACCTACTTCATCGTACCGACGGTTTACGGGAAGCATCTGCGCGTATCCACGTTGACAGTGCTGCTCGGTTTGCTGGCGGGCATTCTGCTCGCGGGCATCCCCGGAGCACTGGCCGCGCTTCCAATCATCGCCTCCTACTCAGCGATCGAGCGCATCTGGCTGAAGCCCTTCCTGCGCGGAGGCGTCTCCGAAAAACATGAGCTGCAGAAGGACCAAATGTTTGGAGACAAGGCCTGAAACGCTCCACCTGCAGAAGAGAGGGTTTCACCCCATAGCGTCTGAGGACAACCCTCGCCTAAGGTTCACCATCAAGAAGCTGTCGTGACTGCCGCACCCGCGGCAGCTCCAACAACGGATTGTCCAAACAACAATAGATAAACTTATGAAACTAACGTCCATGCTTGTCACAAGCGCCCTCGCGGCGTCATCCCTCTGCCTGCAGGCACGGGAACCGGAACCCGCCAACGAGGATGTGTTCCGTGCCACGGAAGATTTCACGGAATTCATCGGACTGGAAGTCAGGAATCCTCAGAATGTCAGGCTTGGGAAAATCAAATTCATCACCGCTGACTTGGTCAATGCGCGTTTGGTCGAAGTCGTTGTGACCTCTGGTGGCTTCCTGGGCATGGGGGGAACGACCACGTCCGTTCCGCCAACCGCACTCACGCTGGACAAAGCCTCCCACGTGGCGCGGCTGAATGTGAGCAAGGCAAAGTTTCAAGGCGCACCCAAGTTCAATACCTCCGACGTTGCCTCGTACTCCGACCGCGCGCGCCTGGCCCAGGTGCACCGCTACTACGGGTTGGAACCCTGGTTCTATCTCGAAGGCCAAGCCGTTCGCAAGAATGCCGAGATTCTACAACTCGGCCATGTGCAAAAAACATCCACCATCCTCAAACTCAATATCAAGAACAGCCGGGGGCAGCATGTGGGAGGGATCGGAACCCTGATGATGAATCTGCCCAAGGGGCAAATCGTCCACGTCATTGTCGATACGGCTGCCATGGGAGGTTCCAATCACACCGTCGTCCAGGCCAGAGCCTTGCAGTTCAACTCAAACCACAGCGGTCTGGTGCTGGATGACACGCGCGCCGAGTTTGCCGGCAACCCTCAGTTCGAATGGCGCAACGGTGGCCGGAACACCTTCCAACAGGAGTCCTATGTGAACCGTGACGTTGAGGCCGACGAGGGTCGCCACTCCAGGCAGAGCGCTCGTGAGGGCATCGTCCGAGTCTCCATTCCCATGCCGGAGGGGCAGAGCTTCCGCGACGAACAAAAAACCCGCCGCATTAAAGAGGCCATCCAGGCTGATCGCAGCCTCTCCGCCCATTCCAAGAGCGTGGAAGTGGTCACCGTCAACGACCAGACCACCCTGCGTGGTCACGCCAATAGCAAAGAGGCCAAACTCAGGATCGGCGATATCGCCGCCAAGCTCGACCGACCCGAAAACGTGAGCAATCTGATTGAAATCCGGCCTCATTGAGGAGCTTCCAGATAAGTCGATTCGCAACACCGCTTCGACAACAGCCGGAGGTCTGAAAAGGCCTCCGGCTTTTTTGATGGACCAAATATGAGTCAACGAAGAACTCGGGTGATGGCGGAGTTCACAAAACGTCCCCCGGCCCAGTCGAACGACGGCGTTCCACAGGACACGGATGTGTCACGCCGTCGGGCTGGCCTCGCTCTGAGAAGCCGCCTTTGAATCGAATGATTCCAACGCCACCTCAGTAGTCTCCATCGCATGACTGCGACTGCCTGGGCACGAAACCATTGAACCCAACTCCAGAAGGTCGTTGATGAAGCCTGTTTTCATTTTGCACAGTCAGCCACAGGCACTCGCCAGTCGCCATGGGGTGATTCCCCCATAGGCGGTCCCGCTGACCGGACTCGACAAGTGGCCAATCGTGGAGTTTACTGAAGACACAGTCGCTACCAAGTCAGCAAGGCGGGGCTCGTGATCGAGCCATGAAAAAGCAAGCACCGCCACCCGCGTCAAAACGCCCGGCCAAAAATGCCGCGCCAGCACCCCGGAAATCACGGGCGAAGAAGAAAGACCCTGCGTGCACTATCGTCGGCTTGGGGGCTTCAGCGGGTGGTTTGGAGGCACTGGTGCAATTTCTCACGCATGTGCCCAAGGACAGCGGCATGGCCTATGTCATCGTGCAGCATCTCGACCCCACGCAGAAAGGCATGATGCCCGAGCTGCTGCAACGTGCCACGGTCATGAAGGTGCTGCAGGTGAAGGACCGCACCAAGGTAAAGCCAAACTGCGTGTATGTGATCCCGCCGAACAGCGACATGTCCGTCCTGCGCGGAGTGCTGCATCTGCTGGCTCCCGTAGAATCGCGCGGGCTGCGGCTGCCGATTGACTTTTTCTTCCGCTCGCTCGCCGACGATCAGCGTGAGCGCAGTGTGGGCATCATTCTTTCCGGTATGGGCAGCGACGGCACCCTGGGACTGCGCGCCATCAAGGAGAAAGCGGGCATCGTGCTGGTGCAGGATCCGACCTCGGCCAAGTTCGACGCCATGCCGCGCAGCGTCATTGACGCGGGTCTGGCGGACATCGTGGCATCGGCGGAGGAACTGCCCGTCAAGCTCATCGCCTACCGGCGACATCTGCCGCATCTGACCCGGTCCGAACTGCATCTGGAGGAAAAGGTGCAAAGCGCCCTGGAAAAGATCGTCATCCTGCTGCGTGCGCACAGCGGCCATGATTTCACGCTGTATCGTCGCAGCACCTTGTATCGCCGCGTGGAGCGTCGCATGGGAATCCATCAGGTGGGCAGGATCAGCGGCTACGTCCGCTACCTGCAGGAGAACCCGCAGGAACTGGGCATCCTCTTCAAAGAGCTGCTCATTGGCGTGACCAATTTTTTTCGCGACAAAGTGGCCTGGGAGCAACTCGCTTCCAAGGCGCTGCCGCTGCTGCTCAAAGACCGGCTCGCAGGCAGCACGCTGCGCGCCTGGGTGGCCGGCTGCTCCACCGGTGAGGAGGCTTACTCGCTTGCGATGACATTCAGGGAGACGCTGAAGCATCTCAAGATCACCGACAACATCTCCCTGCAAATCTATGCCACGGATCTGGACAAGGACGCCATCGACAAGGCACGTCTCGGCCTCTTTCCCGAGAACATCGTCGCCGATGTTTCCCCCGCGCGCCTGACCCGCTTCTTCATCAAGGAAGAAGGCGGCTACCGCGTGAACAAAGAGATCCGCTCCATGGTGGTCTTTGCGCCGCAGAATCTCATCATGGATCCGCCCTTTACGAAGCTGGACATCCTGTGCTGCCGGAACCTGCTCATCTATCTCACGCCTGAATTGCAGAAGAAACTCTTCCCGCTTTTTCATTACAGCCTGAATCCCGGCGGCGTGCTGTTTCTCGGCAGTGCCGAGAGCATCGGCAGCTTCACGCACCTCTTCACCGCGCTGGCGCTCAAGGAGCGCATTTTCCAGCGCAACGAAACCGCCATGCAGAGCAGTCATCTGGACTTCCCCGCCGTCTATGTGCCGGCCCACACCGAGCGCCGGGACTCTCAAGCGACAGCGCGTGTTCCGGCTCCAAGCCTCCAGTCGCTCGCGGATCAGATGCTGCAGCAGCGCTATGCCCCGCCCGCCGTGCTGGTGAACGAGCACGGCGACATCCTCTACATCAGCGGAAAAATCGGCAAATACCTCGAGCCCGCCGCCGGCAAGGCGAACTGGAATGTGATTGCCATGGCGCACGACGCTTTGCGCAATGAACTCTCCAGTGCGCTGCAAAAGGTCATCCGCAAAAAGGGCACGATCATCGTTCGTGGCATCAAACTCGGCCCGCAGGACAACTCGCATGCCGTGGACATCCTGGTGCAGGCCGTGGAGGAGCCGAAAGAGCTGTTTGGCATGATCCTCATCGTGTTTTCGGAATCCGTCCTGCCTCCCGAGACACACCTCGAACGAGGGCAAGGCAAAGCCACGGCGAGCAGCGGCGCCCGGCAGCGCGAACTGCAAAACGAACTCAAGCATGCCCGCGATGAAGTGCAGGCCGGCCGCGAGGAGATGCAGACCTCGCAGGAGGAGCTCAAGTCCATGAACGAGGAACTGCAGTCGACCAACGAGGAGCTGCAGTCCACCAACGAGGAGCTCATGACCTCGAAGGAGGAGATGCAGTCGCTCAATGAAGAGCTGCAAACCGTCAATGCGGAGCTGCAGGCCAAGCTGGACGAACTCTCCGGCACGAACAACGACATGAAGAACCTGCTCAACAGCACGGACATCGCCACCGTGTTTCTGGACAACGATCTGCATGTGCGCCGCTTCACCCTGCAGGCCAAGACGATCATCAAGTTCATCGCGACCGATGTGGGCCGCCCCATCACCGATCTCGCCTCCGATCTTCTCTATCCAGAGCTGGTCAAGGACGCCCAGGAGGTGCTGCGCACGCTCGTCTTCAGCGAGCGCTCCATCGCGACGCAGGACGGTCGCTGGTTCACTGTGCGCATCATGCCTTACCGCACGGTGGACAATCGCATCGACGGCGTCGTCATCACCTTTGCCGACATCACGGCCTCGAAGAAGACCGAGGCCGACCTGCGTGAGCAGCACCGCCTCATGACCCGGCAGGCGAAGGCCCAGGGTCTCGCGCTGGACAAAGCGCTCGGGAAGCCCAAAGCGGCACCCAAACGGAAATCCAAGCCGTGAAACAGCCCTCCACCGAACTGCGCCGACGCGCAGAACGCCGGCTGCGCGAGCAGCCGTCAAAAGAGCTGTCGGTGGCAGACCACGCCGACGCGCAACGCACGCTCCAGGAACTGCAGATCCACCAAATCGAGCTGGAACTGCAAAACGAGGAACTCAAGCTCACCAAGGCTGAAGTGGATGCGGGCTTGGAGAAGTATACCGACCTCTACGACTTCGCTCCCGTCGGCTATTTCACCCTTGGTGCTGACGGAGCCATCCTGCAGGTCAATCTAACCGGTTGTAGCAAGGTTGGAGTGCAGCGTTCGCTGTTGTTGGGCAGGCGATTTGGGGTGCTGCTTGATCCCCAGAACCGTCAGGACTTCAATGACTTCCTCGCACAGGTCTTTGCCGCCGACGCCCCGCAATCCGGTGATTTCGTACTGCTGCGCCCAGACCAGACGCCCCTCATCATCAACATCGCGGCCAAGCTGCAGATCAATGGGAAGGAATGCCACGCCGTGGTGGTGGACATCACAGATCGCAAAAGGGTCGAGGACATCCTGCGCCGCAATGAGGCGTTGTTTGCCGCTCTCCTCAACCAAGCGCCCCTCGGCGTGTATGTCCTGGATGACCAATTGAGCATCGTCCAAGTCAATCCCAAGGCACTGCCCTTGTTTGCCGGGATTCACCCACTTATCGGTCGGTGCTTTTCCGAAGTCATCCGCATCCTCTGGCCAAAGCGGGTGGCAGAGGCCGCCGAAAAACGGTTCCTGCACACCCTGGAGACCGCGGAGCCGTATCAGTCGCCCGAATTTGTCGAACGGCGCAAGGATACCCAAGTGCGGGAGGCCTATGAATGGCAGATCCAACGCGTCACGCTACCCTCCGGCGATCATCGGGTGGTCTGCTTCTTCAATGACATCACCGAGCGCAAACGCGCTGAAGATGATAAGCGGCGCGTTGAAGTTCTGGCCGCATCCAACGCGAAACTGAAGGAGGAAATTGTCCATCGTCAGACCGTGGAGGACGCCCTCACGAGCAGCGAGCAGCGGGCTCAGGAGCTGCTGCAACAATCCCTGGAACTGCAGGAAAAAGTTCGCCAGATGTCCCACCAGAACCTCCAGGCGTTGGAGAATCAGCGCAAAGCGATCAGCCACGAACTGCATGACAAAATCAGCCAGGTCTTGATTGGCATCAATGTGCGGCTCGCTGTCTTCACGCGCACGGCGGAAGTCGATCCTTCGGCCATCGCTCCGGTGCGCGAACTTGTGGAGGAATCGGTGCGCATCGTGCATGATTTCGCCCGCGAACTCCGCCCTGCGATGCTGGACCAACTTGGCCTGATCCCCGCCCTCCGCTCCTATATTGATGAACTTTCCAAGAGTAAGGGCCGCAAGATTCACTTCACCGCCTCTCCCGGCGTCGAAGCCCTCGACAACGACAAGCGCACCGTCCTTTACCGCGTCGCGCAGGAAGCGCTCGTCAACATCGCCAAACATGCGAAGGCGCGGAACGTGAACGTGACCCTCCGTCTGGCACGGGCCGGTGTGTGTCTGGAAGTAGCGGACGATGGCAAGGCCTTCGACGTGGATCTTCTTTCCTCACCCAGATGGAGCAAGCGCCTTGGCCTCACCGGCATGCGTGAACGTGTGGAAATGGTCGATGGTGTGTTCAGCATCGTGTCCATTCCCGGAAAGGGCACCACGATCCGCGCGGTGATCCCCGTCGACAAAAGCAAGCGGCGCAAGTAACTCGGCGTATGGAAACGCACGCCTTTAAGCCTGCCCGTAGCCGACCACGTTTGAAGATTGGCGTTCCATGCACTGATGCAGGTGTCGGACGTCCATTTCGCGGGGCAGGGCTCTCGACTTGAGCGCGGCATTCGCAATGGCCATGTTTTCCGCATCATGGAGATCGCGGCCCTCGACCCTGCATTTCATCAAGAAGCGTCCGGTGGTGAGATGATGAATGGTGGCTTGGTAGCTCATGGTTTCTGGCAAGAGATCAGGAGCAGCAACGAGAAGCGCATGATGGACAAATGGTGCCGGAGGCGCTGTCCCCCGACTATGGGGTGTTCCCCTACCGGAAAGGCCGGACATGAAAAAATCCCGCGCCATGGCAGACGCGGGATTTTGGGAAGCTGCGACTTGCGCAGCGGGGTCGTGGCCGGGGGGCTTAGTTTGTCCGCACGACCAGAACGCGGCGGTCCATCTGCATTTCTGCTTCGTTACCCTGAGGATACATGGGGAAGCTTTCGCCATAGCCATGGGCGCTCAGGGAGCTGGGTGAAACGCCGTAGGTCTCCGTGAGCACATCGTAGACCCGTTGGGCCCGGGCACCTGACAGGTCCAGATTGAATTCGTCCGTGCCATCCGTGCTGGTATGGCCTTCGATGTCATAAACGGCTCCGGGCTCGGTTTTGCTGACTGCAAGAATCACGTCAGCCACCTGCTGAAGGGCGGCGCGCGACTCGTCGTCGAGCAACTCATTCGTCTCCTTCACAAACAACACCGGGAGCGTGACATAGGGCAGTTCGCGGGTTTGGCCCTGCTCTTCCACCAACACCACGCCGCTCACTGCATTGTACCGGCGAAGCGGCTGGACGGTGGTTTCCACAACCGTGGTGGTGGCGGTGCTCTCAACCTGCGGAGCCTCGGTGACAATCACCACTTTCGGAGCGATCGACAACTGACGTTGCACCACGGCCGAATCCAGCGTGCGCACGACAATGGACTCTGGACGAACAACGACGACGCCTGCCGAAACCGGGTCCGGGGTGACGACGGTGACTTGAGCGTGCAAGAGTGGCTGCAACAGGCTGAGAGCGGAGAGTAAGACTAGCGGTGTTTTCATGGATTGTTTGTGTGTGTATTGGGTTTTGACTGGCAACTTCATTTCTAATCGGCCCCCGGCGTCCCTGCCATGGGGTGAAACCCGACTTCTCGCGGTCTGGCGCTTGAGACGACCCGTTTTCCTGAGTGCTGGCACGGTGGGGTAACACCCCATGGCGGATGCGGCGCAGGCCGCACAAGGTGTGGGTTATGAAACACGAACCACCCGCACCACCTGCGGAGCTCTCCGTCCGGCGCCCGCTGGACGATCTCAAAGACTTCGCCCGCCGCGAGCCGGCTCAGGCAGTCGCCGCTGCAATCGGCGTCGGTCTGCTCATCAACCTGCTGCCGACCCGCATGGTCGCCGGAACAGTCGCCATCGTCGGTGCCACGCTGGTGCGTCCGGTGCTCCTTTCACTGGGAGTCACCAAGGCTGTGGAGCTTTGCTGCCAGAAACCGTCCAACCCTCTCCTACCATGAATACCCCCGATCTTGCCGCTGATGCTCAGGCCGTCATTGAGCCAGTTTTGTCCGCAGGTGCCAAACAAGCTGCCCAAGCTGAGCAATACATTCGTCAGCATCCGGGCGGTACGCTGTTCGTGGCTGCGGGTCTAGGCATCGCTGCCGTTCTCATCGCCCGTGCGCTGACACCCGAACCCCCACGGAACCGCGCCCTGCGCCTGCTCGAGGACATACAGGAACGCCTGACCAGTCTCGGCGAAGATGGCGCGCATGCATTCGACCGGGGCGTGAGCAGCCTGGGTGACATCCATCTTGATCGCTCTTTCGACAAGCTCAGCAGGAGGTTCAAGCGCCTGTTCCATTGAAATCCCACCCAAAAACAGTCCCGGCACAGAGACAACAATCCCAAGCCACCCATCTTATGAAAACACCCTCCATTCCATCCAACTCCATGCGAAAGGCTGGCACGCTGGCGGTTATCGGTCTTCTGGCACTTTCGCCCGTCTCGCAAGCCAAGGACCAGAAAGGCGGGAAAGGCAAGGCCAAGGGCCATTCAGTCGAAAAAGGCAATCAGGGTGGGAAGGGACATGAAGAGTCACACGGGAATCCCCATCACGACCGTGGCCAAGCGGACTATCACTCCTACTCGGATTCAAAGTTCAAGCTGTACAAGGGCGACGGCCATGCGGGGCAGGGCTACTACTACGGTCCGCCGAACGCCCCGTATTACTACGCACGCCCTGGAGTCAGGTTCTTCCCAAACCATGGCGCCATCCCAAGAGAGTTTTACAACCAGGATGCCTATCGCATGAATTCCGACGACGCCCGGGTGCAGCAGGCCCTTGCCCGTCTGGGGTTCTACCGGGGTTCCATTGATGGCAGATTTGGCCCGCAATCCATGCGTGCCATGAACACCTACCAGCAGTCGCAGGGCCAGCAGGTCACGGGTGCCATCACCGCCATGCTGCTCCGCTCGCTGGGGCTGTGAGGACACCGCCCTTGATCTAGGCTTGGGCCTGACGATTGACTCCAAGCGGTTTGACGAAAGTCAGACCGCTTTTTCGTTGTCTCCCTCTTCATTGGGCCCTGTTTCCAACAGTAGGGTTATACCCCATGGCATGTAGTCAGCCAGCCGGATAGCGTCGGACCCATGAAACAACTATTCCGCCAATCCATCCGAGCGCTGATGCTCACCGCCGCGCTCGTCACCACGAGCGACTCTCTGTCACAGAGCATCGAAGCCACCACCACAACAACCACGTCTGAAGGAACCGTCAGCGAATTTGGGCCGCAAGGCATCATCATTAAAACGGAGACAGACGTCCAGCCGGTGCGCTACATCTCCAGCGAGACCACGAACTACGTGGATGAAAATGGCACGCCTGTTTCCATCGAATTGGTGAAGTCCGGGCTCCCGGTCACGGTTTACTACACGAAGGTGGGAGACACCCTCATTGCTTCCAAGATCATGGTGAGAACCGGCGCTGCCGCACCCGTCAGTACGCTCAAAACCACCGAATCCGCTACGATGTCCGCAGGCACCATCAAGGAGTTTGGACCCGGGAAGATCATCATTCGAACGGCATCGTCACCGAAACCTCTGCGCTACACCTACACCAAGACGACAACTTACGTCGATGAAAACGGCGCACCCGTCTCCATTGAGACAGTGAGATCCGGACTCCCGGTGACCGTGTATTACACCCAGATGGGAGACAGGCTTGTGGCCAGCAAGATCATCGTCAAAAAGGTCCCTCTCATTGAGGAGAAAAAGACCACGACGACCACAACTGAGATCATCACCAAGTAACACCGCATCCACTCACATTCCACGTTAGCCAACCATGACCCCAATCACTATGAAAACACCCCTCATCCTCGCTGCGATCTGCACTCTCCTTGCCGCCTGTGACGCGAGCGTCACCAACAATCCTCCTGCGGAGAAAGTGACCGAAAAGAACACGACCATCATCACCCCGCCTGCCGAAACACCTCCCAAAGTGGAAAACAAAACCATCATCGTCAATCCGCCTGAAACATCGACCACCCAAGAAAAGAAGACCACCACAACCACCACCGAGACCAAAGAGTAAACTCGTCCAATCAAATCGATGAACTTCTGCAAGCCTCTCCTCTCCTGCATCACCGCACTCAGCCTTCTGGCCCTGTCCGGTTGCGCAACCCACGATGATGACCACCGGCACCACGGTGGCCGCACCACAACCACCACGACCGAAGAAACCACGTTGAGCACACCATACGCTCGCGCCCCTGTTTCCACCACCGTGGAGACCCACACCACCCGCTCTGGCTACTAGACCAGGCCACCGGGCTGAATCAGCCCAAACAAGCGGTCGGGCGAAAGTCCGGCCGCTTTTTATTTTACGGGCGAAGCCACTCATTGAGTACGGCGGTAGGGTAACACCCCATGGCGGTTTCGATGCAGCCGCTTCACTATCAGAAAGAGACAAAGACAATGACATCTCCCGAAATCAAAAGCGACCGGATTCCCCATGGCAAACCCCAGCGAAATTGAGCCAACCCCAACGCTGGCGATCTCGATTTCATCCAAGCCCTCCGCCGTCGGTCGATCCTGCATGAGGCATCTTCTTTGGCTGCTGGTGCTGGGCTGCCTCAGCGCCTGTTCCTCGCTTCAGCAACGTCAACTGAAGCACGCTCGCGAGAATGCGTTCATCAGCTACTGGCCCGCGCCTGCCGACAGCGAAGGCTTGCGGTTGGCAGTCAAAGACAACATCGACATGAAGGGGCGGGTGACCTCGGCGGGATCGGAATACCTGGCGAAAACCAATCCTCCCGCGACGCGGGACGCACCGTGCCTAGCCTTGGCTAGAGAGCGAGGCGTGCGAATCGTGGGAAAGACCAATCTCACCGAGTTTGCAGTGACGGTCTCGGGTGAAAACCGCTACTTTGGCAGCCCCAGAAGCCTGCTGGATGGGAAGCAGTATGTGATCCCCGGCGGTTCATCGAGCGGTTCGGGTGTCGCGGTTGCGACCGGACTGGCCGACGTGGCCTTGGGCACGGACACGGGCGGATCCATCCGCGTACCAGCCGCCTGCTCCGGCATCTACGGACTGAAGACCACTTTCGGTCTCGTCTCGACCAAGGGCGTGTTTCCAATCTCCCCGAAGCATCTGGACACGGTCGGACCGATGGCTGGGAACATCCGTAATCTAGTCAAGGGGATGGATTTGCTCGAGCGCGGCTTCGCCGCCAAGTACCGTGACGTCGTCGCCGACAAACCACTGGCGCGGCACATCACCATCGGACGACTTTATCTGAGTGGCACGGACCCGGCGATCGATCAGGCCATCGATGCGGCGCTGACTGCGAGGCATTTCAAGATCATCAGGCTTCCTTCGAGCTTTCAGAGCAAGTGGCGTCAGGCGGAGAAGGATGGAAAGGTCGTGGCGCTCGGTGACACTTGGCTGAACGACCAAAAGTATGCGGGCAAGAAGGGCGTGAGCCTTTTGACGAAACTCGTGATCATGTCCGGAAAATTGGACTACAACGGCGACTACACGGCGGCGCTGAAACGAAAAGAAGCCTGGCAGCGGGACCTCCGCCAGATTTTCAAGCAGGTGGATTTCATTGCCGTGCCGACGTTGCAGGGCCTGCCGCCTAAAATGCCGTTCTGGGGCTCTGACGCTGTCTTTGAATGGCGTGTGTTCGACATGCAGAACACCGTCGGCGTGAACTTCGCCGGCAATCCTGCACTGGCGCTGCCGATTCCGATGCCTGCCAAAGGCAAGACCGTTCCGGTGACCAGCCTCCAGCTTGTCGGCCCGCGCTTAAGTGAAGCGGAACTCCTCAACGCCGGGCGTTTGATCGAGACCCAGCTCTAACCTCATGCACCTTCCCTTTGTCATCAGCGCCTTGCTGCTGGGTTCCGCGGCGAGCTTGGCTCAGAACGCGGTTGATCTCGTGCGGC
>CAXBNA010000020.1:0-41194 GCA_963976915.1 uncultured Verrucomicrobiales bacterium
TGCCCCAGCCGCGGGATTCGGTGACGGCGTAGACGGCGCCGTCGGGCCCGACCTCACCAGCGTGTCCGGCAAGTTTGGCCCGCGCGACCTGCTCGAATCCATCATCGATCCCAACAAGGAAATCAGCGACCAATACGGCTCGCTCGTCTTCACCCTGAAGGACGGCAGCACCGTCATGGGCCGCATCGTGAACATGAAGGAGGACACCGTCCAGGTGAACACGAACATGATGGACCCGAACGCCCTCCAGGGCGTGAATCGCGCGGACATCGTGAAGATGGAGGAATCCAAGGTCTCCATGATGCCCCCCGGCCTCCTCAACATGCTCAGCGAGGAAGACATCCTCGATCTCCTCGCCTACCTCCTCTCCAAAGGCGATCCCGAGGACCCGATGTTTGGGACGAAGTAGAGGGTAAAGACCTTTCAGGCACGGATTTCTCTCGCAGCAGGCTCACAGCTGGGGTCCAATAATCCTGATGAAACTTCTTGACCGCAATCCTTAGTGATGTTCATCTGAATAGCATGAGTCGCCAACTGACAGGTGTGGATCTCTTTGCTGGTGCCGGTGGCATGAGCCTTGGATTCGAGCAGGCAGGCGTCGAGGTGGTGGCTGCGGTGGAGATTGATCCCATTCATGCGGCTATTCATCAGTTCAACTTTCCAGACTGCGTGGTGTTGCCACGCTCAGTGACCGCGATCACGGGTGAGAAGATCCGAAGCGCTGCGGGCCTCGGGAAACGTCCCGTGGACATTGTTTTCGGAGGCGCACCGTGCCAGGGCTTTTCGCTCATTGGAAAACGAATCCTCGATGATCCCCGAAACAATTTGGTCCGCGATTTTGTACGCATTGTAAGGGAACTCGATGCCTCCTACTTTGTCTTTGAGAACGTAAAAGGGCTCACCGTGGGTCATCACAAGAAATTCTTGTTGGAGCTGATCGAGGAGTTTGAGAAATGTGGCTATATCGTCAGAACGGAATGGCAGGTCTTGAATGCGGCGCACTTCGGCGTTCCCCAGGATCGACAACGTTTGTTTTTGATAGGGGCAAAGCGGGGAAAAGATTTGCCAGAGTATCCCAAGCCCCTATGCACGGCCTCAGGCGGTCCTACGGAGTTCCTGCTGTCCGCAGGGCCAAGCAGTAAAGATGCCTTGGGCGACCTGCCCGATGCAGACTGGTTCGATGAACTCAATGCAACGGATGAAGTCCGCGTAGGCCCACTCAAGGCTGTATCGGATTATGCACGGGAAATGCGCTGCGAGTCGCTCGACGACTGGCACTGCGGCCCACGAAGGAAATGGCGCAAGGACTGGCTGACATCGAGCATGCGGACACAGCACTCCGACATTTCGAGAATGCGATTTTCCGAAACGCCACCGGGATCGGTGGAACCCATTTCAAGGTTTTTCAAACTCGCTCCCGATGGGATCTGCAATACTCTCCGCGCAGGTACGGACGCCGCCAGGGGAGCTTTCACCAGCCCTCGACCGATCCATTATTTGTATCCGCGCTGTGTAACGGTTCGGGAAATGGCGCGTCTTCATGGATTCCCGGATTGGTTTCGGTTTCATCGAACGAAGTGGCATGGCGCGAGGCAAATCGGCAATGCGGTTCCTCCTCCGCTGGCTCGTGCTGTTGCGACCGAGATTGTGAAGGCTACGGGGGTCCATCTAACTCGGTCGTCCTATGTTCAAGAGCTAGGCGACGAAGCTCTACTGACCATGGACATGAGCCAAGCCGCTCGATATTGGGGAGTCGAGGTGCCAGTGAGTCGAAGGGATCGAAAGAGTGGCGCAAAGAAGCGATCCCAAGCCGAGACGGAGGCTGAGCGGCTCCGCATGGCACTAGCTTGAAGTCTTGTGTCATGTCGTCCAACCGCTACCTTCAACTCATCGAACGAATTTTCTCTGAACGCTACAAGCAGGGAGCGGAGGAAGTGGAGTTTGAACGAAGTGACCTAGAAACGACGGCCGCTGCTCTGAAAATCGATCTCCCGAAAAATTTGGGCGATGTCATCTATGCCGTTCGGTACCGAATAGCGCTCCCCGAGCCCATTCTCGCCACCCAACCATCAGGAATGGAGTGGATCATCGAGGGAGCAGGTCGTGCCCGCTACAGGTTCAAGCTCGTCAAGATCAACCGAATTTGCCCGAACCCGAACCTGATCGCGACGAAGATCCCCGACGCGACTCCCGAAATCATCACCGCGCATGCCATGTCCGATGAGCAGGCACTGCTGGCGAAGGTCCGCTACAATCGGCTTCTGGACATCTTTCTCGGCATCACGACCTACTCGCTTCAAAACCATCTTCGTACCACCGTTCAAGGTGTCGGCCAGGTGGAGATCGACGAAATCTATGTGGGCGTTGATCGAAACGGTTGCCAGTATGTCATCCCCGTCCAAGCCAAAGGTGGAGCGGATCAACTCTCGGTCGTGCAGACACAGCAAGACCTGCGCTGCTGCGCCGCTAAATTTCCGATCCTTCGCTGCCGCCCGATTTCAGCACAGTTCATGGACGACAACGTCATCGCTCTCTTCGAACTGACAGAAGAAGAGGGTGAGATCCGACTCGTCGATGAGCGGCATTACCGGCTGGTCCCCTCTTCGGCGATCAGTGGTGATGATTTGAGGGTGTATTCCCAGAGAAGCCTGTAGTCACTGATACTTCGAAGACCCAATGGAGAAGGTTCTCCAGACATTGACAATATAGCAGTATAACTGTATTCCTTGCTCCATGAAGACCACCATCGACTTGCCGGAGGATGTCCTACGGCGTGCGAAGATTGTGGCCGTTCAGCGCAAGACGACGCTGAAGGAACTGGTGATCACTGGCTTGAACCTCGCGATCTCACCTGAGGTCACTCCAGTTGACCAAGCTTCGCCTCTCGAACGACTTCATCGAGGCCTGCGCCTTGGCGGACGACCCATGGATCGAGATCAAACCCATGAACGCTGAGCGGTTCCTCGACACGAACATTCTTCTCTATGCGTACGATTTGGACGCCCCAGAGAAGCGAAGAGTGGCTCTGCACTTCGTGGAAGAGGGATGGCGAAAATTGGGTGCGACAGCCATCAGCGTTCAGGTTTTGCAGGAGACGTTTGTGAATCTGCAGAAGCATGGAGTCGAGCGTGACGAAGCGATTCAGATCATGTGTGACTATTCCCGATGGCCGGTGGTTGAGACGACCGTTGAGATCCTGCACGACGCACTCCGAGAGCAAGGACGCTGGCAACTTTCGTTTTGGGACTCGCTGATCCTAGCCGCTGCCAGAGCGTCAGGAGCAACCGAACTACTCTCGGAAGACCTGAACCACGGGCAGGATTACGGTGGAGTCACCGTGATCAATCCGTTCCTCTGATCCACCTGTTTCTTGGATGTCCCTCGGGCTCAAGCGCAATCGCTTTGGTTTGGCGGGTTGTCGAATTGCTGTGGAAACTCCATCCCATGCCGACTGTCGATGACACGAGCACAATATGGCGAGTTCTTGACGCCTTGCCGTGCTCAGGTTGAGAATCCCTTGAATGGCCTTTCCCCCGATCAACATCTACTCCCAGAACTGCGACCCTGAAGGGACGCTTGCGAAGCTGTTGGACGTGGTGCCGGAGGCGGAGGTCGTTCGGGACGCTGATGGCATCTGGACGGAAGTGCGGGGAACGTGGAAGCGCGGCTGGCTGAAGGGCAACTTGAAGGTGAAGATCGGGCACCAACCCGACTACTACTCGGGTGAAGGCTGGGGCGTTCAGCGGTCGGGGCTGATCGGCTACGTCTCGAAGTTTCCTGGGGTGGAGAAACGGCGCGATCTCCTTAGCTACATCTCCGGGCTGACCTTTTCGTTCAATCTGACCCTCGATCCCGATCCGGTGGGCAACGATCCGCGGATCGAGCTGGCCTTCGAGATGGCGCGTCACATCGACGGCATTCTTTTCCTGCCGGGTCGGCTGCTGGATGGCGAGGGGCGCGTCATTTTGGACGCCACCGGAGCGGATGATCCAGACGCCGTGGTACCGGAACACGAAGCGGAGGCTCATGAGGTGCCTGCCTTCGGAGACGAAGAGATTGTGTTGGATCCACCAGAACCGGAGCGGCTGGTCCGCCGCCTTTGCGTCATCGCGGCCCTGGTGGAACGGGGATTTCTGGAGGAGCCC
Organism: uncultured Verrucomicrobiales bacterium; assembly: GCA_963976915.1. Classification (GTDB taxonomy): domain Bacteria; phylum Verrucomicrobiota; class Verrucomicrobiia; order Verrucomicrobiales; family Verrucomicrobiaceae; genus CAXBNA01. The sequence continues at coordinate 4,146 of CAXBNA010000020.1, forward strand.
GACGTCCCGGATGCGGAAGGGACGCAGCGATCCAACTTGGAAGCAGTCCGAAAGGCGGATGCATTGGGGGAGGCGGAGCCTGATGAATTGAGATGGCTTGAAGCTCCAATAGGCAGTCTCGAAGACCAAGAGAAGTGGGCGCTGCCCTGGCTGTCGGAGGGCGGGATGGTCATCGCGTGGAGCCTTGGGCTCGCAGAGCTCCCGGCCTACGATCAACAGGTGGATGTTCCTCGGTTGTATGGGATCGCCAAAGGCTTGATGGCGGGCGGTCTGAAGCCCGAGAGGCGACCGACCTCCGACATTGAGCAACTCGCCTTTCAGATGCTCGCCATTCACTGGCGCATCCGGGAGTTCGCCCTTGATGGGAAGGTGATCGATTTCCCGGTGTACGCGACGAAGGCGTGGTGTGGCCCGATGGATTTGGGGTTGGCCCGGATCGTCGAAACGGATCTCGCCATTGGGAAGCTTCCGATTGGGCAGGCATCAGAAGCCGATTGGAAAATGGCGGGAGGCATCATGGAGGAACGGCGGCGTGCGATTCACTGGGTCCTCGGGCATCATCCGGTGTATTCGGAGAACGACACGGCAACGTGAAGGGTGGCGGCTCGACGGTCGACGAACCCACCCTTCTCGATTTTTCCGTTGGAGCGTGATTCGTCTCCCGTTGCAACCTTTGGCTGCACATCAGAGCCCTTATAGATATGGCTCCAAAGCTCTATTGAGCAGGAAAATCAGGTTTGTGGGGTTGGCCGGACTACGTTGTAAGCTGAGATTCAGGAACAAGGCAGGCTTGATTAATTCGATGCCTCCCACTTCTAGCGTTGTCAGCTTATTTTGCTGGTAAGCGCACTAAAGCATTGACGTTGAGCAGGAAATTTCGCTAAATCCCGCAAAACGAATCTCCGCATGGTTGGTTAATCGGGGCGGTGATTCGAAGAAGTTGTCCTCATCACCCCTCCAACCAGCCTCCATCATTCCCATGCACTCTGCGTCTCTACGTGCGGTCTGCGCGACCCTGACTGTCGCGTCCTTTCTCGTTTCCCCGACCCTCCGCGCGGGAACTGACTACAACAGCGACGGGCTTTGCGATGTCTGGCAACAGGTCTTCAATGCCTTTGGGATCGATCCGAACGAGGACGAAGACTTGGATGGCTGCAGTAACTTGGTTGAGTCCATCGCGGGCACGGACCCCTTCAATCCATCGGATTGCCACCACGTCGGGAATCTGGCATTCGCCGGAAACACACTGGTCTTCACCTTCATGGCCGAGAAGGGGAAGAAGTATCGGGTGGTCAGCGCGGACACCCCGGATGCCGCGATGTGGGATCTGGTCGAAGGCTCGGAGAAAGTCAGCACCGAAGATCACGCCGACGATACGATCAGCATCACCAAGCCCACCGGAGACACCAAGTTCTACAAACTGGAAGTGCTGGACACTGACGGAGACGCCGACGGCATTTCCGACTGGGCCGAGAACAAGACGGGCACAGATCCGGAAGTGGGCACCAGTCCGTCCAACGCCTCTGGGGGCACGGCGACAGACGGAGAGACACTCGCCAGCGTCTTTTCCCTCAACATTGAGGTGAACCCCAGCAACGAAGTGTCCTATGAAAAGGAAAACACCACGGCTGCGATCCATGTGACGCGGACTGTGGGGGCGATGCAGCTCACGCTCCCTTACAGCGTCACGGGTTCGTCTGATGAGACCAAGGGGTCAGCCGCTCCGGGTGACTACACCCTGAAGCGCAGCACGGACAACAGCGCCGTCACTGGAGGAACGATTGTCATTCCAGCTGCGGTGACCGACATGGACGTCATCGTCGATGCCGTGACCGATACGGCCGTGGAAGTGCCGGAGACCGTCGCCTTCCACCTGCATCGTCCCGGTGCCGGTGCCGCCGTCCAGCCCGTGATGGGCGAGGTCAAGCTCGCGGATGCCGATCCTTCGATCCCCGAGAATCGAACGCTCTACGTGGCCTACCTCGGACGGGAAGCCGGCGTCACCACCACGGCGTCCGGCATCGCCACTGCCTTGGTGAATGGCGACAACGACGTCGCCGAGATCAACCTGACCTTCAGCAACCTCGGCTCTCCGCAAAACACGGCTTATCTCCGCGTGGACTCCGATCTCGACATCCTCAATGTGGGCCTCGGGCAGGTGACAGGGAAGACCTGGCAGATCCGCGCCGCTCAGACCAAGAGTTCCGATCAGGCGATGCTGGCAGCTCTGATTTCCGGTCAGCTCTACATTGATGTGACCACGGAAGAATTCACGGGCGGTGAGATTCACGGTCACTTCAACAAGGCGACGGGATCCACGGTGTTTACTCTCGATCCCCTCGTTCACAACGCACCGGCCTATCCCTCCGCCAGCTGGGCTGAGCCAGTGGGAGATGAGATCGAGCGGGACATCTATCGCTTCCTTGAGCAGTGCACGTATGGCCCAACCGAAGCGCTTTACACGGAGGTGAGGACTTTGGTGGATGCGGCGATTGCCGGGGGTGGCACGATCCTCGACGGTTACGATCAGTGGTTGGATCAGCAGATGGTGGAGCCGAGCCCAAGTCTCCAAACCCTGGTCATGGCGGCGGACAACGAAGAGTTCGTGCTGCGCGGCAACAAGCCGATCAACTCCGGCAATGACCCCAACTTCGGTTTGGCCTCTTACGGCGTGACTTACGACAGCTTTGCCAATCCGATCATCAGCACCACGGCCAACAGCACCTACAACAACAACCACCCCTTCCACAACAATCGTCGCCGAGAGATGTGGACACTTGCCCTGCAGTCCAAGGCCCAAGTCCGGCAGCGGATGACACAGGCGCTAAGCGAGATCTGCGTCATCTCCGAGATCGATGCCACCGTGCGCTCCAAGCATTACGGTGCAGCCTCCTACTGGGACATGCTGGCGGACAATGCCTTTGGTCAGTATCGCACCATCCTCGAGAACGTGACCTACCATCCGATGATGGGCATCTACCTGAGTCACCTCCGCAACCGTGCGGAATACACGAGCGGCGGAGTGACCATCAGTCCGGATGAAAACTACGCCCGGGAGATCATGCAGCTTTTCTCCATCGGACTCGTGATGCGCCACCCAGATGGCAGTCTTGTGTTGGACAGCGCCGGACTGCCGATTCCGACCTATGACAACACGGACATCACGGAGTTGGCGAAGGTGATGACCGGCTTCTGTCACGGGGCGCGTCACAACACCCGCACCGTGCAGCGCTTCTCGGGCCTTGTGTTTTACAACACCTCCCCTCGCGTCAACACGAGCCTCCAGATTCAGGGTGTCAACTTCACCAGCTTCACGGAAGGCGGTGGAGACTCATGGTGGCAAGCACCCTGGTACATGCCAATGAAGGTGCTTGGCCGGGTCAACACCATCACCAGCTCCAATCGTCCCTATCATGACTTTGGCCCCAAGACACTCCTCCACAACTACAATGGGGGCACCCAGATTGCCGGATTGACTGACTCCGAGGTCAATGCGTTGTCGACCGCCAACAGTCACCTTGCAGCCGAGGCGGACCTGACCATCGCTCACAACCTTCTTGCCGGAAATCCTGCCCCGGGCACCTACAACGGCCACTCCAATACCCCAACGAACATTTCCCGTTGGTTGATTCAACGCTTCACCACGTCGAACCCAAGTGCGGGTTACCTCTACCGCGTCAGCGAAGTTTATCGGAACACGAATGGCAATTTGGGCGCCGTATTGAAGGCCATTCTCCTCGACTATGAAGCGCGTAGCTTGGCTCTGGCTGACTCCGGCATTGGCAATGGCCGAATGAAAGAGCCGCTGGTTCACTTCATGGCCATGCTGCGTTCCTTGAATGCTTTCACAGGGATTCCGCTGACCAGCCTGCGGGACGTTCCCCTTCCATTTGCCGTGGGCGAGTCGCCAATGACGACACCCTACCCTCAGAGTGAGGTCAACAAGTTCATCCCCAACGCGTCCCGGTTCCGGTTTGGAGACTACACTTCAACGCTGGGCCAGTCGCCCCTGGCTGCGCCGAGCGTCTTCAACTGGTTCTTACCGGACTACACGGTGCCTGGGGCGCTCTCTGAAGCCGGGCTCGTCTCGCCCGAATTCCAGATCGCCACGGAAACGAACCTGGTGAATCGCGTCAACCGGCTCTGGGCGTTCACCTGGGCCAATCTTGTGGGCATGACCACCTTCCCGGGAGCGGGTGTGGATACCGTCACGCAGGTGGTGACCAGCGGTGCACCGGAGGTCAAAGTGTCGAAGTCGAATCCGGGCTCTGGAACATCCTCGACCTTCCTTCCGGTCCAGACCTTGAGCTTCACCACGTCCAATTGGAACGTGCCCCAAACGATCACCGTGGGCGCCGTCGATGACCGGATTCCAGAAGGGGATCGCCCAACGACCATCGCGCATTTTGCGACCAGTGCCGACGCCAATTACAACAACCTCACTCTCCCATCGGTGGAGGTGTTGGTTCACGACAACGAGTCTGCTGGAGGCTCCCAAGTGGTCGTCACCGAAAGCGGCGGGGAAACCCTGGTCGTCGAAGGTGGAGCCACGGATGACTACACCCTTCGACTCTCGAGCGCGCCGGCCAATCCCGTCACGGTTCACATCGTGCCCGCCACGACCAGCTTCGGTACGAACACCTCTGACGTGACCGTCAGCCCATCGTCCGTGACCTTTGATTCCGGCAACTGGAATGTGGATCAGACGGTCACCGTCACCGGGGTGAATGACACGACCAACGAAGGCCCGGAAATCGGCATCATCAGCCACTACGTGGAAACGACCGATGCCAACTATTCCGCCGCCAATCCGAAGCCGGTTCATGCCATCGTGGCCGACAACGAGAACAACGGCTCCAACGCGATCAGCATCCTGCAAACGTCCAACAGCACCGTGGTGGTGGAGGGCGGAGAAACGGACACCTACAAGGTAACCCTTCGTCGGGCTCCAACGGGAACGGTCACGGTGAACATCAACAGCGGGTCGCAGCTGACCACCCTGCCCGCCAGCTTGTCCTTCACGACCTCGAACTGGAACATCCCACAAACGGTCACAGTGACGGCTGTTGACGACAGTGCGGTTGAAGGCAATCACAGCCAGCAGGTGCAAAACCAATCCTCGCGTGGCGGCTACTCCATCAACAGCAATTTCACCGCGACGATCCGGGACAACGACGGCGGTGGAATCGTGATCGTTGAAACGGGAGGCAGCACCGAGGTCTCCGAGACCTCCTCTGGAACGCCTTCCGGAAGCAACCCGCTCATCCCGGCTGGCAATGTCGACAGCTACACGGTGGTTCTTTCCAGCCAACCGTCGGCACCAGTGACGGTCTCCGTCACACCACAGGTTCATCCGTCACGGATGTCCAACTGGGCCAAGCTGGCCGGCTACTACGCGGGTGATACCAACGCGACCAATAGCGACCAACAAAAGGACAATGTGATCCTCGACTACGATCCGATCATCGCCATCTACAAGGATACCTTTGCGGCGATGCCCGGAATCAGCGGCTCTCCCAGCAATGCCCAGAAACAAGACGCCCACTTTGCCGGCTGCGCCGCTGTGGTGGACAAACTGGATCTCTACATGGCCGGTGGTCAGCTCAAAGCTCAGGGAGGACCCCTGACCCGCGCAGATCTGGCGGATGACAACATCGTGAACCCGCGGAAGTCCATCATCCAAGCCATGTACAGCTGTTACTCCACCACTCGTGGCAACAAGTCTTCCGACGAGCCTAGCTACAGCAACGAGGTCCGAAATCGCTGCCGAATTGCCGCTTACATGACGAGCCTCTCCCCGGCTTCCTTCATCTCCAAATAATCTGATTGCCTCGTTCACCCCTTTCCCATTCCATCTCCATGAATCCCTTCCTCAAGAAGTCCTTGGATCGCAGCCAACCCAACCGGCGCGATTTCCTGATTCAGTCCTCCGCGGCCAGTCTTGGCATGACCGCGATGGTGAACACCATTGCTCAAATGAAGCTCGTCGGGGCGGCAGCGGCTCAGCCGGCCCCCGGAGATTACAAGGCGCTGGTTTGCGTTTTCCTCAACGGTGGGATGGACACGAACAACCTGCTCATTCCGATGGGAGGGACTGCCAAGTCGCAGTATCTTGCCGGCCGGGGCACCCCGACCTACGCGGGTGGTTCCGGAGGCATTGCGATTCCTGAGGCCGACATCACGGCGGCGGGCACGCAGATCACGCCCGACAATTCAAACTTCGAGCATCAAGCTGGCTACACAGGTGGTGCAGGCTTCGGCGTGCACCCCGGCTGCACGCATTTGAAGTCCATGTTTGATGGCGGCGATCTCGCCTTCGTCTGCAACGTCGGAACCCTGACGCAGCCGAACGTGACGCGGTCGAATTTCAGCTCACTCCCGCCTTCTCAAAAACCCCCCCAGCTTTTCTCCCACTCGGACCAGCAGGTGCAATGGCAGTCCTCGATTCCCGACAAGCCCTTCTCAACGGGCTGGGGCGGTCGGGTTGCCGACATTCTGGACGGTGTCCACAATCTGGATCCCGATGCCCTCTCAATGAGCGTCTCGATCAACGGAATCAACAACTTCCAGAAAGGCCTGACCCAGCAGCCTTTCGTCCTGAACAGCTCCAACGGAGTGGTCTCCCTCAGCGGCTACGGGCCGAGCAATGTGGGGTACTCAAATGCCCTGCTCGACACCACCAAAAAGCCATTCACCGCCTCGTACGATCCCTTTGTCACTCCCGGAGATGCGGGCAGCAACTACAAGACCGGCATCACAGGATGGCGCCTCGCAGCAGTCGAGCAAATGATGGCGATGACGCATGAGAGCCTGTTCGATCAAGGGTACTCCGACGTCGGCAAGAATGCCCGGGTCACTGAGGGCTTGGTCCTCGACGCTTTGGACATCACCAATGATGGCAACGGCGGGTCGACGATCGATCCGTATTTCGACGCGGCCTTTGCTGGCTCCGGTCTGGTGCCAGCGAATGAAGACTTCGCCCGCCAGATGAAGATGGCGGCTCGGTTGATCATCGGAAACAACGTCATCGGCAACGGCCGCCAACTGTTCTTCGTCCAGCTTGGCGGTTGGGACACCCACACGTCGCAGATTCCGGTTACCGGCACGGCACCGAACACCACGGCTGGGTACTACCGGCTGGTCAGGTTGCTTTCCTGCTCGCTCAAGGCGTTCAATGACAGCATCAAGGGAGAAGAAATCACCCAGCCCGGGATTTACGACAAAGTCATGGCGTTTACCGCCTCCGACTTCACCCGCACGCTCACGCCCAACAAAACGGATGCCACGGGTGGCTCGGATCACGGTTGGGGCGGGCACATGATGGTCATGGGTGGTGCCGTCAAGGGCAAGAAGGTCTATGGCACCTTCCCGAATCTGACGGTCAACGGTGGCATCGACGTCAGCGGCAGCCGTGGACGCTGGATTCCCACCACGGCAGTGGACCAATACGCTGCCGTCATCGCCAAATGGTTTGGCGTGGACAATGGGCAACTCTCTGCGGTGTTCCCCAATCTGGGTCGTTTCACGGATCCGTTCTCGCCAGCCGCGAAACTGGACTTCGTCGACACGACGGTCTGACGAACGGGCTTGCGTGCTCGTGTGCGCTTCGTTGAGTCTCTTCCCATGAAGCCCGCCGTTTGGATCAGCGCAGCCTTGGTTGGATTGCTGCTGCTTGGCCTTTGGGTATCCCGCCGGTCGGAAGAAAAAGGGGCGGGTTCATCGATGGTCGAGCCTCAAGCAGAAGTGGCGCGGCCAGCAGGATCCTCGTCGTCAGGTTTTTCCACGCCCCAAGCGCTGCGGAAGGCACCCTCTGCAGCCATGGACGAAGGTGTTCGGCAAATCACGTCCAAGCTCAACGACGAAGCAACGCAGCCCGAGGAAGACCTCGATGCGATTCAGGAAATCCTCAATCTGGCGGCGCGTGCCAGCGGGGGGCATCCCTCGGGTGAAAACGGAGACATCACGGCGGCGCTCATTGGTCAAGGTGAGGGGACTTTTCTTCCAAAGAACCACCCTGCCGTCCGAAACGGCGAACTCACGGATCGCTGGGGGACGCCGTATTGGTTTCATCCGGTGGACCAAAACACCACGGAGATCCGCTCCGCTGGTCCTGATCGGGAGCTGTTTACTGCGGACGACCTCGTCCTCAACGACAGCGGCGTCACTGGTGGCGGGTTGCCGGAATGAGCCCCTCTGGGAGGGCCAGTCTTTCTTCCTCGGAGGAGGAGCGGTCGGCCGAAGACCCTCACTTCCAGGCTCTCTGCAGCACATGTCGGGTTTGGGGTCGTCGTCCCGATTGACAAGCCCCAGCGTCTCACGATGATAGGCGAGCTGTGTCTGACGCTGATTCCACCCTGCGCCGCTCACCTCTGCATGAGGTGAACGTCGAGCTTGGGGGTCGAATGGTCCCCTTTGCCGGTTGGGAGATGCCGGTGCAGTTCAAGGGCATTGTCGATGAACATCTCGCCGTGCGGGAGAAAGTCGGCCTCTTCGACATTTCGCACATGGGCCAGTTCCTCGTCAGTGGGGAGGATGCCGAAGCCTTTCTGAATCGGTCGCTGACAAACGATGTGACCGCACTGTCCCCAGGCGAAGGTCAATACACCTTGCTGCTCAACGAAGAGGGAGGCGTGATCGACGACCTGATTTTGTATCGCACCAGCCCCAAAGAATTTTTCCTCGTCGTCAATGCCTCGAAAGCCAAGGAGGACTGGCAGCACCTCGTCGCCCTGCGACCTGACAAGGAGGACATCACCATGGCGGACCTCAGTCCCTTCACGGCCGGGATGGCCGTTCAAGGGCCGCAGAGCCGCGCCGTCTTCGCCCGTGTTTTTGGCATGACGGCCCCCTATCCAGAACGCAACTCCGTCCAGATGGCGGCGTCGGTCGAAGGGTTCATGTGGTCGTGCGGCACCGGTTACACGGGTGAAGAAGGGTTTGAGTTCTTCCCCCCGGACGAAGAGGGACCGGCGTGGTATCGCAAGCTTTACGACGCCGTCGTCGCTGAGGGCGGTCAGATCTGCGGTCTCGGGGCTCGCGACACCCTGCGGTTGGAGATGGGCTATCCTTTGAATGGAAACGACCTCTCCCCCGAACGGACGCCTCTCCAAGCCGGCCTCGGTTTTTTCGTGAAGCTCGACAAGGAAGCCTTTGTCGGTCGCGACGCTCTGATCTCCCAGAAGGAAGAAGGACTGCCGGACAAACTGACCGCCTTTCGCATGACGGGAGCTGCTCCTCCTCCACGAGCGCACTATCCTGTCCTCCGCAAAGGCGAGGTCGTGGGCGAGGTCTGCAGCGGCACCCAAAGCCCGAGCCTGAAGTGTGGCATCGGCATGGCTTACCTCCCGTTGGCGCTGTCCAAGCCAGGAATCGATCTGGAAATCGAGATCCGTGGACGGACGTTTCCGGCGGAGACATGCAAGAAACCCATTTACAATAAGAAGCCCTCCACTCCAGCCTCAGACTCTCCCACGCCATGAGCCAAATCCCTACCGACCTCCGATATCGCGATTCGCACGAGTGGATCCGTCCGTCTGAAGCTCCCGCCTCGGTGGGCATCACGGATCACGCTCAGGAAGAGTTGACCGACGTGGTGTTTGTCGAGCTTCCGACCGTGGGTGCGCAGGTCAAGGCGGGCGATCAAGTGGCCGTTGTCGAGTCCGTCAAAGCGGCGAGCGACATTTACGCGCCGGTCAGCGGGGAGATCGCCGAGGTCAATGAAGCTCTTTCGACGGATCCGAGTCTGGTGAACACCTCGTCGTACGAGAACGGCTGGATCTTCAAGATCAAGGTCGCCGATCCGACCGAAGTCGAGTCCCTCATGGACGCTGCCGCTTACGAGAAGCATCTTGCCTGATGCGTCCGCAGCTTTGCTGCATCGATTCCCGAAAATGCCCTCCCTCTCTTCCTTCGCCCGTCGTCACATCGGCCCCTCCACCACGGAAACGGAGGAGATGCTCCAGGCCATTGGCTGCAGTTCCGTCGATGAATTGATCGACAAGGTCGTCCCAGCCGACATTCGATCCACCGAGGCGCTGAACCTTCCTCCGGCCTTGACCGAAGAGCAGGCGCTGCGCCGGATGCGGCAGGTGATGGGGCGGAACAAGGTCGTTCGCTCCTTCATCGGACTGGGCTATCACGACACCTTCACGCCGCCGGTCATCCTGCGGAACATCCTTGAAAATCCCGGTTGGTACACCGCTTACACGCCGTACCAACCGGAGATCGCACAGGGCCGCTTGGAGATGCTGCTGAATTTCCAAACGATGATCCGCGACCTCACCGGCCTCGATGTCGCGGGAGCATCGCTGCTCGATGAAGGGACGGCCTGCGCGGAGGCCCTGGGCCTCGCCGTGGCCCAGGTTCGCGAGTCGAATCGCGTGGTGATCTCAGATCGCCTGCATCCGCACAACATGGATGTCATCTCCACTCGCATGCACGCCCTGGGCGTTCAGGTGGAGGTCGTGGACATTGCGAATTGGAAGCCCGATGGCCTCAAGGGATTGGCCGCCGTGCTCGTGCAGTATCCGGATACCCAGGGCGTCATCGAGGATTTTGAGGATCTTGCAAACACCGTGCACGAAGAAGGTGCCCTCTTGGTCGTTGCCGCCGATCTGCTGGCGCTGACCTTGCTTCGTCCGCCCGGTGAGTTCGGCGCGGACATTTGCGTCGGGAACAGTCAGCGCTTTGGCGTGCCTCTCGGATTCGGCGGACCCCACGCGGCCTTCATGGCGGTCAAAGATTCGCTCAAGCGCCGTCTGCCCGGTCGCCTCGTCGGTGTCACGCACGATGCCGAAGGCCGCTCCGTGTATCGCCTGTCGCTCCAAACGCGCGAGCAGCACATCCGCCGCGAGAAGGCCACGAGCAACATCTGCACCGCGCAGGTCCTTCTGGCCGTCATCGCCGCCGCCTACGCCGCCTACCACGGAGCAGAGGGGCTCAAAGCCATCGCACGCCGCGTTCACAGTGCCGCCGTCTGGTTGGCGCGCGAGCTGATCAGCCACGGTCGCGAGGTGGTGAGCGACAATTTCTTCGACACGCTCACCGTTCGCGTGCCGGACGCTGCCGACGTGGTGACGCGCGCACTTCGCTACGGCATCAATCTCCGACTCGTCGATGAAACGCATGTTGGTGTGGCGCTCGACGAGCGCGTTCGCGAAGACGACCTGCAGAATCTCGCCGCCGCCTTTGGCATTGGCTCACCGTCACACGCACCGGCCTTGGACGAAGACGCGGCACCGCATTTCTCGGCCATCTTCCAGCGCGAGTCGCCCTTCCTCACCCATCCCGTCTTTCAGCGCTACCAGTCGGAGACCAGCATGATGCGCTACCTGCGCCAGCTCGAGACGAAGGACATCGCGCTGAACCGGAGCATGATCCCACTCGGCTCCTGCACGATGAAACTCAACGCCGCTGCGGAAATGATGCCGCTGAGCTGGCCTGAGGTCGGTGGGTTGCATCCCTTCGCACCGTTGGATCAGGCGGATGGCTACAAGACGATGTTCAACGAGCTGGAGGATTGGCTCGCCGAGTGCACCGGTTTTGACGCCGTCTCGCTCCAGCCCAATGCAGGTTCGCAGGGCGAGTACGCCGGCCTTCTGGCCATCAAGCGCTTCCATGAGGCGCAGGGCGAGATGCATCGCGACGTCTGCCTCATCCCAACGTCGGCCCACGGGACCAATCCCGCCAGCGCGGTGATGTGCGGGATGAAAGTCGTGCCTGTCAATTGCGACAGCGATGGAAACATTTCCTTCAACGACCTGCGCGACAAGATCCGCACCCACTCGGATCACCTCGCCGCGCTGATGGTGACGTATCCGTCCACGCACGGTGTGTTTGAGGAGGCCATCGTGGAGGTCTGCGCTCTCGTGCACGAGCACGGCGGACAGGTGTACATGGACGGGGCCAACCTCAATGCCCAGCTCGGATTGACGTCACCGGCAAGGATTGGGGCCGATGTCTGCCATCTGAATCTGCACAAAACCTACTGCATCCCGCACGGGGGCGGTGGTCCCGGAGTTGGGCCCATCGCGGTCGCTGCGCACCTGCGTCCGCATCTGCCCGGGCACCGCGCCTGGGGTGAGGATCGCTCCGAAGGGGCCGTGTGCTCCGCGCCTTGGGGCAGTGCCAGCATTTGCACGATCTCCTGGATGTACATCGCCATGATGGGCCCGGGCCTTGTCGAGTCGACCCGCTACGCGATCCTGAACGCCAACTACGTCTCTAGGCAATTGGCCGACGTTTTTCCGACGCTCTACAAGGGTGCCAAAGGTTTCGTCGCCCACGAGTGCATCCTCGACTTTCGTCAGTTTGAAAAAGTGACCGTTGAAGACGTGGCCAAGCGACTCATGGATTTCGGCTACCACGCCCCGACCATGTCGTGGCCCGTCACGGGCACACTCATGATCGAGCCGACCGAGAGCGAGTCGAAGGCCGAGCTGGATCGTTTTTGCGACGCCATGCGAACGATTGCCGCCGAGATTCAAGAGGTGGAAACGGGTGCAGTCAGCCCGGAGAACAACGCGCTCAAGAAAGCACCCCACACTGCGACGGCCGTGCTCGCTGAGAAGTGGGATCGCCCCTATACGCGCGAGCAGGCGGCGTTCCCCGCACTATGGGTACGCGAGGACAAGTACTGGCCGCCAGTCGCCCGCGTGGACAACGTTTACGGCGACCGCAACCTCGTCTGCGCCTGTCCGACGGTGGAGGAACTCGCCCAGTGACCGATACTGCCCCTGTGACCGTGAACTGGAACGATTGGCAGCCCGGCATTCGCGCCACGCTGCTCTTCGTCGTCGATGAATCCCGGCGCCAAGTCCTTTTGATCCGCAAAAAACGCGGCCTCGGGGCGGGCAAGATCAACGGTCCCGGTGGAAAGATCGATCCCGGTGAAACGCCTGCCGAATGCGCTGTCCGCGAAACTCAGGAAGAGCTCGGCATCACGGTGCTCGACCCGGTCAAACACGGTGAGCTCTGGTTTGAATTTGTCGATGGATTGAAAATGCACGTCGCGGTGTTCCTTGGCACCCGCCACGAAGGCGAGCCCATCGAGACCGACGAGGCCATCCCTCTGTGGACCCCGCTGGACGCGCTTCCGATGGAGGAGATGTGGGCCGATGATCGCTTCTGGCTCCGCGAGCTCCTCGTAGATCGAAAACAGTTCTGCGGCCACTTCCTGTTCGACGACGACACGATGCTCACTTCCCACATGGAGTGGAGTGATGTGCGATGGATCGGTTGAGGTCAGGCACCACGCGATCCGCAAAGGTGCAAGGCAGATCTCCATCTCACCTGTGGCCCAAAACGACTGCCGTTATCCTGCAATCCAGGTCAAGACGGTTTGCCTGGCAGGGCCCGCCTTTCGCCGAGATCGCGAAGGAGCGGGGGACGGAGGTGATCGGGATCGGTCACGGGGATGTCCGTGTGTGTCGGTGTGGCTGAACTGCGGGAAGAGCGGTCAGGGGTACCCAAGCCGGTGTTGGTTTGGTCACGGAGTCGAATGGAACGCCGTAGGGGGTGCCGCAGGGATGGCTGGCGGAGGACCGGTCATGAAGCCGGCACCGAAGGTGAGCCAGCAGTTGCGAGAGATCGGCGAGGGCGTCTATTGAAAGTGGCCCCCAAAAAACTGGCCGATCAGCTCAGGGTCAATCGAAGAGAGATACTGAAATGGGGAAAGTTTTCGATTATTTGTACGCTGACCCGCTTCGAGAAACGAAATTGTTACCCTTAGGTTAATGGTATTATGATTAAATGTATTTTGTGCGCCGTTACTCTTTTCAGCTTCGGCTTGTACACGGGGAGTGTTATCGGCTTTCGAAAAGGCCGTCAAATGGGCGAAAATGCAGTGGCAAGGACTTCAATCATGAACTTCGTGCAACTTCTTGCAGTGTTCGAAGATCAGGAATTGATTAAGAATGACAAACAAAGAGAGTTCTTGCTTCTGAAGTATGAAGTTGAAAAGGCTGCAGATCTTCCAAACGATTTGATGCAGATGGCCGAACTCGCAAATGGACTGGCGGACTGGCAAACATCGATTTCAATTCCAAAAGGGTCAGGAGCCGATAGTTGACAACCATTGCTTGATCTCCTTCAACAACTTCACCTGGCCCGCCCTCATGTTCCTCAGTTGCTGGCTCACGTTCATCGCACTCTTCATCCCCAGCTGCTCGGCCGTCCATGTCTGTGAGACAGTCGTTCTCGAGTGCACCGCGCTCGCTATCGCGACCGTCCTTGGGTCGCTCCGCGGACGAAGGCGAATCTCCTCCTTCGTCCCAAATCACCCTTTTCCCAGTGCCATTCTCTTCTGACCCGTTCCTACGCCTCCAGACTGGATGATTGATCTCACCCACACCATGGAGGCTGGGTGCAGTCCTCAGCAAAAATGCGCGCCGTTGGTGTTCACCCACAGCGAGTAAAGGCTCTGACTGGCGGTGATGAAGAGGCGGTTCCGTTTGGGGCCGCCGAAGCAGAGATTGCTGCCGGTCTCGGGCAGTTTGATCTGGCCCATGAGTTGGCCTTCGGGTGTGAAGACATGGACGCCATCGTAGCCGTCGCCTATCCAACCGGCGCTGGCCCAGACATTCCCGTCCACATCGCAGCGGACGCCGTCGGAACCTCCCTTGCCTTCGGGTGCCGTGAGTTGGCCCTTGTTCACGGCAAAGGATTTCCCTTCGCCGAGTCTCACACCTTCGGCCACCTCATAAACACGGATCTCCTTCGGTGCGCCGGTGTCCACGATGTAGAGCTTCTTGTAGTCGGGCGAGAAGCACAGGCCGTTCGGTTTTTCGAGCTCGTCAGTCACCTTCTCGATTTTGCCCGAGGGATCGATGCGATAGACGGCTTCCTTGAGGAAGAGTTCCCCCTTGTTGCCCTCGTAGTCCATCATGCTGCCGTAGCCCGGATCGGTGAACCAAATGCCGCCGTCGGGATGCACCACCGCGTCGTTGGGCGCGTTGAAGGGCTTGCCGTCGAAGCTTTCCGCCAACGTCGTGATCTTGCCGTTGAGTTCGTACCGGACCACGCGGCGGTTGGCGTGTTCGCAAGAAATTTGGCGACCTTGCCAATCGAAGGTGTTGCCATTGCTGTTGCCGGAATTGTTTCGCATCACGCTGACGTGACCGTCCTCGGGCAGGTAGCGCATCTGAGCGTTGTTCGGGATATCGCTCCAGACGAGGTAGTTGCCCGCACCGTTCCAGGCCGGGCCCTCCGCCCAGAGCATGCCGGTGTGCAGGCGGCGAATGGGCGAGTTTCCCTGAATGTACTTCTCGAACGCAGGTTCGAGGGCAATCACATCCGGATCCGGATAGCGCTCGGGGATTTGTCCGGTCCAATCGCGGGCGATGGAGGCGGTGGCGGTTCCGGCGGCAAGGGTGGTGAAGAAGGAGCGACGGGAAATGGTGGACATGCCATGCGTTGTAGCGTGAGCAGCGCGGCGGGACAAGAAATCTCTGGAGGGCGAGCAGAAACCTTCCTCCGGTCACAAATGATCCAGCTCGTTCGGATCCACCTCGAGACTTTCGAGCCATTCATGGGTGAAGTCCCGTTGACATCGAATGTTGATGACGGCCGTGAGGAGGATGGCGATGAGCGCCCCCGTCGAGGCCAGGGCCATGTCTTTTTGAGCGTCCCAAATGTCGCCCTGTGAGCCAAGGTATTCCATGCCAGCCTCTCCGCCGAGCACCTCCACGACGACCCACTCCACAAGTTCGTAGAAACCCGAGGTCGAGAGGGTGACATCGAGTGGGAGGAAATATCCCCAGAAGCCACGCACCTTCGCCACGCGCAGGAAGAGTTCGCGGATCGGGTAGGCAATCAAAAGCCCGTAACTGAAATGAACGAGCCGGTCGAAGTGATTGCGCTCCCAACCAAAGTAATCGTTGAAGGGATGACCAAACCACGACGTCCACCAAACGTCGTACGGCACCTGCGAGTACGTGTAGTGAGCGCCGATCCCGTGCAGGATGCAGAAGAGAAAGATGAGCGTGAAGCCGAGCCGGGTGAAGAGGTGGTTCCGGTAGCCCCAGACCACCATGCCCGTGACCGGAATCATCAGCAGGTTCTCCAGAATCCAGTCCTGACGGTTCAGCGGCTGAATCGCAAGTGCGGTCCAAAAGATCAGAAACACGACCCCCAAGGTCCGGACATAGCGATGGTACTCGAACATGGATCAGTAGGGGTGGCCGGATGGATTGAACATCGAGGGGATTCAATCACGGAATGGGGAAGATCGTCCACCGGATTTCTGGAGGACGAGCCTGCCAGCGAGCCGTAGCTTTCTTGAGACGTTGCAGGTCGATGGCAGAACCCATTTCAAAATGGGCGCGGCAGAACCGGAGCGCAGCGGAGACAGCCAGCGTTACGAAGTAACCGCTGCCCGCAGGGCCGGCGAAGCCAGGCAACCTTGCCCTCCCATTGATGATTACCCCAACGCGGCGAGCATCTCCTTGAGCTTTGCTTTTTTCTCGGCCCAATCGGCGGCGCGATGCTTGTGGTCTTGGAGAACTTTCTCGGGGACCTTGGAGGTGAAGTTTTCGTCGTTGAGCTTGGCGAGCACCTTGTGGAGTTCGGCCGTGACCTTTTCCATTTCCTTGGTCAAACGGGCGCGCTCGGCCTCGACATCGATCAGGCCATCGAGGGGGAGGAAGAGTTCGCCCAGGGGTGTGAGCACGGTGGGCGTGCCTTTCGCCGGAGCAGCGGCGGGATCCACATCGAGAGGTTCGGCATTCAGAAGGATGCGAAGCACCTCGACGTCGTGCTCGGCGAGTTCGTTCGCGGGCTTGAGGATGTAGCGGACACGCTTGTTGCCGGGGAGGTTGAAGGCGCTTTTGAGGCCGCGACCGAGGTTGACGGTTTCGTAGCGGTCGTTCGCGGTCTTTTCATCCTCGGGCAGAAGGCCGAAGTGCGTCTGCTCGTCCGCGTCGAGTGGCTTTGGCCAAGGCGCGGTCATGATGCTGTCGCCGCCCTGGTCGGCGGGCATGTCCTTGCTGAATCCCATGCCGTGCCAGAGTTCTTCGGTGATGAAGGGGAGGAAGGGATGGAAGAGGCGCAGCGTGTGGCCGAGGACGAAGTCCATCACGGCAAGCGCATTGGCCTGCCGCTTCGCGTCGTCTCCTTGAAGCGTGGCTTTGCAGGCCTCGACGTACCAGTCGCAGTACTCGCTCCAGAAGAAACGGTAGAGGCTGGAGGCGGCATCGCTGAAGCGGTATTCTTCCAGCGCGGTGGTGACCTCCTCGATGGCCGTGTTGAGGCGGAGGAGGATCCACTTGTCGTCCGTGGTGAGGAGCGTGGGATCGATCTCGCCCTCGTGAGATCCACCCTGCATCTGGCGGAAGCGCGCGGCGTTCCAGAGCTTGGTGCAGAAATTCCGACCAAGCTCGACGTTCTTCTCATCGAACAGGATGTCCTGCCCGAGCGGGGCTCCACGCATGATGCCGAAGCGAAGGGCGTCGGCGCTGTACTTCGAGATCAGCTCCAGCGGGTCGGGGGAATTGCCGAGGCTCTTCGACATCTTTTTGCCCTGCTTGTCACGGATGATGCCGGTGAAGTAGACGTTCTTGAACGGCAGCTCGCCCATGTACTCGTAGCCCGCCATGATCATTCGGGCGACCCAGAAGAAAATGATGTCGGGGCCGGTGACGAGATCGGTCGTCGGGTAGAAGGCTTTCAACGAGTCGGTCTTCTCCGGCCATCCCATCGTGGCAAACGGCCAGAGCCAAGAGCTGAACCAGGTGTCGAGGACATCGGGATCTTGCTCCCAGTTTTCAGGGTCGGACGGAGGCGTCACGTCGCAATGCACCTGGTCTTCGGTTTTGTGATACCACACCGGAATCCGATGCCCCCACCAGAGCTGACGGCTGATGCACCAGTCTTGGAGCCCGTTCATCCAGTGGTCGTACACTTTGGCCCAACGATCCGGATAGAAACGCATCGCTCCATCCGCCACGACGTCGGTGGACTCTTTGACGCTCGGATACTTGAGGAACCACTGGTCGCTGAGGCGCGGCTCGATCGGAACGTCGGCGCGCTCGGAGTAGCCCACGTTGTTTTGATGCGGCTCTTCCTTCACGAAGGCGCCGCTCTCTTGGAGGAGCTCCACGGCTTTCTTGCGTGCGGCAAAGCGGTCCAGTCCAGCGAGGTCGTTCCCGGCGATGAGGTTCATCGTGCCGTTGGGATGCATCACGTCGATGATCTCCAAGTTATGGCGCTCGCCGATGGCAAAGTCCGCCTTGTCATGAGCAGGCGTGACCTTGAGCACGCCGGTGCCGAACTCGAAGTCCACATGGTCGTCGCCCACGATGGGGATCTCCGCCTGATTTTCGACCGGGAGCGGACGGCGGATGTGCTTGCCAATGAGCTTGGCGTAGCGCGGGTCGTTTGGATTGACGGCGACGGCGGTGTCACCGGGGATCGTCTCGGGCCGCGTGGTGGCGATTTCCAAAAACGTGCCGGGCTCTTCGACGACTTCGACCTTGAAGTGGTACATGAAACCCTTCTGCGGTTTCATCACGACCTCCTCGTCGCTGATGGCACTGAGGGCGACCGGGCACCAGTTCACCATGCGGCGTCCGCGGTAGATGAGGCCCTTCTTGTAGAGATCGACAAAGACGTCCTGCACGCAGCGGCTGTAGTCTGCGTCCATGGTGAACCGCTCACGGCTCCAGTCGCAGGAAGCGCCCAGTTTCTTGAGCTGCTGGATGATGATGCCGCCGTGCTTCTCCTTCCATTCCCAAATCTTCTCCACCAGCTTTTCGCGGCCGAGGTCGTTGCGGTGCCTGATCTCGCCCTGCTTGCGGAGGGTCTTTTCCACCACGTTCTGCGTGGCGATGCCCGCGTGGTCGGTGCCGGGCAGCCAGAGGACTTCCTTTCCCAGCATCCGGGCGCGGCGGCAGAGGATGTCCTGGATGGTGTTGTTGAGCACGTGGCCGAGGGTGAGGATGCCCGTGACATTGGGGGGCGGGATGACGATGGAGTAGGCCGGGCGGGTCTCGCTCACACGCGCAGGGTCCGCTTCGAAGCATTTGTCATCGAGCCACTTTTGGTACCAGCGTTCTTCGACTTCGGCTGGCGTGTAGGTTTTGGGCAATTCGGGCATGGAAATAGGGGAAATTGGAAAAATGGGTGGGGAAAGTGCAGGCGACGAGGCGGTTTGTAAACCACGGAGCCGGGCGGGTCACAGACGTTTGACTTGCCCGGCGGGAGGGTCAGCGGCATTAGAGGTGATCGTCGATGCCTGAAGCCCTCCCCAACGCCGACTCCGCCATGCCTCCGGAAAACCAAATCCGGGAAGGGTTGATGTTCACGGTGGTGGTGGCGCAGTTGGCCTTGATCGGGCTGATCCTGCCCCATGGAGACAGCGGCGAGGCCTTTCGTGATGCGATGGCGCGAGATCATCTGCTATGGAAGGGACTGAAAGGGCTGTGGATTTTGATTGGATTCGAGGGCGTGTTTGGCCTCGTGCAGGCTTCCGACAAAGGACAGGCATGGAAACGACTGCTGATGGTGCTCCTGATTCCGCCAATGCGCTTGGCCGTGTCTCCGCGTTACCCGAACGACTGGATCTGGGTGCCCTTCTGCGGTTGGCAGCGGGTGGATGAGGAATCGTTTTCGAAGTTGGAGCTGCGGCTGGCGCTGCCGATGATCATCTTGACGCTGCTGATCGTGCCCGTGCTGTTGATCGAGTTCGTCGGCCAGAAGTGGCTGGAGGCCTCGCCGGTCCTGGCGTTTGGCACCCACGCCCTGACCGCCGTCATTTGGCTGGGGTTCGCAGTCGAGTTCATCCTCATGGTCTCCGCCTGCCCCAACAAGGTCCGCTACTGCATCAAGCATTGGATCAATCTGGTGATCATCCTCTTGCCGCTCGTGGCCTTCCTTCGGTTCCTTCGGCTGCTGCGTTTCGCCAAACTTGCCCGCGCCTACCGCCTCCGAAGCGTCACCATGCGGGCGTGGAAGCTGGTCCTGCTCTTCAATCTGCTGGATCGTGTGGGTCAGCGCAATCCCCGGAAGTACATCGCCTCGCTGGAGAAAAAGATCACCGACATGGAAGTCGAGGTCGCCGCACTGAAAACGAAGCTGGCGGAGTTTCGAGCGCAGAACGCTGAGATCGCTCCTGAAAATGGGGCGGACGGTCCTCAGTCCGCCGCATTGGGCGACTGAGCTGGGTCTGCCAAAGCTCGTCAAGGTTGGCGGATTTTCCTGATGCCTGTCCCAATCCTCGCAAAAGACTCAAAGGCAGGGCTGACTGTCCTCAGTCAGCCGCGTTCGGTCAGGGGCTCTGAAGGTCTGGGGCGATGCCGGAGTTTTCATCGGCCAGCAACGACGGCCTGTTGGGGACAACTCGCCCTACCTTCGCCGTTTTCCAAGAGAGACTTGCGCCCCGATGCAGGGTCTTTCATCATCCTCTTCGCACCTTCCATTGTCCCACATGTCCGCCCCCTCCATCGTCATCCTCACCGGAGCCGGTATCTCGGCCGAGTCCGGCGTGGCGACGTTTCGCGACGCCGATGGCCTGTGGGAGGGGCATCGCATCGAAGACGTGGCGACACCCGAGGGATATGCCCGCGATCCGGCGCTGGTGCACGAGTTTTACAACCTCCGGCGTGCTGCGCTGCACACCGTCTCTCCCAACGCCGCCCATGAAGCGTTGGCGCGTCTGGAGAGCGAATGGCCTGGCGATTTTCTGCTGGTCACGCAAAACGTCGATGACCTGCATGAGCGCGCAGGCAGCCGGAATCTGATTCACATGCATGGTGAGTTGCGAAAAGCACGCTGTGTGGCCTGTGAAAGGGTTCACCCATGGACCGATGAAATGAGTTCACAGAGCCGCTGTTCGCGATGTGGAGCGGCCGGTCATCTCCGCCCGCACATCTGCTGGTTTGGCGAGATCCCCTTTGAGATGGACGCCATTCAGGACGCGCTGTTTCGCTGCGGCGTGTTCGCGGCCATTGGCACCTCCGGTGTCGTGTATCCTGCTGCGGGGTTTGCCCAGCTCGCGGCTCAATCCGGGGCGAGGGAGCTCATTGAGATCAATCGTGAAGCCACTGCCATTTCGCCCGTGTTCACCCAACATCGGATTGGCCCGGCGACCGAGAAGGTGACGGAGTGGGTGGAGGAGCTTTTGAGAGCGGTCGGCTGAATCCCGCTGCCTACAACCGCCCCGGTTGCGATGGAAGGTAGGGCGGACTGTAACCAGTCCGGCACGCTGGCTGACAGAGGTTCCGGAATTCTGCAATGTGGTTCATCACGCCTGGCCTGCAACGACGGCGCTGTGGGGACACGGCGGCCAACCTGTGGCACTACAGTCGAGCGTGTGACAAAACTTTTTAGTTTGCCAATAGTCTTCAAGTATGTTTTAAGATTTCCACGCTGGTTAGCTCAATCTTATTATGATCATCTCTGCACCCGTCGTTTTGGCCGCCATTGAGGCAGGCGTGCGCCTTGCGCGAAAAGGCAACGAAATCATCATCGACAAGACTGCGGAGCGGCCTTTGGCGCTGCCGATGGGGGACAAGCTGCCCGATGCCGACAAAGCTGCGATGGTCGACTTCTTTGACTTGCCGGAGAATCAGGCTTTGTGCGGCCCTGGCGGTCCCTATCACAACTACTCGGAAGCGAAACTCATCGAGGTCTATCGGAAGGCTGTGGGAGCTGCAGAGGTGATGAGTGGTTCTGCCGGTCAGGCAGCCAGCGTCTATGTGCGCATTGACCAGTTTAACGAAGAAGCGAAGAGCAAACCCGCCGTGCGCCGACTGTTTGGAACCATCGTTGAGATTGGCGTGGATTATGCGGTCGCCAATCCGGCGGTGTTTGGAAAAAATGGGAATCAACAGCAGCTCGTCACCAGCTTTGTCACCGCCCTCAAGGACACCCCCTTCGCGGAAGGATCGAGCGAGCAAGTGGTCGGCGATCTTCTGACCTCCGCGCTCAAGACGCTCTCCGACAACACAGACTTGGTGGATGATGACCAGCGCACCCGGGCGCTTCTGGGTGGAATCACTTCAGCACTGCTGGAGGACGTCGACGCGATCACGAGTCCGGGCAAAAAGGCCGGACGGGAAAAACTGCTGAAACGACTGGGTTCAAGCCTGCTTCGGGGAGGATCAAAAGCGTTTACGGAAAATCCAGATTTGTTCTGGCCCGGCGACGGCGTTGCCAAATCGGTGGTCCAAAGCACGGCGAAGCAGGTGTTGGAGGGGATCAAGGGAAAGGAGGACTGGTTCACGGCTGAGTCCCTGGACCTGCTCTTTCAAAGTGCGATGCGAGCCGTGGGCGACAATGCCGAGCAGTTCGGAACCCACCAAGTCATCCAGGAGATCATTCGGGAGACATCCACAGTGCTGGCCAAGGCCAGAGTGGAGGTCCAATCCACAGATGGCGGAGAACCCAAGTGGAAGGATCTTTTCGGCAAGGAAGTGGCGGCCAAGATTGTTCAGGCAGCGCTCCAAGCCACAGGCGAGAACATGGAAACGATGCTTCGGCCGCAGGGAGCTCAAGCACAGTTTGCCACGCAAGCCCTGGCTGCAATGGCGGGAGGACTTTCCAAAACGCTCGCTGGAGGCGGCAATGTGGGATCGCTTTTCTCTCAGAAGCAACTCCTGGAACTGTCGCAGATTCTCCTGGCCGAAGTCGCAAGGAATCCAGAGCAACTCTTGGGTGGTGCCGACAGTGATCCGAAGAAAACGATACTCGCCCAAGTCATCGCGTCTGTGGGCCGGTCCCTCGGAGATGATCCGGCAAAGCTGGTGACCGGCGAGGGCCTGATCGCCTTGGCTCGAACGTCCCTCCGTGTTGCCTTGCAGAACTCGGATCAATTGATCGATCTTGAAAAGGTGTCTCCGGTCGGAAACCTCCTTCATCAGTCGCTCAAGCAGGTTGCAACGGCAATCTTGGAAACGAACGACCCACGGGAGCTGGTGTCGCGGGAGACGTTCGTGGAAATTGCCCAACGTATTCTCCCAGTCGTTTCGGCGAATGTCACCCGGATGGTGGACGAGGAGGATCAGGAGTTTGTCAAAACCGCCACCACCACCGCGTTGCAGCTTGCCTCGGGAGAATTCAAAGGCCGGATCAACGGGGCCAACCTTGCCTGGCTCGTCGAGCAAATGCTCACGCGCGCTCTTTGGGAGGAAGTCGACCTCAACGAGCCGAAGGCCGTCGCCCTTGCCGCCATGGAAATTCTCCGGGCGGCTCCCACCAATCCACCTTCTGTTCTCGCGGCATAATCCCGTTCACCCATCACAAGTCACCTCATGAAACAATTCGCTTCCTCCCGTCCACTCGCATCCTGGTTCCTCGCCCTGCTGGCGCTTGCCCTCGTGCAATGCACCACGCTCGACTATCGAAATGTCCAGACCGATTTTGAAAAGGCGGCGATGGCGGAAGACGGTGGTGCCGACTCCGTCTTTGTGGATCGCTATCAAACGGTGCGGGCGACGCTCACCGACGGCTACATCATGCGGCTTGATCCGAAGCTTCAGTCCAATGCCCTCATGCTGCGAGCGGTGTCCGAGTGGCGGATTGGAGACTGGACGGCGGCAAGGCAAACTGCGACGAAGGGGCAGTCCAAGAAGCCGGCACCAGGATCGCGCGATCAAGTGGTGCTGGCGATGATCGATGGGATGGCAGCGGGATCTGAAGTGCTGGCCATGAAGGGGAAACGGGATGGAAAAATCACCGCCAAGGCGTACCAAGCCGACTACCAACCGGTGCTGGAAAACGGGTGGACGAGCTTGGTTGAGGCCGGGGACCTTTTCACCGGCGTCACGCCGACCTCCGTCAAAGACTACTGGCACTTTCAGCGGTGGAAGTTGCTCAGCATCTGGCATGACACATGCACCGACATCGGAGTGGTTGGAAATGCCGCCGACACGGAAGCGCGGAGAGAGACCCAATCGGCTGCCCTCAAATTCATTGGCGCAGCCAGCTTCAAAGAGGCCAAAAACGAAGAGGCGAGGAGCGTCAGCGAAAACAGCCCGTATAGAAGCAGGATGTGACTACACGAGGCCGCGTCTTGCCAGGGCCTCTTCCATCGCTTTGTCGATCAGAAGGACCGCGAGGTTCTGGGTGGCTTCGTCGAGGGCTTGGTTGGCTTTCTTCAATGCAGGGGCGTTGTGCTCGGGGGCGTCGAGGATTTCGCGGACGGCGGCGGCTTGCTGGCGGATGGTGGCGGCTTCTTCAGCGGGCACGGCATCGCCGAGCTGGGCCAGGGCGATCTCGACGGAGGGCAGGAGTTCCTCGGCTTTCATCTTGGCTTCCGTCCAAATGCGCTCGTTCATGTCCTCGAAGGCGTGATCGACACTTTCGGCGATCATTTTCTCCACACGCTCGTCATCGACGTCGACGGCTGTGTCTTTGATCTCCAGGACGATGTCCTGATTCGTCGCGGTGTCGCGGGCGAGGACCTCTAGGATGCCGTTGGCGTCGATGCTGAACTGCACGCCGACGCGGGCGCTGCCCTTGGGACCGGGAGGAAAGGGGAGGACGACCTTGCCGAGTTCCCAGTTGTCTTTGGCGACTTCGCGCTCGCCCTGAAGCACGCGGATGAGCATCTCGGCCTGATTCGCAACTGCGTTCGTGAACATCTCACCCGCTTTGCACGGGAGGGTCGTGTTGCGCGGGATGATGACGTTCATGAGTCCGCCGAAGGTCTCGATGCCCAGCGAGAGCGGCGTGACGTCGAGGAGCAAAACCTGGCGCAACGCCCCGGACAACACGCCTGCCTGAATGACCGCGCCCATGGCGATGGCTTCGTCGGGATTCGAGGTCGTGTTCGGCTCGCGCCCGAAGAGTTCGGCCACAAACTTGCGGACCCGTGGAATCCGTGTGCTGCCACCGACGAGGAGGACTTCGTCGAGTTCGTCGGCCGTCACCCCGGCATCGCTGAGAGCGCGGAGACAGTGCTGGCGGGTGCGGTCGATGAGCGGACCGGCCAGTTTCTCAAACAGTGCGCGGGAAAGCTCAAGGCTGAGGCTTTCGGCTCCGGCGACGAAGGGAAGCTCGATGCGCGTGGATTCTTCCGAGGACAGGCGTTTCTTCGCGGTCTCGGCGGCGGTCAGGAGCGCGGCCTGAGTCTCGGGGGTGTCCGGCAGGGGCGAGGTCGCGTTCTCCGAAATCCATTCGACGATCGCGCGGTCGATGTCGTCGCCGCCGAGTTGGGTGTCGCCTGCCGTAGCGAGCACTTGAAAAACGCCGTCGCGCATCTCGAGGACGCTGATGTCAAAGGTGCCCCCACCGAGGTCATAGACAGCGACCTTTTTTCGTTCGTCGAGTTTGTCGAGGCCGTAGGCGAGCGCGGCGGCGGTGGGCTCGCTGAGAATGCGGACGACCTCCAGCCCGGCGCGCTCGCCTGCCTGCTTGGTGGCGTTGCGCTGGGCGTCGTTGAAGAAGGCCGGGACGGTGATGACCGCTTTGCAGATCGGCTGATCCATCGCATGCTCGGCGATGCCTTTGAGGTGGCGCAGCACAGCGGCGGAGATCTCGATGGGGTTGGTGCCAAGCATCGCCAGATCGTAGGGCGGCGTCCAATCGCCTTCATCCGAGCGACGGCCGATGAGGCGTTTCACGGAGGTCACAACGCGGCCCGGGTCGACGGTGCGGGCACGCAAGGCGGCGGCACCGACGGAGGCGACGTTTCCATCTTCCGCAAGACGAACCGCCGAGGGTGTTAGTCGGCTGCCGTCCGCATCGGCCAGCAGGATTGGGAAGCCGCTGTCCACGACGCCCACGAGGGAGTTCGTGGTGCCGAGATCGATGCCGAGGATGAATTCAGGGTCCGCCATGAGTGATGGGTCAGTGTGAGGGCAATGAGTTGCGGTGCAAGGGATTCGACCAGTGCGAAATGGGGCTCTGGCTTGCCAAATGAATCGAGGGTCGACACACTCGGGCATCCAGTTGCACGCATATGCCGAATCGAATGTCCGAGTCGTCCTTGGGATCCGCTGCGCGGAGGGTTGGTGGACTCGCGGTGGATCTGATTTGGCCCCGGCAGTGTTGGGCTTGTGGGGAGCCGTTGGCACGGTCGACTGGCGACGTCCCTGCCGGTGTGCAGGCGCAGTTCTTTTGCGGTCCTTGTGCCGAGGAGTTTCCGAAGATCGAGCCGCCCTACTGCAACTGCTGCGGCGAGCCCTACGATCTGGAGACAGACGGCCCTTTTCAATGCTGGAATTGCTCCGGGCGTCGAATGGGCTTTGAGTTCGCGGTTTCCGGCTACCGTGCGGAAGGATCCGTCCGGGAAATGATCCATCGGTTCAAGTACGGTCGTGAAATCGCCCTTCGGCGGCCTTTGACCAGCCTCTTGCGGGAAGCCGTCAAAGACGAGCGTCTCGCCAGTCAAGATCTCTCCACGTGGATCGTGGTGCCAGTGCCGCTGCATCGATCCCGGGAGTTTGAACGAGAGTTCAACCAGAGTTGGGAACTCAGTCAAGAGCTCGCCCAGCACATTGGGGCTCAGCCGTATCCAGCGCTGACTCGCACGCAGCCAACTCAGAGTCAGGCATCCCTGGACCGCAGACACCGGTTGCGGAACATGAAGGGCGTCTTTGCCCTGAGACGGCGCTGGCCCTGGCGGCCGACACGCGATCTGACCGGTGCCAAGGTACTGTTGGTGGACGATGTCCTTACCACAGGCGCCACCACGCACGAATGCGCCCGGGTTCTGAAGCGGTTGGCGGGGGTCGAAAAAGTGGTGGTGATTACCGTGGCACGAGGTTAGCATCGGCGTTGCGTCCGCGAGGTCGTCATTCGTTTTCCCGACGGTTCGGTGGGTTTTTCAAGCCCATCGTCCCACCCCGACATGCCACAAAGGGGCCGTTTCGAGAATCGAATGAGGGCGGGGTCGGGCTGAATTCGATTCGACATCACTATGGGATTTTTCAAAAAGCGCTCCGTCTCCGACATGGGAGAGAAGAAGAAGGACATGCCCGAGGGGCTGTGGAAGCAGTGTCCGTCCTGCCGTGAAAGCCTCTTCGAACAGGCGCTGGCCAAGAACCTCCGCGTCTGCACCAATTGCGGCTACCATTTCACCATCGGCTCCGATGAGCGCATCGCCAGTCTGGTGGACGAGGGCACCTTCGAGCAGATCGATGCCAATCTGGATTCCGTGGATGCCCTGAAGTTCAAGGGCTACCTCGACAAGGTGAAAGCCTATCAGGCCAAGACGGGCCTCAAGGACGCGGTGGTCACTGGCCGCGCCAACATCGAGTCGATTCCTGTGTTGATTGCCGTTATGGATTTCCGTTTCCTCGGAGCCAGCATGGGCAGTGTGGCGGGGGAGAAAATCACCCGCGCGATCGAGGCGGCCACCGCAGAGCGCAAACCCGTTCTGGTTTTTTCTGCTTCCGGCGGAGCCCGGATGCACGAGGGCATCCTCAGCCTCATGCAGATGGCCAAGACCAGCGGCGCTCTGGCCCGCCACGCCGAGGCGCAGCTCCCCTACATCTCCATCCTGACGCACCCGACCACCGGCGGCGTCACTGCAAGCTTCGCCACCCTTGGCGATCTCATCGTCGCCGAGCCCAAGTGCATGATCGGTTTCGCCGGTCCCCGAGTGGTCAAAGAGACCACCCACGCCGATCTCCCTCCTGGTTTCCAGACAGCCGAGTTCATGATGGAACACGGTCTTGTGGACATGATCATCGACCGCAAGGACATGCGCTCCAAGCTCGCCCAAGTCCTCCGCTACATGGCGAAAGACAAGGCAAAGGATGCTTGAGTGATCAGCCAATCGCCACGCCGTTGCGCCTGACAATTTCAGAAGCCAAACGCATTCGCGTTGTAACGCACCTCGGACTCGGCCACCTGCGCCTGACGTCTCGCAGCCTCGTCTTCAAGGTACAAAGCCACGCCAATCACACCCACGTTGCGGGTACCCTTCTCTCCGAAGGAAGTGGCCGCCGTCGAATGCGCCACAGTCCCCAATCGGAACGCCCGCAGTGTGCCGTCGCTGCGCATTCCTCGAATGGTGATCGAACTCCCGGCTTCAATCACGTAGCCCCGCTTCTTCACGGACCCCGGCTTCGCATCAAGCACATCGAGTCCATCCACGGTCACCACCACTTCCGCTCGTGTCTTGCTCAGATTCTCCAAACGAATCGTGTAGTTCTGCCCTGAGGTTCCCGAAACGATGACCCGCTTGCCGGTGTCATAGTAGGGCAGCGCATCCGCGCCTGACCAGCCACCGCCTTGCACCGTGGCCCGCAGCCGCCCTGGGATCAGTTCAAAGCTTCCCTTCCGCTTTCGGGGTTCCTTCCCTTGGTCCAGCTCCGCCATCATCTGCGCACCCTCCTCATCATTGTAGAAGAATCGGCCCACGGCATCCGGCAGAGACGGATGCTTGCGAAAAAACCATCCTGTTCGGCGGACATCGTGCAACTCATGACCAAGCTGCGTTCCGAGACCTGGACGCTCTTCCAAGGGAAAGGCCGACCGGGATGTCGATGCAGAGGGGGGAGCGGATGCCACCTTCTCATACGTTGGCCGGACGGACGAGCAGTGGCACAGGAATACGGTGGCAACCGTCGAGGTCAGAATGCGGGTGAGGTGGCTCGGAAGTTTTTTCATGTGCGGAAAAAACTGCACTTTTTCTTTTTCGTCAACCAGGATGTGCAGTTTTTCCAGCACTTGTGGCTTGAAACCTTCGTTTGCTGGATCATCTTCCCGCATGCCACGGCAGATCCCAACCGTCCTCTCAAAGCGCGAACAGCAGGCGATGGACATTTTGTTCCGCCTCGGTCAAGCCACGGCTTCCGATGTCCAACGGGAACTTCCCGATGAACCGGGTTATTCCGCCGTGAGGGCGCTTCTCAAGGTGCTGGTGGAGAAAGGCCTCGCCCATGTGGAGAAGGTGGAAGGCATGCGCCACCTGATCTACCGACCGGCCGTGCCGGTCAAACAGGCGCGGAAATCCGCCCTCACGCGGATGATGACCACGTTCTTCAGCGGCTCGCCGTCCGAGCTGGTGGCGAATCTCCTTGATCCCTCCGAGCACTCGCTGCCCGAAGAAGAGCGAAATCGCATCCGGGAACTGATCGACAACCATGCGAAGAAAGGACGCAAAGGATGAGCCTGCTCTTTTGGATCGCGAGTGCCACGATCATTCTGGCCGCAACCAGCTTCGTGCGCCGCCAACGCGGGATCCTTGAGGCCGCTGCGGTGATGGTTTGTTCATTGCCTCTCGTTGCGGAAGTTCTCTCCCGACTCAGCATCAGTTCACCGGTACTGGTCGAACGTTCATTTCCTGGGATCCATGGTCTCGAATCCTCACCGAACTGGCTGGGATTTGTTTGGCTGACGGGAGCCTTGTTCGCGTTTTGTCGTTTGGCGGCGGGCTTGGTGACGGTGATGCAATGGCGCCGTCGTTCGGTCCCTCTTGACTCGCCCACGGCGCAAAGAATCGCCGGACTGGTGAACGCCTCGCCAATCAGGGTGGTGCGGCAGGTTCGAGTCTCGAGCGACATTGCGACGCCCATGGTCGTTCCGGGCTGGCCCAGCACCATCCTTTTGCCGCAGGATTGGACGGAGTGGAGCGACGACCTGCGAACGGCCTCGATTCATCACGAGTGGCATCACCTGATGAAGCGCGATGGATGGAGAACGCTGGCGCTCGCCGTTTTCTCAGCCGTCTGGTGGTTTCACCCACTGGCTCTCTGGCTGCGGCACTACTGGCAGGATCAAACCGAGCTGGAGGCCGATGAAGCGGCCACACGGCGTTCCGATCCCACCATCTACGCAACGGCGCTTCTTGACATCGCATCTGCGCCTCGGACTGGATCGTGGGTTCCGGTGCTCAGCGTGGGGTTTGCCGCCGTGGGTCGCCATCGACTTGAGCGAAGAATCGCGGCCATTCTCAAAGCCGATCACCGATTACCGTCGCAGAACTGCAGCGGCCCCGCTGTCGTCGGCCTGCTCTGTCTCGGCGCTTTCCTCGCTTGGACAGGCTGCAATCCGTTGTCTTCTCCTCCCGCCGAAACGGGCTCGCGAGTCGACGAAGCCCGCCTGCGACTCACCGCCGAGCCATTCCCGGCGGATTCGTGACGAGTTCGCTGCTCGTTCAATACCCCAACCAAGGCCCCAGCCACTTCTCGGCCTCGTCCACCGTCATCCCCTTCCGCTGGGCGTAGTCTTCGATCTGGTCTTTGGCGATGACGCTGATGCCGAAGTAGTGGACGTCGGGGTGACTGAAGTAGAGGCCGCTGACGGCGCTGCCGGGGTGCATGGCCATGCTCTCGGTCAGACCCACGCCGGTCAATTCGGTAGCGTTGAGCAGATCAAAGAGGATCGGCTTCTCGGTGTGGTCGGGCTGTGACGGATACCCGGGGGCCGGGCGAATCCCGCGGTAGCGCTCCTTGATGAGATCTTCATCGCTGAGCTGACCGGGCGTCTCGTATCCCCAGGCAATGCGGGCTTGCAGGTGCAGGTATTCGGCAAAGGCTTCGGCCAAGCGGTCAGCCACCGCTTTGACGACAATGGCGCTGTAGGGGTCGTGCGCTTCGTCAAACTCTTTGGCAAACTCGTCCGCACCGTGGATGCCGACGGCGAAGCCTCCGATGAAATCGGCTCGTCCGCTCTCCTTCGGTGCGATGTAGTCGCTCAGCGCGAAGTTGGGTTTGTCCTTCTTGATCTGCTGTTGGCGCAGCGTGTGGAAGACGGTCTTCACGTCACTGCGGGTGTCGTCGGCATAGACCTCAATGTCGTCACCGATGGCGTTGGCCGGGAAGAAGCCGAACATGCCACGCGCGTTGAAGCGGTTCTCCTTCACGATCTGATCCAGCAGCAGGTTGGCATCGATGTAGAGCTTCTCCGCCTGCTCGACGGCTTCGACCTTCATCTCCTCGTTTTCGTGATTGGAGGAAAACTTCTTCGTTTCGCGATTCCAACGCCCGCGCAATTCCCACGAATGGAAGAAGGGTGACCAATCGATGTACTCTCGCAGGGTCGGAATGATGTCGGCCCCTTCAAAGACTCGTGTGCCAGTGAACTCGGGCGTCGCGATCTCTTGCGTGGCCCAGTCACAGGTGAAGGC
Organism: uncultured Verrucomicrobiales bacterium; assembly: GCA_963976915.1. GTDB lineage: Bacteria > Verrucomicrobiota > Verrucomicrobiia > Verrucomicrobiales > Verrucomicrobiaceae > CAXBNA01. Next base: position 35,158 of record CAXBNA010000020.1, read on the forward strand.
TTTTTCGCGGGACTCGGCCAGCGAGAGTAGCTTGCGCTCCTTCTTCTTGCCGTATTCCTCGCGGAGGCGGATGTGGCGCGCTTCATTGTCGGAGACAAACTTCGCCTTCTGATCATCGCTGATCAGGGACGTGGAAACGGGAACGCTGCGGCTGGCATCGAGCACGTGGACGACGGAGCCCGAGTAGTGCTGGGCAATCTTGATCGCGGTGTGCGCGGCACTGGTGGTGGCACCGCCCACTAGCAGCGGCTGCTTCATGCCGCGGCGCTCCATCTCGGAGGCCACATGCACCATTTCATCGAGCGACGGTGTGATCAGGCCGCTGAGACCAATGATGTCGGCACCCATCTCGACCGCTTTGTCGAGGATCTTGTCACAAGGCACCATCACTCCCATGTCGGTGACTTCGAAGCCATTGCAGGCCAGCACGATGCCGACGATGTTCTTACCGATGTCGTGGACATCTCCCTTCACGGTGGCGAGCACGATCTTGCCTGCGCTGCGCTGTGCGGGGTTGGCGAGCTTTTCCTTCTCCATGTACGGCTCCAGGTAAGCGACGCTCTGCTTCATGACGCGGGCGCTTTTCACCACCTGCGGCAGGAACATTTTCCCGGCACCAAACAAGTCGCCTACTACGCTCATGCCATCCATGAGCGGGCCTTCGATCACCGAAAGCGGTTTGCCTAGCTCATCGAGTGCTTCCTGCGTGTCTTCGTTGATGAAGTCGGTGATGCCTTTCAGCAGCGCGTGCTCTAGCCGCTTGGCCACTGGAGCTTCGCGCCAGGACAGATCCGCCGCCTGCTTCTGCACGCCGCTCTGACCTTTGAACTGCTCCGCGTAGTCCACGAGGATCTCGGTGGCGTCGGGACGGCGATTCAGCAGCACGTCCTCGACTTTCACGAGCAGCTCCTTCGGAATCTCCTCGTAAACTTCGAGCATGCCCGCATTCACGATGCCCATGTCCATGCCCGCCTTGATCGCGTGGTAAAGGAAGGCGCTGTGCATCGCCTCGCGCACCTTGTTGTTGCCGCGAAAGCTGAAGCTGATGTTGCTGACGCCGCCGCTGACCTTGGCATACGGCAGGTGATGCTTGATCCAGCGCGTCGCGTTGATGAAGTCGAGCGCGTAGTTGTTGTGCTCCTCCAGACCCGTCGCGACGGTGAGGATGTTCGGGTCGAAAATGATGTCCTCCGGCGGAAAGTCGATCTCATCCACGAGGATGCGATAGGCGCGCTCACAGATGCGGATTTTGTCCTCGTAGGTCGCCGCCTGGCCTTCTTCGTCAAAGGCCATCACCACCGCCGCTGCACCGTAGGACTTCACGATGCGCGCGTATTCGCGGAACTTGTCCTCGCCCTCCTTGAGCGAGATCGAGTTCACGATGCCCTTGCCTTGCAGCAGCTTCAAACCGGCCTCAATGATCTCGAACTTCGAGGAATCGACCATGATTGGCACCTTGGCCACGTCCGGCTCGGCTTGGAGCAGGGTCAAAAACTTCGTCATTGCCGGCACGCCCTCGATCAGGCCTTCGTCCATGCAGATGTCGATCACGGCGGCACCGTTCTCCACCTGCTGACGCGCCACGGCGACGGCTTCCTCGAATTGGTCGTTCTTGATCAGCTTCGCAAATTTTGGCGAACCGGCGACATTCGTCCGCTCGCCGACCATCAGGAAGCTTGGGCGCGGCGCTTCGCCGTCTTCGAGGGAAATCGTTTCCAAAGTGAACGGCTGCGAGCCACTCAGGCGCATCGCATGATTGTCAGTCGTGACCTCACGTGGTGGCAGACCTTTGACCGCCTCCGCGATGGCCGCGATGTGCTCTGGCGTATTGCCGCAGCAGCCGCCCATGATGTTGACGAAGCCGCTCTTCGCGAAGTCGATGGCATAGTTGCCCATGTCCGCCGGCACCAGGTCGAACCCGGTCGGAGCCAGCGGATTGGGCAATCCAGCATTCGGGTAACAGGACACAAAGGTGTCACTCTTCTGCGACAGCTCTTCCAAAAACGGTCGCATCAGATCGGGGCCCAATGAGCAGTTCAGACCAATCGACAACGGCTTGATGTGCCGCATGGCGTAGGCGTAGGCCTCGGTGGTCTGGGCCGAGATCATCGTCTCGCCGCCGCGCCCCACCGCAGCCGAGATCTGCACCGGCAGCTCGACACCGTCCTCATCAAACACTTCCCGAGCCGCCACCAGTGCGCACTTGGCGTTGAGCGAGTCAAAGATCGTCTCCACCATCAGCGTGTCCACACCCCCGGCGATCAGCGCGCGGATCTGGTGTTTGTACGCTTCTTTGACCTGATCAAAGGTCACGTAACGGAAACTCAGATCCTCTGGGTCAGGGAACTGCGATAGCGACACTGTCAGTGGCCCGACCGCCCCCGCGACGTAGCGCTTTGTGCCCGTTTTTTCACTGATCCGATCCGCCCACTTCCGGCATTGCTCGGCAGATTGAAAATTGATATCCCAGGCCAGCTCATTGAGGAACGAATCCTCCAGCATCTGCTGGAAAAACTCCGGGTCCTTGCGCCGACCCTCGGGCACCTCACGGAAGAACTCGCTCTGGGAGATCGACGTGGCGGAAAAGGTGTTCGTCTCAATGATGTCTGCTCCGGCTTCGAGGAAGCGCTTGTGGATGTCCTCAATGATGTCCGGCCGCGTCAGCGACAGGATGTCACCATTGTTCAGAATGTCCTTTTCGTTGTCCTTGAACCGCTCACCACGGGCCGAGGCTTCATCCAATACGCCCTTGTCCTTGTAACCCCGAATCGTCGTGCCCATGGCGCCGTCAATGACCAGGATACGCTGGCGCATCGCAGCTTCGAGTTCGGCACGGACATTGGGACGTGAAGGCATGCCCGCAAACTAGCCTGCCTCAGCTCCCGGTCAACGAAAGAACATATCAACGCATCATGATTTGAGGATGTGAATAGAGATCGGTGACTCGGCTCACTATTTGCTGTCTTGACAGCAAAATTTTATGCACTCATGATTGCACAATGCGCACGACTGTTACCATCGACCCCGATACGGAGGTCTTGCTCAAGGAAGCCGCTCGTGAATCGGGGCGGTCCTTCAAGGTGGTGCTGAATGAGGCGATTCGGTCGGCCCTTGGAAAGCGTGCTCACGGTAAGATTCGGGTGGAACCCTTGTTTTCCGTCCCGTTTCCTCGGCACCTCAATGGGGCCAATTTCAATCAGCTGGCGGATGAGTGGGAGGATGATGAAACACTGCGTGAACTCCATCGCTGAAGGGCATCCGGATGATTCTTCCCGACATCAACCTCCTTCTCTATGCCTACAATCCCAGCGCTCCCGAGCATGATCGCGCCCGCTCGTGGTGGGAATCGGTTCTCAATGGCAGCGAATTGGTGGGCCTGCCTCACGAAGTGCTCTTCGGTTTTGTTCGCATCGCGACCCACCCCAATCTGGGTCCCGCTGCGGTCTCACTGAAGCAGGCGCGATCCGTCGTTGAGGGCTGGATCCGGTTGCCGCATGTCCGCGTCTTGAGCCCGGCACCCGATCACTTCGACCGGACACTCTCTTTGATGGAGGCCTCTAACTCGATTGGACGGGTGCTGTCCGACGCTGTCCTCGCTGCGCATGCGATGGCCCACCGGGCCACGCTGTGCTCGAATGACTCGGACTTTGCGCGGTTCGACGGACTGGATTGGAGAAATCCACTGGGCTGACGATCCCGGTCCTTCCCAAGCTGCCTCACGCCAGCACCTGGCCGATCACCTTCCCAAAGTCGCGCTCCAGGCGCTTGCGACCAGGGATCTCCAGCTTGTGAGGATCAAGACCGAGTAGGTGGAGGATGGTGGCGTGGACGTCGGTGACGTAGTGGGGATGCTCAACGGCGTGGAAGCCGAGTTCGTCGGTGCTGCCGTGGATGGTGCCGCCTTTGACGCCGCCACCGGCCATCCAGACACTGAAGCCATACGGGTGATGATCGCGCCCGTCGCTGCCCTGGGTGCCTGGCGTGCGGCCGAACTCGGTGGCGAAGACGACGAGCGTGTCGTCGAGCATGCCGCGCTGCTTCAGGTCCTTGAGTAATCCAGAAATCGGCTTGTCCACCCGCTGCGCGAGGCTGGAGTGATTCTTTTTCAAACCCGAGTGCGAGTCCCAGGCTCCGGCGGCACCGTCCCCATGTTGGATCTGGATAAAACGCACGCCGCGCTCGGCCAGGCGTCGCGCGACGAGGAGTTGCCGAGCGAACGGCTCCGTCACCTTCTCGTCGAGACCGTAGAGTTTCTTCGTCTCCGCACTCTCACCGTCGAGATTCATCGTCTCCGGCACGGCGGCCTGCATGTTGTAGGCGAGCTGGTAGCTCTTCATGCGTGCGGCCAGGGTCTGGTCGCCGGGATACTGCTCGGCGTTGAGCGTGTTCAGCTTGTGAATGAGATCGAACTGCGCCGCCTGCTCGCCTCGGCCGATCTGAAACTCCGGCGCGGCAAAGGTGAGCGGGTTCTTCGGATCGACCTTCAGATTGATCGCGTCGTAGGCCGGTCCAAGGTAGTGGCCGTCGCGCGTGTCGAAGTAACGCGGCCCCATGTTCACAAAGGACGGCAGATTGTCGGACATGGAGCCCAGGCCATAGTTGACCCACGCGCCGATGGTCGGCACGCGTGGCTCCAGCATGTGGCGTCCGCTGGCGAACTGGACCTGCGCGCCGTGATTGTTGTCCGTCGTCCACATGCTGCGGATGAAGGCGATCTCGTCGGCGCAGGAGCCGATGTTCGGAAACCAATCGCTGATTTCGACACCGCACTGGCCGTAGCGTTTGTAGCCGATCTGCAGCGGGTAAATGACATTGCGCTGCTTGCCGTTCGCATCGTTCACCACCACCACACGCACGTTTTCGAGCTTCTCGGGAGAGAGCACGTCACTGTAAGGCGTCTCGTCGATCGACTTGCCCGCATACTTCGTGAGCATCGGCTTCGGGTCGAAGCTCTCCATGTGGCTAACCCCGCCGCGCATGAACAGCCAGATCACCCGCTTCGCCTTTTGCGGCAGCATCGGCAGTCCGCTCGGAGGTCGCCAGCCTTCCTCGGCCTTCAGCATCGACGCGACCGCAATGCTGCCGAGTCCGCCGAGGATGTCGCGGCGGAGGAAGGGCGTGTGCTGTCGCGGAGAACTCATCGCAGGGTGACGAAGTCGTTGTGGTTGAGCAGGGCTTGCAAAAAGTGGCTGCGGTTCTGTTTCAACGCGGCGAAGCCCGTCAAGCTCACCTGCTGCTCGGCCTCCGTGGGTGGACGACCGAGCACGGTGAGGAAGGATTGCGTCACGAAGGCCCCGGCGTCGAGCTTGCCGAGTTTTGCCGCCAGTGCGTCGGCGCAGTCGCGGCTGAGCTGGCTGTTGGTGAGGGCGAGCGCCTGCTGGGGAACGACGCTCTCGTTGCGGCGGTAGCACTCCAGGACGTTGGCATTGTCAAAGGCGCCGAGAAACGTGTCCTCGGTGTCGGGCGTTTGGACAAAATAAAGGGAGCGGCGGGGAGTGGTGTTGGCCTGTTTCGGATCCAGGCTGGGGCCCCCCAGGGTCAGGTCCAGGTTGCCGGCGAGGTGGAGCAGGCTGTCACGGACGGCTTGGCTTTCCATACGGCGCGGGTTCATCCGCCAGTAATAGGCGTTGTCGGGATCGGCTTTCAACGCCGCTGGATCGGCGGCGGCATTGGACGAACTGCGGCGATAGAGTTCGGACAAGACGAGGGTGCGGTGCAGGTGCTTGAGGCTCCAGTCATGCTCCACGAAATCGACCGTGAGCGTGTCGAGGAGGTCTTGATGCAGGGGCGCGGGCGAGCGGCGGCCGAAGTCATCGACGTTGGCGACCAAAGCGGTGCCGAAATGCCGCAGCCATGCGTGGTTCACCAGCACGCGAGCGGTGAGAGGATTGTGGGAGTCGGCAATCCAGCGGGCCAGGGCGAGTCGGCGACCGCTGCTGTTGCCGGGATACTGTTGCACCTGCTCGTTGGTGTCGTCATCGGGACCTTCCTGGGCTTTTCGGCTGGCGGGAACAAGCGCGTAGTCGGTGCCGGGATG